>WLDE01000046.1 GCA_009704985.1 Actinomycetota bacterium | reverse complement strand
GAAGAAGCGATCGATGTGTGGGCATCACACTGGAACCACGACCCCCAGCCGTTCGTGTGGACCAAGACCGTCGACGACATCATCACCAAAGTCAAGCGAGGACGTGCCACCCTCGACCGCATCACTGAATCCGCGACGCACCACTAGGTGTGCGAGGTCCACGCCTCCGTACGGCGTCGGCGAGCTGTGTCCTGCACTCATGATCCATGGTCGACACGTTTCTACGAATCTAGACGAATAGCTCCAAAGAATTCGCGCGTTCCGGGACCGAACGACGCGGCGAGATCGGACTCCGCCGAGCTCTCGGCGCCAGACGCACCCACATCCGCCGTCAGATCGCCACCGAAGCCGCCATCATCGGCACCCTCGGCGGGATCATCGGCGCCAGCCTCGGCCTGCTCGGCGTCGTCGCAGCAAGCCTCGCCCGCGACTGGACCACCACCATCAACCCCACCACCATCCTCACCGCACCCCTCGTCGGACTCGCCACCGGCGCCATCGCCGGCCTCCTCCCCGCCATTCGAGCCGCACGCACCCCCGCAGCCGAAACACTCCGAAGCTGACAAATGGCATGCCGTTGACGTGTCGGGGCGAGCAGCGTTCGCGTTCGAGGCGTTCAACCGAGCAATGACCAGCGAGTCAAGTTGAGGACGTGATCGGGAAGTTGTGGAGGCAACATTTCTTAGCGCGGCAACTTAGATCAAGCTCCGGCCGATGCACCACCTAGAACTCACCATTGACAGAAACTGCGCTTGCAGTCTATCCTCTAAGCAGTTCAACGAGAAGGGAGAACCTCACGGCTACGGTAACCCTAAGGCGGCGAGTGACGGTGATTCTGGCGGCTACAGCGATGGCCGCCGGAGCATTGGCCATCAGTTCGAGCAACACGGTTGGTGCAGGTGCTTCGGATTGCCCGAGTTCCGGCGGCCCATTCTGTACTTGGAGCAACGTGTCGTTCGGAGGAAGCTTCATGTCAAATGTCGGTGACCTTCCAGCTTGGCCAAGCTGGATGATCAATGCGGATGATTCGAACTGGAATCGGTCGACAAGATTCGTGGTACGGCAGTACGATTTCACCGGCTTTGGAGGATACTACGTCTGCTGGTTGAAGAATACATCTATCGGCAACATCCCGAATATAGTGGGCCAGAACTTCGATGATCGAGGTGCGTCGCACACATTCAACTCGGTGTGCTGAGGTAGCAGTCTCTCTTCATGATGAAGCTAAGTTTCGTTCGGGTCTTCCCGCTTTGTGCAATGATCTTGCTAGCGGGCTGTAGAAGCTCAACATCGTCGGGCAGTAGCGCGGGCACTCAGCCTCCGGGCACCGAGACCTCAGCGAGCAACAGCACCGACGAAAGTAGCAACGGAACGGTGGTATCGGACGGCGCAGCTGTCGTGGACCCCGAGACACTAATACTTCTTCCTGATGATCGTGCCCTCCTGACGGCTGTTGAGGATGCCCTAACTGCGAAATGTATGCAAGCAGCTGGATTCGAATACAGTGCAGTGGCGCTTTCGACGGCGGAAGCCTCTGCCCGTGGTTCGGAGGAGGCGTTCAAGCAGAACTTCCCTTTCACGGGGGACAGTTCGGTTTCCTATGCGTCAGTCGGGCCCGAGGCGGTTGACAGCACTAACGTCGATTACCTTTCGTCCCTTAGTCCAGCGGAGCAGGAAAGATACAATCTAGTCCTGGCTGGAGACTGGGACGACACAGTTGAAGTCGATTTGAACGGCAGTCCGATGGCGACGCCTCGTTCGGGGTGCATCTCCGAGGCCCGAGTTGCAATGTACGGAAGCCTTGAGGATGCTCTAATCTCACAATTCTTCGTTGGCAATCTCCGGAATCTCGCGCTCGGAAACACGATGGCAGATCCAACCGTTGCTGCTGCAATCGAGTCCTGGGTGGCTTGCATGGGGTCGGCGGGCTTTTCTTTCCAGTCGTTTGCTGAAGCGCGCTCATATGCCTACAGCAATAGCAATGTGGCGGGCGTCGTGGCCCAAGCCGACGCCGACTGCGTTGCGCAAGGCTCGCTCGGTTCGACCTTCTCGTCCGTATACAACGAACAATTGGTCTCGCAGATCGAGGCCTACCAGGGGTATCTTGAGGATGTAGCAGCTTCCACCGCGGCCGCTCTCGCGGTTGCGCGTGGCTACGCTTGAGTTATGGCCAAGTGACGTCGCTCCGGTGGCCGACGCAAGTCGGGCTCTTCTGGTTGAAGTGAGGAGAGGACTTGGGGTGAGGGTCCGAGAACGGGTGCTGGGATCTCGTCATCGGCGTGTCCGAGGCCGATGGTGAGGTGACGATCGAGGTAGAGACGACCGAGCCTCGGGCGTGGTGCCTGCTGAGTGGATGCGTGCCGAGTCGCAGGATCGGATGTAGGTCGATGTCCGCGATCTGGAGTGTGTCGATCGGCCCACAACGGTTGCGGATCTGGAAGTGGCGGTGGCGTTGCCGCGAGCCGTTGTGCTCGGGCAAGACGTAGATCTTGTGATGGTGTCGGTTCGCGCGCAGGAACGACGTCTCATCGACACCCAACTGGCGCACCGGACCGACCCGGCCGGGATCATCGACGAGCGGGGCGCCGGGGTCGAGCCACCGCGTTCATGATCGTCTCCCAACACACCCCGAACTCGTCCGCGAATTGCGACACCGGCCGTTCGAGCGCGCCGACACGACGACCCGCCGCAGCGCCGGTGCGCCGGTGCGCCGGTGCGGCGGTCAACACCACCTGGGCGTCCAAGAACTCGAGCGGTTCGGTCCACTACGCGACCGCGCTCGTCGAGTTGGAAGGTTGCCGAGTGTAGGTCGCTGAGACCAGATCTCAGCTGGACCGCGCAGCGGGGAGCGTGCGTCCGGCCTCCCGCGCATGTCCGGCAAGAGCGGTTCGGTTACAGCTTTTCTGTGACTTTTATGCTACATTTGTTCGCAAGAGCAACGGGGCATTGTGCCATCAGGGCTGCTACCGGACCAACGGTGTGGGACGGTCGGCGCTTTTGATTCCCGGAATATCTACAGATCTGGGTGGTCGACCTCGTGCGAATTGGCCCTACCGCCACTCGACCAGATAGCTGGCCCGGTCGTGTTCCCCGACGTGCAGGAGGATCTCTACCCTTGGGACGTGACGACAGCAGAGGACAGCATGAGCGTGCGGTTGCTCACAGGTGACGACGTCGTGATCTACCTAGATCTCGTCTGCGAGGTCGAGGATGCGCGTGTCCCACGAGACGATCTACAAGTCGTTGTTCATCCAGGGTCGAGGTGAGCTGAAACGTGAACTGACCAGGTGTTTGCGGACCGGCCGGACGAAGCGCCTGGCGCAGCACCGCTCCGATGGTCGTCGACAGATCGCTGGCATGGTCCCGATCACTGAGCGGCCGCCCGAGGTCGCCGATCGAGCGGTCCCCGGTCACTGGGAAGGCGATCTGATCATCGGTGCGATGTCGCGTTCTGCTGTCGGGACGCTGGTGGAGCGAACCACGCGTCTCACAGTGTTGCTGCATCTGCCCAACGATCACGGTGCTGCTGCTGTTCGTGAAGCGGCGACGGAAGCGATCCAACGGCTGCCCGCCGCGCTCGTGCGATCGCTCACCTGGGATCAGGGACGCGAGATGTTGCAGCACCGGCAGTTCACCATCGACACCGGCGTCCAGGTCTACTTCTGCGATCCGCACTCGCCATGGCAGCGACCGACGAACGAGAACACCAACGGACTCTTGCGTCAGTTCCTGCCCAAAGGCACCGACCTCAGCATCCACACCGTCACCGATCTCGAGCGAATCGCTCAGAGCCTCAACGAACGACCACGCAAATCCCTCGGCTACATGAAACCATCAGAGAAGTTCGCCGAGCTCGTTGCATCGACCGGTTGAACCCGCCGACCTGGAGCGCACACGACGTCGGCGGAGAGCGCCGAGCTACCGATAGGTACGGGTTGACGCTCCTGTCCAGACCGTGCAGTCTGATCGGCGTGGGCGCCGGTGCGGACTTCTGGGTTCACGAGTGCGTCGCAGGCAATCTCGGGACAACGATCATCGGCACGCTGTTCGAGGGGCTTCTGAACGTGGGCGACGTCGTCGCTCGCGTCGTTGTCGACGGAGCAGCGCGCGAGGTGGAGCTAACTGTCCGCGAGATTTCGATGTTCGATGTTCTCCTCGATCACCTCGACACCGGATGCTCCGCCAACATTCTGGTGACGGGCCAAGGTGCAGAAGCCGTCCAGCCCCACTCGCACTTACACGTCGATTGAACCCGCCCATACCTGCCGATCTAGCGCCTGCCGAACGCTCGGCGTCGGCCCCGAGCGATCAGACGGCCTGGCCGTCGACGAGGGGCGGCGCGTCGGCTGGTTGGGATGCTTCGCCCAAGATGGTGTCTTGAATGCGAATGAACTGCTCGGCGTCCGCCTGGCACTGGCTGCAGATGAAGACCGTGCCCGAACGATCGTGGTGACCACGCAACCTCCGCTGCTGACACGCCCCGCAGATCTCAGATCCACCCACGACAACAGTCTCGCGCGCATCGGCTGACATGGTGACCGCAGAGATCTCCTCTGTCGGCGACACGCCCGTCGCCGCCGTCGAACTCGCGAGCGCTCATCGAACGTCGACGTACCGAGACGGGATGGTGCAGTGTTGGTCAAGTCTCACCGGCGTCGCCTGACGTTGCGAACGCTGTTGTGATGCTGCGGGTCGCGAGGTCGGAGACGGTGCAGTTGCGTTCGGTGGCGAGGTTGGAAATCCATCGGGCTTCGTCAGGCGTGAGGAGGACGTAGACGGTTCGGGCGTCGAGCCCGCGACGCATCCTCGGTCCTCGAGTGGTGGTCGGGTCACCCGGACTGCGTCGGAACGCATCATCGACGTGCGTCTCGATCGCGGCGCGTCGCAGTGAGTGGATGAGTGCTTCGCCGAGGGTGATGTCGTGAGTCTTGGCGAGTGCGTAGATGTGGTCGGCCGCTGTGCGGCTGAGGGTGAGGCCCACGCTGCGCATGTTGCCGTGGCGTTTGCCGATGAGCCGGCCTTCGATGATCGGAGCGCTGGGCACCGCCGTGGTGGTGATCGTCGAGGCGGTCGGGGGGCTGGTGGGACCGACGACGGTGCGGGTGATGGTGGCGCGGGGGTCGCTCATGCGGGTCTCCTGAGTTGGTGGTTGGTGTGGGCGGTGAGGATCTCGTTGGTCAGGTTCTGGTAGTCGCTGGCGAGGCCGGTTGCGGCGCGGCTGTAGGCCTCGACAGGGCCGGTGGTGGCGTACCGGGGCTCAGCGTTGAGGGCGACTTGTTCGTACTCGTGGGCGAGGCGGCCGTCGCGCCGGCAAGCGACTGCGGCGGCCTGGGCGAAGCGGACGGTCGACGCGAAGACCTCGACCCGGTCGTCGAGAAGCTCAGAGAGGGTGTGGCGGACGCGTCGTTGGACAGCTGTCGCTTGGGTGACGGTGAGCGTGAGCGCGACACCGAGCATGTTGAGCTCGGGGTTGCCTCCTTCGGTGCGGAGATGCTGGAAGCGTCCGAACACCGCTCCCAAGCCATCGATGGAACAGTCGTCGGGGGCGGTGGGGATCACGAGGTGGTGCGCTGCGCGGGCGGCAAGTGTCTGGAGGGCACGCTCGCCTGGCGGGGAGTCGATGATGATCAGGTCGTAGTCGCCGGTGATCGGCGTGAGTGCCGTCTCGAGAAGTGTCAGCGCGGTGAGGTACTGACCCCTGGCCATGATGGTGTGGATCTCGCTGGTGAGTCCGTCGAGGGCAGGTCCACCTGGGGCGAGGTCGAGTCGGTCGCGGACCGAGGTGATCGGTGCGAGGCTGGTTCGGCCGAGGATCGCCTCGTGGAGGTTGGTGCCGTCATCGGCCGCCTCGAGCACGCCGAGGTCTCGGGCGAGGTTGCCCTGCGGATCGGTATCGATGGCGAGGGTCCGCCATCCCGAGGCGGCGGCAAGGCCAGCGACGTTCGCGACCAGGCTGGTCTTGCCAACGCCTCCCTTGCCGTTGGTGACCAGGATCGAGTTGGGGATCATTGGGCTGCTCCGTTCGTGATGCGCTGGGTGGCCGTGAGCACTCCGCCAGCTGTCCGCGCGGCGTCCCAGCGGTGCGCTACCGGTGACCCGTCGGTGTGCTGCGGATGTGCTTGCGGTGTCCCCGCGGTCTGATGACGTAGTGCTGGTGGTGGGCTCGTGGTGTTCGCCGGGTCGCCGCCCGGTGCCCCGGTGGTGTGCTCGCGTCCGTTGACCCAGTCGCTGAACACGGCGGCCCGGAGCGCATGCCGCATCGCCGGGCGGATGCCGTGGGTGGCGAGGTGCGGGTAGGTGGCGACAACGAGCCGGTCGAGCTGATCGAGTTCAGCATCGAACGAATCGGGGTCGGCCTCCATCGCCAGAACTGCGGCCATGTCGTCGGCATCGAAGTCAGATTCCGGTTCATCCGGAACAACGCACGCCTGGCCCGTAGTGACTGGCGCTGGCCGGCGGTCCCTGACGGCGGCGAAGTGAGAGGTGTCGCCGCTGCGGGCCCACTGGACCAGCAGACCGAACGGGCTGATGACCGGCGTGTGTCCCGTCTCGATCAGCGCGCACAGCCGGTGGACGGCGTGACTGATCTCGGGCAGCGTGAAACCTCCGAGCGCTCGCTGCAGTCCGGCACGGTTGTTCATCGGCTTCAACCGCCAGCGCTCCGCTGCGACGTGCAGCGGTTCGAGGACCGCATCGAGACCGCCGCCATGCTCGACCTGTTCTTCGCGAAGTTCGCCGAAGATTCGAATCGTCTCGTTGCCGTTTTCGAAGGAAGCAGGAGAAGAAGGGTCTTCTTGTCCATTCTTACGCTGAAGTTCAGGCAGTTCTTCGCGATCCGCGCGAGGAACTGCGCGTTCTTCACGCGGATCCGTCGAAGGATTCGCGAGGAGCTCGATCACCCGCGCCTGTGCGCGCACCAGCGATGCATAGGCGGCGAGCAGCTCACCGCCGCTCTCGTCGACGATGGCGACGGTCGACGGCCGGCAGTCGTGCCTCACCGACTCAGCCGTCAGGCAGATCACGATCTCCGGGTACCGCGACACCACTGCGGTCCCGAGAGATGTGAGGTACGAGCCGATGGTCGACGCAGCGACCTGTTTGCGTTGGGCCAGTTCACACTGGCGCATCGGGATCCGCACGCGGTCCCCCTCTCTGATGCCGTACTCGTCGATGACGTCGTCGAAGAAGCTCTTCGCGCGCCGCGATGGAGCTGCAGGTGTGGCAGCCACAAGGTCCCCCGGTCTGGATGTCTGAGTGCTTGACAAAGACCCACGGCCTGGGTGACGATGAAACCTCTGGTGTGAGTCCGTCGTCCAGGCAATGAGTGAGTAACCGCCCCGGCTGCAACCGGGGCGGTTCTGTTTTTCGGGGTTCGAGCGGCCATCCGATCCGGACTAATCGTCGGACTACTTTTCCGAGGACGAAGGTCAACTCGGCCGGAATGTCAACACCCAACACGCCAGGTCAGGAGACCCACGACCTTCGAGTCGGAGCGGTGACAAGCACTCTCCAGGTGACTCGTAATGAAAAGGTCGAGGGTTCGATTCCCTCTCTGGGCTCCACGGGGTCGTCCCGTACGACGGGGCAACCCGTTCCACGTGGTGTGCCGCCCGACCGGGCCGACGTGGTGTTCGGGTCACGGCTCGGGAACCTGACGGATCTGAGCCACGACCCTGGTCGGTTCGCGAGGATCTCCGTGGCTCGTACCGACGTGTCGCTCTCCACAGACGGACATGAGCGGTGGACCACCACAGGACTGGGTGGCACTGGTGCCGGAACCCACCGTCACCGACATCGGAACGTCGCTGCGCTTCTGCAGCCGCCGACCTGCCGCCGGTCAGCCGCCGGTCCCGTCCGGGCCGGCCACGCCGCAGGGTTCGAGCCGGTCGAACAGTGCTGCGACAGCCTCGTTCGCGGGGTCGAACTCGCTGCGCAGGACCTCGACGAACTCCTCGGCCGTGAGGTCCTCGAGCGCGGTACGGACGCATGCGAGGTCGGCCCCCGGCTCGTCCCCGACGACCTGCACCAGGACGTCGGTCCTCGAGGCAGGGGTCAGGCAGCCCAGCGACTCCACGAAGTAGATCGAGGCGCCCTCCTCGCTGAGATAGTAGGGCGACCCGTCGTACCTGCGGGCGGCGTTGATGATCGCGGCGTCGTCGTCGCTCAACCGCGCCGACTTCTCGTCCACGCACTCCCGATCGAGCTCCAGACCCACCGAGGTGGCCTCCTCGACGATGCTGTCGGCGGCCATCGCCTGTGCGCTCGGCGCGTCGTCGGAGGCGTTCGTCGGTGCGGGCGGGGGGAGGGAGGCCAACCGCTCGGCGGCGGTGGCGACGATGTCGGTGTAGGCATCCGGGTCATCGGGATCGCCACCGGAACGCATGACGATCGAGAGGTCGTACCCGCTCCGGAACACCGTGAGCCGGATCGGGTCCCGGAACCCGAACGTGGCCGAGGCGTCGGCGAGCGGGGGTGCGTCGATCGACCGTCCGGCGTCGGGCTCGCCGGCGGTGCAGGTCTCGTAGGCGGCGACGATCTCGTCGAACCACTCGGCGGCGTCGGCAGAGCTGACGATGATCTGCCACCAATCGGCGGCGTCGCTGCGCAGCTCGGTCTCGGCCTGCGGCACCCGATGGTAGGCGAGGTCATCGGCGGCGTCGCAGGGCGAGAAGTCGAACGTGCTGTCGTAGGAGCTCGCCGCGATCCCCTGGCCACCGGTCGATCCCGGGATGTCCGAGGTCACGAGCAGCGCGGCGAGCAGCTCCTCGGGCGCGTGCACCGACGGGCCTTCCCCGGCCGATCCCGACCCCACATCGCCGCACGACGATGCGGCCGACGCGATCACGACGGACACGATCACCGTCAGCGCCACCATCGACGTCCGTCCCGACCAGCTCATGCAGCCCTCCTCGACCGGTCGAGTGTGCGCATCGCACCGGTCCCGATCTGCAGTGCCGATGGTCCCGACCGGGGACCATCGGCCCGCCGGCGCCACGTCCACGTGCACGGTCACCGGCGTGAACCTGAGCGGCACCGGCAGCGCCTCGAACCTCTCCGACCCGTTCCTCGTCAGCTGAGCCGCGGCCGATCGCACTCTCGGTCTCCGGTCACGACCGTCGCCGGGCCTCGAGTCTGAGCCACGTGAGGTGCCCGCGAGGACATGTCGTCGGCCCGCCCACGCGTGGCAGAGTGATTCCCGGGGTTGGTCTTGACCTCTGCGTCGACCAGGAGGCAGCGAGGCACGATGACGAACACGCGAGCTGCTCGGCGCACACACAGCGGAGACGGCGTGATTGCCGCGCTGGCCGGGCCGCTCGCGTGGGAGACCAGCGACCGATCGCCCACCCTGATCGAGACCATGGCGATTCGCGCAGCGATGGCGGCCCAGGGTGGGCTCGCGATCACGGTGGTCGGACTCGCTGTTCGTGACGCCGTCCCCTCGCTCGCCAGCTCGATCGTCGCCGCCGTGGCCTGCACTGGCGCTCTGGCGGTCACCACCACACAGACCTGGTTCCTCGCCACCGGTCGGTCGCTGGTGCTGCCCACCAAGGTGTTCGTCGGCGTGCGCCTGGCCGCGCTCGTCGCGTTCGCCGTCGGCTGGAGCGCTCTCGCCCCCGGGGCGCTGGCGCTGCTGATCTGGCCGCTCGGCGTCTACATCGGGAGCGAGACCACGATCACCGAGATGCTGATCGAGCACCCCCACCCCGTGCGACTCGGCATCGTCGACGTGCTGCTGTCCCCGGTGCACACCGGGCTCATCGCCGGGCTCGTCGGTGCTGCCCTCGTCGGGCGTGGCAGCGCCGTCGAGATCGCGATCGAGGCGGCGGTCGCGATCGAGACGCTCATCGTCTCCGGTGTCGCCACACGCACGGCGGTCACGCGGCTCTGGAGCGCCGAACAGCAACGAACCGAACACGTGCGGGCCGAGGAGCGGGCGTCCGAACGCCACCGGCGGGCCCACTGGATCCACGACGAGGTCTGTGCCGACCTGCGCTCGGTGAAGCTGCGCCTCGCCTCGGGGCCGATGACGGCCGACGAGATCGACGACGAACTCGACGAGCTCGACCACCGGCTCCGGCTCCGCCAACTCGACGAGATCATCGCCGGCGGCGAGGTCACCGCAGCCGAACTGATCCAGCCCTACCTGCGCCGCGCCCAGAGCGCCGGCGTCGCCCTCACCGACGTTCCTCGATACGAAGCCGCCTCGATCAAGGTGCCGGCCGACACCGCGGAGACGCTCCGCCGCGCCGTCGCCGGCCTCGTGAGCAACGCCCTCGCCGCCGGCACCCGCACCCTCGCGATCAGACTCCACCACAGCACCGACGGCATCACCGTCGCCGTCGAGGACGACGCCGGCGGTTTCGACCTCGGATCCGTCCCCGCCGGACGTGGGCTCTCCATGCTGGCCGACGAGGTCGGGCCGGGCAACCTCGAGGTCGAGCGCACCTGCACCGGTGCCGTCGTGACGATCCACATCCCCTGGAAGGCCGTCGCATGACCTCGCTCCTGCTGCTCGACGACTCCGCGATCGTCAACGACCTGTTCGCCGGTGTGCTGCGCGACCGGCTGTCGATCGAGGTGGTGCCCCTTGCGGCGATCGCCGACCTCGACGACGAGCTCGCCCGCCACGGCGCCTTCGACGTCGCCGTGGTCGACCTGTCGTTCCCCGAAGAACGCCGCAATGGCCTCGACGCCCTGCTGACCATCCACGAACGGCACCCCGACACCGTGCTCGCCGTCATCACCCAGGGTGACGCCTTCGTCGGCGAACTGCTCCGCGACGTGTGGGAACTGCTGCCCGTCGCCGGCGTCATCTCCAAGAGCGCACCGATCGAACTGCAGATCACCCAGATCCACGAACTGGTCGCCACCGGGCGCACCTCCATCGACCCGTCCGTGCTGCCGCTGCTGCCCTCGGTGCGGCCCGCCTGGCGCTCGATCTCCGCGTTCTCCCGGCTCGTCACCCACGTCGGCCACGCCAAGCTGTGGGAAGCGCTGATCGACGCCCCCGACGACGTCACCTACCGCGACGTCGTCGAACGCACCGGCCTCCGACTCAACACGGTGAAGAACTACCGCACCCAACTGCTCCCCGAACTGCTCGGCCACGGGTTGCACGACCCGTCGCTGCGCGAGATGCGCGACTTCGCCGTGCGCTGCAGACCGATCCTCGAACGCTGCAACGTCACGGTGCGCGAACGCAGCAAGATCAGGACCGACCGGTGATCGCATCACGCCACGCCAAACGCTTCGTCGCCGCCTTCGCGATCGCGATCGTCGTGGTCGCCGTCACCGTCGCCGTGCGCGGTGGCCGCTCGTCCGACTCGGCGGACGACACCGCCGCATCGCCACCCGACACCGTCGCCACCATCACCACCGTCGGCACCACGGGCACCGACGAGACCGTGCCCGCCAACACCCGAGCGGCACCCGAGTCGACGACCGAATCTGCCAGCACACTGCCGGCGATCGGCACCCTGCCGGTGCTCGACATGGCCTCCGAGTGCGTCGCCATCCACGGAGACGGCGCCACCCCCATCGCATCCGCCGACGGACCCCCGATGGCGTGCCTCGCCGACGGCGAGGAGCGACCCTTCGACGCCGACAGCGCCTGCGAGGCACGCTTCGGTGCCAGGCTGCTGAGCGTGAAGGTGCTCACCGACGACGGCGGCGTGTGGAAATGCCTCGTCGCCGACCGCGTCACCCTCGGCCAACCGGACTGGCAACGGCACTGCGAGCAGGCCCACGGCGCCGAGGCGGTCGCGTTCGTCTACCAGTCGAACTCGTCGGGGTGGGCGTGCGGATCGGTGCGCAACGGGATCTACCTCGAGTACATCGCCGACCTCGACCAGGCCTGCCACGTCACCTACGGGACCGAGACGTTCGGCATCGCACTCGAGGTCGAAGACGGCGGCACCCCCGAGGACAACATCTGCTACGGCGCACAGCCCTGACCGCTCGCCCGATCAGCCCACCCCGACCCGAACGAGGAACGACTCGACCACCCTGTGCGCCCCTGCTGCTGCGTACGTCAGGGCGTCCCGGCTCTCGCCCTGGCCTCGAGATACGCGTCGATCGTCAGGTTGATGTCGATCTCCGCCCGTGCGAGGGCATCACGAGGTGAGCTGCCGTCGATGATGTCGCGCAACGCCCACCCCAACCGCCACTCGAGCCGATAATCCGGACCGACCACCGTGCCGACCGAACCGGGCAGCGTCGGGTCGATCGCCGCCACGACCTCCGTCGGCACCCGCAGACCCGGACGTTCCTGCCAGGCCGCCTGCAACGCCGGATCGTCGAGCGACGACCGGCGCGCACCGACGTAGCCGAGCGTGGCCGCACGTGCCTGCGCGGCCGGACTCGCGAGGTGCGACATGAAGGCCCACGCCAGTCCCTGCTGCCCGGGATCCTGGGCGAACATGTACGACACCGGCCCGCCCAGGACGGTGCCGCGCTCGGTGAGCGGGAACGGCCACACACCGAGCTCGGAGTCCTCGAACCGACCGTCGTCGAGCAGGTCGTAGACCACACCCATCGTGCCGCTCGTGTGCGGCACCATGCCCGCCGGGTTCACCGGGTCGGTCAACTTCAACAGGTCCTCGAACGCCTGATTGCCGATGTCGTCGATCAAGCGCTCGGCTCCCATGATCGAGATGCCCTCGAGCCGGTCGAGCAGTGGCTGCTGCAGCAGATCGACCTCACGGCCGCCGTTCGCCACGCGCCCCGCATCGTCCGCGAGCTCCAACCCGAGATCCGCCGCCCACGCCAGCGCGAACCACTCGGCCGACGCCGTCACCATCCCCATCGTCACCTGGCCCGACCCCACCAGCGTGCGGAGCTGGCCGATGAGTTCGTCGACGTCGTCCGGTGGATCCGTCGGGTCGAGCCCCGCCGCCCGGAACTGCGCCTGGTCGAAGTAGAGCACCGGCGTCGACATCAGCATCGGCAGACCCCAGAGCGTGTCGTCCACCGACAACGCCTCGACCACCGCGGGCAGCAGATCGGTCTGGTCGAACGACGGATCCTGCGCGATGCACGCCGCTGCCGGTGTGACCCGCCCCGAATCCGTGATGTTGACGATGCTCTCGGCGTTGACGAGCAGCACGTCCGGCGCCGGCCGGTCACTGCGCAAGGCCTGCAGCAGACCGCCGTCGGCGCCGACGTCGACCGCCTCCACCGTGACACCGGGACGAGCGGCCTCGAACTCCGCGATCAAACCACCGAGCTCCTCCTCGGCCAGGAAGCCGAGCTGATGCCACACCGTCACCGTGTTCGCCGCGCCGTCGAGCGCGACCGAACAGCTCGGCGCAGAGCGATCAGGAGCAGCGCCCGACGCGGCCGGCACCACCAGCACACCCGCCACCAACGACACGGCCATCGCCGCACGAACACGGATCACTGAGACGTGCATGCGCACATGATGGCCGTTCCTGGACGGTCCGGACACGTCCCGAGGTACATCGGGTCCGGGCACGATCCAGCCGACCGCAACGCGACCGTCTCCACCGCGCCGCCAGTGGAGACGGCCAACGCCGCCGGGTGCTCGCACAGGCCATCGTGCTGCCCGCCACGACACCCCGGGCCGCCTCGACGCCGGATCCGGAGCACTGCTCCGACGACCGCCGCGTCTCGGTTGCGGAACCGCGAGCGTCCCGCAACCGTAGTGTGCCCACGCGCCATCCCGTCGCCGAAAGACAGCCGAGCACATGCCGCGACGTACATGTCCCATCGCACTTTCCGAGCGGGAGACCGGTTCCTAGGCTCGCCACGCCCGGCAACGCCAGGCACACGAGCGGGGGATCTCACATGGCGACACGACGGCTGATCGGCGCAGCAGCGCTCGGAGCCCTTGCAACCTTCTCGACGGCGCTCAGCGTGTCGGCAGAGGTGCCCACCTTCGCCAGCAGCGAGTCACCCGGCGTCCCGGGCGTCGACCCCGTCAACTTCCCCGCAGCCGGCGACGTCACCGGCGACGGGATCGACGACCTCGTGCAACTGGTGATCAGCGGCTCGCCGACGCAGAACAACTCCTTCGCCGTGCGACCCGGTGCACCCGACGGTCAGCTCGGCGCCCCCGTCATCACCACCCTCCCGCCGGACACGAGCGGATCGTCCGAAGTGATCCTGGGCGACCTGAACGGCGACGCCAGAGCCGACCTGGTGCTCTACGAGACGTTCTGCGACCAAGGGTTCATGTGCCGCTTCATGCAACTGCCGAGGCAGCTCGGCTACCGCCCCGGCAACAGTGACGGAACCTTCGGAGCGGCGACCCTCATCAGCACGCAGCAGTACGACTCCAGGATCATGCTCGGCGATCTCGACGGTGACGGCGACCTCGACGTCGTCGGCATCACCGACGTCGACGGCCTCAGCCGCCACGCCTGGTGGCAGAACACCGGCGGCAGCTTCGGACCCACCCAGCTGCTCGACGCACCCTGGGGGACGCTGGAAGGCATCGGCCAGTTGGGCGGAGGCGCCGCGGCCGACGTGCTCTACCGCACCGGCGACCAGACCCCCCAGTTCACCGTGGTGATCGACGCCGGCACCGCGACCACCACCACGGTGAGCACCCCCGCCAGCTACCCGAACGTGCGCGGGATCGGAGACATGGACGGCGACCAGATCGACGACCTGCTGGTGTGGCAGTCGTTCAACTGGCCCTGGAGCTTTGCGATCGCGACCGGCAACGGCGACGGCACCTTCGCGGCGCCGGCCACGGTCCCCGGCCTCGGCACCGACGAGATCAACCAGTTCGCACTCGCCGACGTCGCCGACGACGGCACCTTCGACATCATCTGGTACGACTCCATCGGGTTCTTCGCCCACGACGTCACGCTCGTCGACCCGCTCGGCATCGACCCACCCACCGTGGTGCAGCAACTCGTCGACCACGTCCACGCCGGGATCCCCGTCGTCGGCAACTTCGACGGCCAGGGCAACAACGACGTCGCCCGCTACTCGTACGGGTACAACGGCACCACCAGCCGCTACCACCTCGTGCTGTTCGGACTCCCCGACACCACACCACCCACCGTCACGGTGACCGCACCCGCCGGCACCGTCACCGTCGGACAGAACACCGCCCTGTCGGCCGAGTTCACGTGCGCCGACGAGCTCGGCGGCTCCGGGATCGCGAGCTGCGCGATCAACGGCGCTCCGAGTCCCGCACCGCTCAGCACCGCCACCCTCGGCACCAACACGGTCACCGTCACCGCCACCGACCGAGACGGCAACGTCGGGACCGCCACGATCAGCTACGACGTGCGCCTGCTCACCCGTCCCGGTGCCACGCTCGGCGTGACCGCCACGACGATCGGCAACGCCGGCGCCACCGTTGCGTTCAACCCGCCCACCGACGACGGCGGGCTCCCGATCACCAGCTACCGCGCCACGTGCACCTCCACCGACGGCGGCGTCACCCGGACGGCCAGCCGAGCGACATCACCCATCACCGTCACGGCGCTCACCCCCAGCGCCACCTACACGTGCACCGTGCGCGCCACCAACAGCCTCGGCATCGGCGACACCTCGCAACCGAGCGAGCCCTTCGTCCTCGCGAGCCTGCCCGGCGCACCCACCGTCACCTCCGTGACCGTCACCGGCGCAGGGCGTGTGGCCGTGGCCTACGACGCACCCGCCGCCGACGGTGGGAGTCCGATCTCCTCGTACCGGGTCACCTGCACGCCCGTCGACGGCGGCACCGCCCGCACCGTCACCGCCGCCACCAACCCGATCACCGTCACCGGCCTGCTGATCGGCGCCAACTACGACTGCGTGGCCCGGGCGATCAACCTCTCCGGTGCCGGCCCGGCCTCGCCAGCCGTCGCGATCACGATCCCGGCGCTGCCCAGCCCGCCGACCGTCACCGACGTGTCCATCACCGGCGCCCGCAGAGCCGGCGTCACGTTCACCCCGGCACCCGACGTGACGAACGCTCCCACGCTGTCGTTCCGCGCCACCTGCACGTCGAACGACGGCGGCACCACCCGCACAGCCACCGGGGCCACCAGCCCCCTCACCGTCACCACGCTCACCGCCGGCGCCACCTACACCTGCGTCGTCACCGCGACCAACGTGTCCGGCACCTCGGCCCCGTCGGCACCCTCGAGCAATCTCGTGGTGCCGGCCGTGCCCGGCCGGCCCGTCATCACCGGCGCCGCGATGTCGGGGGCGCTGCGCGCGACCGTCATCTACAACCCACCCGCCAGCGACGGCGGCACTCCGATCACCTCGTACCGGACCACCTGCACCTCGGCCAACGGCGGCGTGACGCGAACTGCGACCAGCACCACGACATCGGCCCTCGTCACCGGCCTGACCGCGGGCACCAGCTACACCTGCAGCGTCACCGCCACCAACCTCAGCGGCACCGGCCTGCCCTCGGAACCGTCGGTCACGGTCGACGTGCCCGCCACCCCGTCGGCGCCCACCCTCACGTCCGTGAGCCCCTCGGGTGTTCGGCGCGTGAACGTCGCGTTCACGCCCTCCGCATCAGACGGCGGCAGCCCGATCACCACCTACCGGGCCACCTGCACCTCGGCCGACGGCGGAGTGACCCGCACCGCGTCGCGTGCGACCAGCCCCATCACCGTCACCACGCTCACCGCCGGCGCCACGTACACGTGCACGGTCGCCGGCGTGAACCTGAGCGGCACCGGCAGCGCCTCGAACCTCTCCGACCCGTTCCTCGTCAGCTGAGCCGCGGCCGCATCGGGACGCGCACCGCAGAACGAAGGGAGAGCGGCTGCGCCGGCAGCGCCGTGCTGTCGGCGGCCGATCGCATCGGACGGATCCGTTCGTGATCCGGCGGCGACGCTGCAGCGTGATCGCCGAGAGGCCCATGCCGGACGGTCGCCGTCGGGCTCCCTCGTCGCCGCTCGGGGACCCCGGAACCCCGACCACGGCACCGGCCGTCCGGTCTGCTCGAATGCGTCCGGGTGCCGCTGCCCGACCGGGCGAGGCCGACCTGTCCATCGATCGACTCGCGCGTCGATCGAGCCATCGATCGAGAAGGAGCCGGTGACCACGATGACCTCCGCCGCAGATGCCGCCACCAGTGCCGTCCAGGGGTCGCTGTACGACCGCTTCCGCATGGACGGGATGGTCGCCGTCGTCACCGGGTCGGGACGTGGCATCGGCCGCGGCATCGCGCTCGGTCTGGCCGACTGCGGCGCGGACGTGGTGGTGACCGCCCGCCGCCAGGACGAGATCGACGCGGTGGTCGGCGAGGTCCGGGCCCGCGGGCGGCGTGCGCTGGGCGTGCCGGGCGACATCCGTGACGCCGCGTTCGTGCGCGACCTGGTGGCGCAGACGGTGCGCGACCTCGGCCGGCTCGACGTCTGGGTGAGCAACGCCGGCGGCTCGGAGCACCACGGCACCTATCCGACGGTGTCGATGCCGGACGAGCACTGGGACGCGCAGCTCGATCTCAACCTGCGGCCGCACTTCGTGGCGGCGAAGGCCTGCGCCGAGGTGATGCAGCCGGGCTCGTCGCTCATCGGCATCTCGTCCACCAGCTCGCTCGGGCCGGCCCCGAACTTCGCCGCCTATGGGGCCGCCAAGGCGGCCATGAACCACCTCACGCGCACCCTCGCCGTCGAGCTCGGGCCGCGTGGCATCCGCGCGAACGCGCTGGCGGTCGGGATCGTGCCCACGGAGTCGCTGCGCACGATCGGCGGCATCACCGACGACGCGCTGCCGTCGATGGCACGGTCGGTGCCGCTCGGTCGGCTCGGCGAGCCCTACGACGTCGCCGCCGCCGTCGTGTTCCTGGCCTCGCCGGCCGGGTCGTGGGTGTCCGGGCAGACCCTGGCGGTCGCCGGCGGCCGCGGCTGACCACCGCGCTCTCTCGGTCGCCCGTCGGGAGTTCGCCGCACCGAGTCGGTCGGCGGCCAGACGTCAGCAGCTCGGCATCACGCGGAAGTCGAAGCGGCTCGCGTTGGCCGCCAACCAGCGATCGAGCGCTGCCGGGGTGTGCGTCGCCCAGTCGTGCATCAGCACGTTGTGCACGGTTGCCGAACTGGTGAGCAGCGTGTCGAGCCGCGCCACGATCTGATCGGCACTGGTCGCCTCGAAGTCGCGGGTGTCGAGGGTCCACAGCTCCAACGAGTAGCCGGCCCCGGTGACCGTGCTCTGGACCGTGCTGTTGACCGAACCGAACGGCGGGCGCATGCACCGCGGTCGGGCACCCGACGCCGAGGTGATCGCGTCCTGCGTGCGGGACAGCTGGCTGCGGATGGCGTCGGCCGAGAGCGTGGTGAGGTTCGTGTGATCCCAGGTGTGGTTGCCGATCACGTGCCCGCGGTCCACGATCGCCCGGGCGACCGAGGGCTCGGCGGCGACGTTGCGGCCGACGAGGAAGAAGGTGGCCCGGACGCCGTAGCGAGCGAGGAGGTCGAGCACCGGCAGGGTGAAGGCCGCGCCCGGCCCGTCGTCGAAGGTGAAGTACACGATCGGCCGCGCACCCGGCGGCGGCGGCGCGGTGGTGACCGGCGGCGGGGGAGGCGGCGCCGTCGTCGTGGTCGTCGTGGTGGTGGTGGTCGTCGTGGTGGTCGTCGTGGTGGTGGTGGTCGTCGTGGTCGTCGTGGTGGTCGTGGTGGGCGTGGTCGTGGTCGTCGTGGTGGTCACCGGCGGACGCGTGGTCGTCGTGGCCGGGGCCGTCGTGGTCGTCACCGGCGGCGGCACGACCGTCGGTGTCGACACGGTCGTGGTGGCGGGGGGCGGTGAGGTCGTGGTGGGGGCGGGAGGCGGCAGCGTCGGGTCGGGCACGGGACCCGCGGACGCGAGCTCCGCTCCGGTGAAGTAGCCCGCGACATCGGCGAGCAGGTCGCCGCCGCCCTGGGTGTAGATCGAGAAGCGGCCACCGGCGTCGACCGCGGCGTACACGGCCGACGACTTGGTCTGGCCCGGCCGGTCGACGTTGAGGTTGGAGGACGCCCCGATCGGGACGAGGCCGGGCGGCGACACCTGCACGAACCCGGACCCGCCCGATGCGGTGATCGTGGTGTTGGTCGCCACCGCGGTGACGCCCGCCGGGATGCCGAACCGGTCGGACGTCGCGACGTCGATCGCGGTCCCGGGCGGGATCGGGCCGACCTGCGGCGTGTTCGTCGCGTCGCGCGTGTCGACGAAGCGGCTCGGCGTGATCGGCACGAAGAGACCGATCGACGACGCGGGACTCGCCGGGCCGGTGACGACACCGGCGACGTCGACGATCACGTGCCCGCCGGTCTGGGAGAACACGGTGATGGTGCCGTCGGCTCCGACGGGAACGATCACCTGGTTGGAGATGTTCTGGCCGGCACGGTCGGCGTTGAGGTGCGATGCACCCCCCGGGACCACGCCGGTCGGCACGACCTGCCAGAACCCGGGGGCGGTGGCGTCGGCGACGGTGACCGTGGCGACGATCGCGCTGATCGTGCCGGGGTCACCCAGCCCGCCGCCCAGATCGGTGCCCGTGGCGATCGGCAGGCGGAGCGTGCCGCCCGCGCCGAGCGCGAACACGTCGGCGGGCGGCGTGGCGACCCGGCCGGGGAACGGGATGCCCTCGCACGGGATGCCGTTGCCGTTGTCGTCGAGGTGAGCACGGTCGCCCCAGCGCGGGAAGTACGTCCAGTACCACCGCCACGCCGTCTCCCAGGTCGGGAAGTCGCGACAGCTGAGCGTGTCGCCCGGGTCGGGGGTGGGCACCGACGACGGCGACCGGGTGTCGACCAGGCGGACCGGACCGCTCGCCAGCGGGACGTAGCGCCCGGCGGTGGCGGCCGCGGTCGGGGTGTAGTACCCGGACACGTCGGCGAGGAGGTGCCCGCCGGACTGGGTGTGGAGCGCGACCCGGCCACCGGCACCGATGGGCACGGTGACCTGGTTCGCGATGGTCTGCCACGTGCGTTCGACGTTGAGGTTCGAGCTCGACCCGATGCTGCCGGCACCGGCGGGCAGCACCTGCACGTACCCCGGCGCCAGCGCCTCGGTCATCGTGACGTTCAGCACGACGGCGCTCACACCCGTCGCCGGGACGCCCGCCCGACCGGTCACCTGGACCTCGATCAGCCCACCGGCCCCGACCATCCCCTCGACACCGTCGTCGGCGGGCCCCTGTCCCGGACGCGTGTCGAGGAGTCGTCGGGGTTCGAGCGGCACGAACCGCGACCCGGCGACGGCAGCGCCGGCCGGCTCGACGTCGTGCGCAGCCCACACGAGGGTGCTCGCGAGCGCGGCCACGACGGCCGCGACCACCCGCATGGTCTTCCGCCCAGCCATGATCCGAACGTAACCCATCGCGTGTCAGAGACCGCGGCACACCGATGCAGGAGTGACACATCACGCGTGACCGGTGCCGCCCCGGCGGACGGCGGCACGACGCCGCCTCCCGATCCCGCCGCGGATCCAGCGCCCGAGCCCTGACGGCCGTCCACCTCCGGCCTGGCGTTCCGACGGCCGCGACGAGCCGCCGGGGCACCGGGTGACGCTCAATCCCCGGCGGGATCCGCAGGTGGTGTCAGACCGAGGACCGGTGGCAGCCACTCCTCGAGCCGCTCCCACACGATCGCATCGCTCTTGGCCAGCAGGTGCCCGTCGCCGGGCAGCGCGACCAGCTCGCCCGCCCCGGCGATCATCCGCACCATCTCGCTCGCCTCGATCGGCAGGATCTCGTCGCGGGTGCCGTGGAACAGCAGCAGCGGCCGACCCGCCAGCCCACCGGCGACCTCGCACCCCGCGGACTGCGTCGCGAACGTGACCACACCGGCGACCACCGAGTCCAGGCCGACGCCGACCCGCACGGCGACCGCACCGCCGAAGCTGTGCCCCATCACCACCACTCGCTCCGCACCGGCGCCGCCCACGGCGAGCTGCACCGCTGCGGCCACGTCGAGACAGCAGGCGTCGAGGTCGTTGGGACGCCGGTAGCTCACGCGCAGCACCGGCACACCGCGTTCGGCCCACGCCACCCCGAGCCGGTGGTACAGCGCGTCACCGGGGCCGAGCAGTCCACCCATCGCGCCGCCGCACAGCACGAGCGCCGCCGGTGGCACGGCGTCGCCCGCCGGCTCGTGCCAGAGCAGGGTGAGCAGTCCGCGCATCGTGTACATCTCGACGTGTCGCAGCGCGGGCCCCACCATCACGTCCTGGCTCGCCAGCACCTCCAGCGCGTCGAGCGGCGTGTGCCGGGCGACGCCGGGCTCGTCGCGGCCGGGGTCGTCGCGGCCGGGGTCATCGCCGCTGGTCATCTTCGGTACCCTACTGGCCGCATGTCGCCGCCCTCCGAGCCCGTCGACCTCCGCGACCCCGAGCAGCTCGAGCTCGCGGTGCGGATCGGGCTCGCGTGGATCGAGCTCCGGCGCGGTGCCTCGATGAGCGCGTTGCGCGACCAGGTCTTCGGCACCGGCGAGGACGCGCTCGAACAGGGGCAGATGGACACCCTCGACCTGCTCGCGCAGCAGCCCAGCTGGCGGATGAGCGAGCTCGCCGAGGCCCTCCGCGTCGACCCCTCCACCGCCACTCGCGCCGTGCAACGACTCGTCAAGTCGGGGCTCGCATCCCGCGGTCCGGGCGAGGACGACGGTCGCGTGGTGATGGTCGCGATCACGCCGGCCGGCGCGGCACGTCACGCCGAGGTGGCCGAGCGACGGGGACGCCTCATGGCCCACCTGCTCGGCGCCTACCGGCCCGACGAGCGGGTGCTGCTCGCCGAGATGCTCGAGCGGTTCATCCGCAGCATCGACGAGTTCCTCGCGTCGCCGGACCGCCCCGGCTGACGGCCCTCGGGCGCGGCGGAGTCCGTTGCGTTATGGTCGGCACCATGGCCGAGCGGAGCACCTTCGCCGACGACGCGATGCAGTACGCCCCGCAGCTCTACAGCGCGGCCCTGCGCATGACGCGCAACCCGTCCGACGCCGAGGACCTCGTCCAGGAGACCTACCTGAAGGCGTACCGCAGCTTCGCGTCGTACGAGGAGGGCACGAACCTGCGTGCCTGGCTGTTCCGGATCCTCACGAACACCTTCATCAACACGTACCGCGCCAAGCAGCGCCGTCCCGTGGAGACCGACCTCGACGACGTCGAGGACCTGTACATGTACCGCCGCATCGGCGCGCTCCAGACGGCGTCGCGCAGCGCCGAGGACCAGATGCTCGATCTGTTCACCGACGACGAGGTGAAGGCCTCGCTCGAGGAACTGCCCGAGAACTTCCGGCTGCCGGTCCTGCTCGCCGACGTCGAGGGGTTCTCGTACAAGGAGATCGCCGAGATGCTCGACATCCCGATCGGGACGGTGATGTCGCGCCTGCACCGGGGAAGAAAGGCGATGCAGAAGCGGTTGTTCGACTACGCGCAGGCCAGGGGACTGGCCGGCCACACCACCCCGAGCACCCATGCCTGACTGCAACGAGACCCTGCGCGAACTGGACGCCTTCCTCGACAGCGAGCTGTCGGAGGAGACCCATGTCGCCATCCGTGCGCACCTCGAGGGCTGCCCCGACTGCCTGCAGGCGTTCGACTTCCACGCCGAGCTGAAGATCGTCGTGGCGCAGAAGTGCAAGAGCGACGAGATGCCGGCGGGTCTGCTCGACAAGCTCCGGCAGTGCTTCGGCGACCCCGACGGTGCCGACGGTGCCGACGACTCCGGCTCCGCCGCGGCGGGCTGACCCCGCCGGCCGGACCTCGCCCACCGCACCGGCCCGCGCACCGGCCCGCGCACCGGCCCGCGAGTCGGCACGCGTGACCGCCGACGTCACGGCGGCGACGATTGGGCCGCCCGGGGCGTGCACTCGCTACGCTCAGGGCCATGCTCGCTGCGAACATCTGGCACTGGTGGATCGGCGTGATCCTCACCCTCGCCTCCGTGCTCGGCGTGGTCGCCGTCGTGGGTGGCTACCTCAAGCAGGTGACCTCACAGCGCTACCCCGGCAAGCGCGCCCGGCGCGACGACTGACCGCTCCCCCGATCACCTCGGACCGGCGGCCGACCCCGGCCCGCTCCGCCGAGCCGTTCGGGACGTCCAGGCTCACGACGGAGGCGCCGACGTGGCACCCCCGCTGACCCTCGATCCCGCTCAGGTCTCGCTGCTCGCCGCCCCCCTGCTCGCCCGCTGCACGTTCGCGCCCCCGGGCACCACGGTCACGTGCGCCGTCTCGGGCGGTGCCGACTCGCTCGCCCTGCTGGTGCTCGCCCACGCCGCCGGCTGCGACGCCGCCGCCGTGCACGTCGACCACGGTCTGCGCCCCGGATCGGCGCTCGAGTTCCACGCGGTCCGGGCCGTCGCCGACGCCCTCGGGATCGTGTCGCGCACCGTCCGCGTCGACCTCGCCGACGGACCCAACCTGGAGGCTCGGGCACGAGCCGCCCGGTTCGCCGTGCTGGCGCCCGACGTCCTCACCGGGCACACCGCGGACGACCAGGCCGAGACGGTCCTCATCAACCTGCTGCGCGGCGCCGGCCTCGACGGGCTCGCCGGGATGCGGCCCGGCCCTTCGCGACCGTTGCTCGCGCTGCGACGCCACGAGACGCACTCGCTCTGCGCGGCGCTCGGGTTGCCGGTCGTGCACGACCCGTCGAACGACGATCCCCGCTTCCTCCGCAACCGTGTGCGCCACGAGGTGCTGCCGCTGCTGCAGTCGATCGCGACCCGCGACCCCGTCCCCGTGCTCACCCGCCAGGCGGGGCTGCTGCGCGACGAGGCCGACCTGCTCGACGAGTCGGCCAGCGCGATCGACCCCACCGACGCGCGGGCACTCGCCGCGGCACCGCTCCCGCTCGCGCGGCGGGCCGTGCGGCGGTGGCTCGCCGAG
>WLDE01000045.1 GCA_009704985.1 Actinomycetota bacterium | reverse complement strand
GGCCGCCTGGTGGTGCAGCAGGTGCAGCGCCGCGACCGGCGCGCTGTCGCGCAGCGCACGCTCCGCAGCGGCGTCGAAGGGCCGCTCGCCCTCGACCACCCAGATCGTGCCGATCACCTCGTCCCCGGCCCGCACCGACGCACCCATGCGGGCGCGCACGCGCTGCTCGTCGTCGGCGGGCAGGTGGACGATGTCGGTGTTCCCCCACATCCGCCGGTACGTCGCGACGATCTCGTCCCGCTGCATCACGTACGGGGGCACGCTGCGACCGAGGATCGAGTCGCGTCGCACCCCGTCGATCGGCTGCTCGAGGTTCGAGTACGCCACGACGCGCAGCTGGCGGTCCTCGATCGTGGTGGCACCACCGACGGCGCCGGCGATCGCGTTGGCGAGCGCGAACAGGTCGGCCGGCGCGTGGTCGACGTCGTGCACCGCCACCCCCGCGGTGCTGGTCACGGTGCGCAGCAGCGTGAACACCTGACCCCAGTCGGCCGAGGACGGGGCGGCCACCGTCGCCACGCCGTGGGCACCACCGAACTCGGCCAGCGCGGCGTGCTGATCGGGGCGTGCCTTCACCACCACAGCAGCCGCCCGGGCCGCGGCCGCACGGGTCACCCCGGCCACCGCCGCCTCCCCGGCGGCGTCGACGCCGACGAGCAGCACCACGTCACCCTCGGCCATGGTGACGTCGTCACCGGCACCGGCGATCAGCACGCGGCCCACCGGCACGTCCACCCCGAGCGGCGCGGCGAGCAGCTCGAGCACCACGGGCGACAGCCGCGCGAGCAGCACGCCGAGCGTGAGCACACCCTCGGGGACGTCCGGCGCACGCATGACGGCACGGTAGCGCGCCCCGACCGCACCAGGATCGGTGTCCGCCCCCGCCCGGCACGCGTACGGTGAGGGCGATGTCGCCGACCGATCGATCCGCCGCCGAACCGTCCGCCGAACCGCCCGCCGAACCGTCCGACCTGCACGACCGGCTGCAGGCCCTGCTCGACACCTTCCTCGCCGCCCACGACCCCGCCGTCGCCGGCACCTCGCTCGGCGGGTTCGACATGCCCGGCGTGGTGATGCACGTCGAGGCACCGAGCGCGGGTGTGCGCTGGACCGGTGCCGCCGGGGTGGTCGAGCGCGGCGGCGCACCGCTCGCGCCGGACGCCTGCTTCCGCACGGCGAGCGTCACGAAGACCCACGTGGCCACGGCGGTGATGCGCCTCGTCGACCGTGGCGTGCTCGACGTGCACGATCCCGCGGCGGCCCACCTGCCCGACGAGATCGTGCCGGTGCTGCGCCGGCTCACACCGCACGCGCCCGACGTCACCGTCGAGCACCTCCTACGGCACACGAGCGGCATCTACGACTTCGGCACCGACGCCACCTACCGGCGCACCATCGGCCGCGAACCGGTGAAGGTCTGGTCGGCGCTCGACCTGCTGTCGATCGCCCTCGACCACGGCACCCCCTGGGGCCCGCCCGGCGAGACGTTCCACTACTGCGACACCGGCTACGTGCTGCTCGCGCTCGTCCTCGAGCACCACACCGGGCTGCCGTTCGCCGCAGCGCTGCGCTCGCTGCTGCCGTTCGACGAACTGGGCCTCGCCGCCACCTGGCTGGAGGGCAAGGAACCCGTCCCGCCGGCGGCACCGGCGCGCGCCCATCAGTACCTCGGCGGCGACGACACCTTCGGGTTCGATCCGTCGTTCGACGGCTACGGCGGCGGCGGGCTGGTGAGCACGGCCGCCGAGCTCGCCGTGTTCGTCCGGGCGCTCGTCACCGGCGACGTGCTGAGCGAGCGCTCCCGTGCCGCGATGCTCGACACCTGCGTCCCGACCGATCTGGGCGAGCTGGGTCAGCGGTGCGGCTACGGCATCTTCTCCAGCACGATCGACGGGATCACCCGCATCGGCCACGAGGGGTTCTGGGGCATCTGGATGTACCACCTGCCCGACCACGACGTCACCGTGGCCGGCGCACACACGGGCCTGCCCTACGACGCCACCGCCAAGCGCGCCCTGCTCCACGGCCCCGTCCACCTGCTGGGCGGCTGACGGCACGACCAGGCCGGAGAACGGACGAACCCGCCCTCGCGGGCGGGTTCGTCGTCGATCTCGGCGCGGGCGCGGGGCCCGGCGATCACCAGCGGTAGTGGGCGAACGCCTTGTTGCTCTCGGCCATCTTCTGCATGTCGTCGCGACGCTTGATCGCGGCACCCAGACCGTTGGCGGCGTCCATCAGCTCGCCGGCGAGGCACTCGGCCATCGTCTTCTCGCGACGCTTGCGGGAGAAGTCGACCAGCCAGCGGATCGCCAGGGTGTTGGCACGGCGGGGACGGACCTCGACCGGCACCTGGTAGCTGGCGCCACCCACGCGGCGGCTCTTCACCTCGAGCGGCGGCTTGATGTTGTCGATCGCCCGCTTGAGCGTGCCGATCGGCTCCGCGCCGGTCTTCTCCTCGACGATCTTCAGCGCGTCGTAGACGATGCGCTCGGCGAGCGTGCGCTTGCCGTGCAGCATGACCTTGTTGACGAGCTGCGACACGAGCAGCGAGCGGTACAGCGGATCGGGCGTGAGCTCGCGGCGCTGGGCGGGACCCTTACGAGGCATCTTCGTTTCCTTCTCGAGCTCTTACTTCGCGGCCTTGGCGCCGTAGCGACTGCGGGCCTGCTTGCGGTTCTTCACACCGGCTGCGTCGAGCGCACCGCGGATGATCTTGTAGCGCACGCCCGGCAGGTCGCGCACACGACCACCACGCACGAGCACGATCGAGTGCTCCTGCAGGTTGTGGCCCTCGCCGGGGATGTAGGCGGTGATCTCGACACCACTCGACAGACGGACACGGGCCACCTTGCGCAGCGCCGAGTTCGGCTTCTTCGGGGTGTTCGTGTACACGCGGGTGCACACGCCGCGACGCTGCGGCGACCCCTTCAGGGCCGGCGTCTTGGTCTTCGAGAACTTGGTGGAACGCCCCTGGCGGACCAACTGCTGAATCGTGGGCACGCGTCTCTACCTCTGCGAACGGGTCTGTCGGATGACAGAAGCGCGGACGGGTCCGCGCAGGACCCTGCAATGTTAGAGGCGCGCGCTCCGACGCGGCAACCTGCCATCGCGGCTTGCACGCGGGCTCACCGTTCGCCGGCTCAGCCCGGGATCAGCCCGAGATCAGCCCGAGATCAGTGCGGCGAGGAACGCGAGGGCGGCGATCACGAACCAGGGCGCGGCGCGTCCGGTCCGGTGCTCGACCTGATGGTGACGATGGTGCCGATGGTGCCCGAGGTGCCGGTCGGGATCGTGCCGACCTGCCGTGTGGTGGAACGCCCGCATGATCCCTGTCCCCTGACTCGTCCGCGCCGTCCGAGCGCGTCCGTCCTGGCCGGACGGTCCGTCGAGTCATCGGCGTGTCGAGCAGGGATCTCGACGAACTCCTGCTCGGGCCGCCGCCGGGTGAGCCGGGGAGAGCCGGGGACTGGGCGGGGCGGGTTACTTCGTCGTGCCCGGCTTCGGGTCGTCGGAGGAGTCCAGCTGGTCGACGAGGTCCTTCGCCTTCTCGGCGGCCTGCTCGATCTTCGCGTCGTGCTGGTCGGGGGCCTTGGACTGGGCGACGTCGGCGACCTTGTCGATGCCCTGCTTGATCTGCGCCTCGCGGCCCTTGGTCAGACCCTTGATCTTGTCCAGCAGTCCCATGGTCGTGTCTCCTTCGTGTGGGGCCACGAGTCTGGCACCGGCGAGAAGGCATTCCAGTGACTGCGTGCCGGACAACGACCGACGGCGAGCGCCGGAGCGCTCGCCGTCGGATCGGATCGTCGGGACCTCGTTCGGATCGGATCAGGCCTCGACGGCCGGCTCCTCCGTGGAGTAGGTGCCGTGGATGTTGCTCAGCCAGGCGGCCGGATCCTCGTCGAAGTCGCTCGAGTAGCTCGTCATCGGCTGGTAGTCCGGGGCGTCGACCCCGAACTGGCGGTAGTGCATCATGCCGGTCCCGGCCGGGATCAGCTTGCCGATGATGATGTTCTCCTTGAGACCGAGGAGGCTGTCGCCGCGACCGTCGATCGCGGCCTCGGTGAGCACCCGGGTGGTCTCCTGGAACGACGCGGCCGACAGCCAGCTCTCGGTGGCGAGCGACGCCTTGGTGATGCCCATGATCTCCGGGCGACCCTCGGCGGGCTTCTGCCCCTCCTCGACCATCCGGCGGTTGGTGTCGCGGAACACCTTCGCATCGGCGCGCTCGCCGGGCAGGAAGCCGGTGTCGCCGGGCTCCTGCACGCCGATGCGGCGGGTCATCTGGCGCACGATCAGCTCGATGTGCTTGTCGTGGATCGACACACCCTGGTCGCGGTACACCTTCTGGACCTCCTCGACGAGGTACAGCTGGGTCTCGCGGATGCCCTTGATCTCCATGATCTCCTTCGGGTCGAAGGGACCGTCGGTGATCGGATCGCCGGCCTTGACCTCCTGGCCGTCGGCCACGATCGGACGGCTGCCGGTCGGCAGCACGATCGTGTGCTCCTCACCCTGGTCGTCGACCACGGTGACCGGGATGCCCTTGCCCTCGTCCTCGGCGATGCGCACCACACCCGACGCACGGGCCAGGCGAGCCGAACCGCGCGGCGTACGAGCCTCGAACAGCTCGACGACGCGGGGCAGACCACCGGCGATGTCCTTGCCCGCCACACCACCGGTGTGGAAGGTCCGCATCGTCAGCTGGGTGCCGGGCTCACCGATCGACTGGGCGGCGATGACGCCGACGGCCTCGCCGAGCTCGATCGCCTTGCCGGTGGCCAGCGAACGGCCGTAGCACAGCGCGCACACGCCGAGCTCCGCGTCGCAGGTGAGCACCGACCGCACCCGCAGGCGGGTGATGGCCGGATCGTCGCGCAGCGCCGCCATCTCGGGGTCGCCGATCACGGTGTTGCGCTCCAGCACGGTGCCGTCGCTCAGGGTGACGTCGTTCAGCAGCGCGCGGCCGAACAGCTTCGTCTCGAGGTAGGCGCGCTTGTTGGCCGTGTCGGCACCGATGTTCTCGATCCAGATGCCGAGGTGGGTGCCGCAGTCGTGCTCGCGGATGATGAGCTCCTGCGCCACGTCGACGAGACGACGCGTGAGGTAGCCCGAGTCGGCGGTACGCAGCGCCGTGTCGACGAGACCCTTGCGGGCGCCCGGCGTGGCGATGAAGTACTCGAGCGTCTCGAGGCCCTCGCGGAAGTTCTTCTTGATCGGGCGCGGGATCATGTCGCCACGGGGGTTGGCCACGAGGCCGCGCATGCCGGCGATCTGGCGCATCTGGGTCATGTTCCCTCGGGCGCCCGAGCCGACCATCATGTCGATCGGGTTGAAGCGCTGGGCCTTGAACTCGGCCTCCATCGCCTTCTGCACCTCGGCGGTGGCATCGGTCCAGATGCGCACCTCCTGCTGGCGGCGCTCGCCGTCGGTGATGATGCCGCGCTTGAACTGGGTCTCGACCTTGTCGGCCTGGGCCTCGTGCTTGTCGAGGATCTCCTTCTTGGCCTTCGGGGTCTTGACGTCGTCGATCGACACGGTGAGACCGCTCTGCGACGCGTAGCGGTAGCAGACGTTCTTGATCGCGTCGAGGGCGGCGGCGACCTCGCTCTTCTTGTAGTTGTCGGAGAGGCGCTCGACGATGACGCCCATCTCCTTCTTCTTCACGAGCTCGTTCACGTGACCGAAGCGGGCCGGGTAGTCGCCCGGCAGGGCCTCCTCGAACAGCAGGCGGCCCGGCGTGGTCTCGAACGTGTCACCGGGGCGACGCATCGTGATCTTGGCGTGCAGGTCGATCGCACCCTCGTCGAGCGCGCGCAGCACCTCCCACGTGTGGCGGAACACGCGGCCCTCGCCGGCCGCACCCTCGACCAGCTCGGTGAGGTAGTAGCCGCCGATGATGAGGTCCTGGCTCGGCGTCACGATCGGGCGACCCGAGGCGGGCGACAGGATGTTGTTCGCGCTGAGCATGAGCACGCGGGCCTCGGCCTGCGCCTCGGCCGACAGCGGCACGTGGATCGCCATCTGGTCGCCGTCGAAGTCGGCGTTGAAGGCGGTGCACACCAGCGGGTGGATCTGGAGCGCCTTGCCCTCCACGAGCACCGGCTCGAAGGCCTGGATGCCGAGGCGGTGCAGCGTCGGTGCACGGTTGAGCAGCACCGGATGCTCCTTGATGACGTCCTCGAGGACGTCCCACACCTGCGGACGACGACGCTCCACCATGCGCTTCGCGCTCTTGATGTTCTGCGCGAGCTCCTGGTCGACCAGGCGCTTCATGACGAACGGCTTGAACAGCTCGAGCGCCATCAGCTTCGGCAGACCGCACTGGTGCAGCTTCAGGGTCGGGCCGGCCACGATGACCGAACGGCCCGAGTAGTCGACGCGCTTGCCGAGCAGGTTCTGACGGAAGCGGCCCTGCTTGCCCTTCAGCATGTCGGACAGCGACTTGAGCGGGCGGTTGCCCGGGCCGGTGACCGGACGGCCACGACGGCCGTTGTCGAACAGGGCGTCGACGGCCTCCTGCAGCATGCGCTTCTCGTTGTTCACGATGATCTCGGGCGCACCGAGGTCGAGCAGGCGCTTGAGGCGGTTGTTGCGGTTGATGACGCGGCGGTACAGGTCGTTGAGGTCCGAGGTGGCGAAGCGGCCACCGTCGAGCTGCACCATCGGACGCAGCTCCGGCGGGATCACCGGCACCACGTCGAGGATCATCGCCTTCGGGTCGTTGACCCGGCGGCCGTTCTCGTCGCGCTTGTTGAACGACGCCACGATCTTCAGGCGCTTGATCGCCTTCTGCTTGCGCTGGGCGCTCAGCGGCTTGCGGCCCGACGTGGTCGTGTCGATCGCGTCGCGGAGCTTGCGCTCCTCCTCGTCGAAGTCGATGCGGTCGATGAGCGCCTTGATCGCGTCGGCACCGGTGCCGCCCTCGAAGTAGTCGCCGTAGCGGTCGCGCAGCTCGCGCCACAGGAGCTCGTCGTCGATGATGAGCCGGCCGTGCAGCTTGCGGAACTCGTCCCACGTGCGCTGCAGGAGGTCGAGCTCCATCTCGTAGCGATCGCGGATCGCCTGGATCTCCTTCTCCGCCGTGTTCTTGAGCTTGCGGGCGTCGGCGCCGTCGGCCTCGGCCTTCGCCGCCTCGTCCTCGAGGTCCTTGTAGCGACGGTCGATCGCGAGCTCCATCTCCTTCTGGATGGCGTCGCGCTCTTCGAGGTACTCGGCCTCGAGCGTCGAGAGGTTCTCGTGGCGACCGTCCTCGTCGACCCACGTGACGAGGTTGGCCGCGAAGTAGATGACCTTCTCGAGCTGCTTGGCCTTCAGCTCCTCCTTCGGCTCGATGCCGGCGAGGAGGTACGCGAGCCAGCTGCGGGTGCCGCGCAGGTACCAGATGTGCACGACGGGCGCGCTGAGCTCGATGTGGCCCATCCGCTCACGACGCACCTTCGAGCGGGTGACCTCGACACCGCAGCGCTCGCAGATGATGCCCTTGAAGCGGACGCGCTTGTACTTGCCGCAGTAGCACTCCCAGTCGCGGGTGGGCCCGAAGATCTTCTCGCAGAACAGGCCGTCCTTCTCGGGGCGCAGCGTGCGGTAGTTGATCGTCTCGGGCTTCTTCACCTCGCCGTGCGACCACATCCGGATCTGGTCGGCCGTGGCCAGACCGATCTTCAGCTGGTCGAACATGTTGACGTCAAGCATCGGTTCTCTCTCGTCTCTCTCGCGTTCGCGGCGTCGTCGTCAGTCGTCAGTCGTCTTCGGGTATCCGTCGTGGACGGAGAGGTCAGAACGCGCGCTCGCGGCGTGCAGCACGCTCGCGGTCGTCGTCGTCGGTGCCGCGCTCGGGGCGGCTGATGTCGATGCCGAGCTCCTCGGCGGCGCGGAACACGTCCTCGTCGATCTCGCGCATCTCGATCTCGGTGCCGTCGGCCTGGAGCACCTCGACGTTGAGGCACAGGGCCTGCATCTCCTTCATCAGCACCTTGAAGCTCTCGGGGATGCCCGGCTCGGGCACGTTCTCGCCCTTCACGATCGACTCGTACACCTTCACGCGGCCGAGCACGTCGTCGGACTTGATGGTGAGCAGCTCCTGCAGGCAGTACGCCGCGCCGTAGGCCTCGAGGGCCCACACCTCCATCTCACCGAAGCGCTGGCCACCGAACTGCGCCTTGCCGCCCAGCGGCTGCTGGGTGATCATCGAGTACGGACCGGTGGAGCGGGCGTGGATCTTGTCGTCCACCAGGTGGGCCAGCTTCAGGATGTACATGTAGCCGACCGTGATCGGGTTGTCGTAGGGCTCGCCGGTGCGACCGTTGAACAACGTCATCTTGCCGTCGGCGCCGATGAGGCGGGTGCCGTCGGCCGACTCGGGGTTGAGGTTCTCCAGGATCTGCTGGATGGTCGGGTGCTTGCCCGACGCCTCCTCCTCGTCCCAGTGCGCACCGTCGAACACCGGCGTCGCCACGAACGTGGACGGCTTGGTGTTCGCCCGGGTCTTGGTCTCCGTGCCGCGGATCGGCGCGTCGCCGACCTGCTTGGAGTTCTTCGTGTCGTACCAGCCCCAGCGCGCCGCGTACCCGAGGTGGGCCTCGAGCACCTGGCCCACGTTCATGCGGCTCGGCACGCCCAGCGGGTTGAGGATGATGTCGACGGCCTGGCCGTCGGCGGTGTACGGCATGTCCTCGAGCGGGAGGATCTTGGAGATGACGCCCTTGTTGCCGTGGCGGCCGGCGAGCTTGTCGCCGACGGAGATCTTGCGCTTCTGGGCGACGTAGACCCGCACGAGCTGGTTGACGCCCGGGGGCAGCTCGTCGCCGTCCTCGCGGTTGAAGACCTTGACGTCGATGACCTTGCCGTTCTCGCCGTGGGGCACCTTGAGGCTGGTGTCGCGCACCTCGCGGGCCTTCTCGCCGAAGATCGCGCGCAGCAGGCGCTCCTCGGGGGTGAGCTCGGTCTCGCCCTTCGGGGTGACCTTGCCGACGAGCACGTCGCCGGGGCCGACCTCGGCGCCGACGCGGATGATGCCGCGGTCGTCGAGGTCGCGCAGGATGTCGTCGGAGAGGTTCGGGATGTCCCGGGTGATCTCCTCCGGGCCGAGCTTGGTGTCGCGGGCGTCGACCTCGTGCTCGTGGATGTGGATCGACGTGAGCACGTCGTCCTTCACCAGGCGCTCGCTGAGGATGATCGCGTCCTCGAAGTTGTAGCCCTCCCACGGCATCAGCGCGACGAGCAGGTTCTTGCCGAGTGCGAGCTCGCCGTGATCGGTGCTCGGACCGTCGGCGAGGATCGTGCCCGTGACGACCTTCTGGCCCTCCACCACGCGCACGCGGTGGTTGATGCAGGTGTCCTGGTTGGAGCGACGGAACTTCGACAGGCGGTACACGCGCTTGCCGGTGTCGTCGTACTGGACCGTGATCGAGTCGCCGCTCACCTCGGTGACGGTGCCCGAGCCGGTGGCCTGGATGAGGTCGGCGGCGTCACGCGCGGCGCGGTCCTCGATGCCGGTGCCGATGTACGGCGCCTCGGCGCGCAGCAGCGGCACGGCCTGGCGCTGCATGTTGGCGCCCATGAGCGCGCGGTTCGCGTCGTCGTGCTCGAGGAACGGGATGAGCGCGGTGGCGACGGAGACGATCTGGCGCGGGCTCACGTCCATGAGCTGCACCTCCTGCGGGCTCACCGACGCGATGTCGGTGGTGGCACCGAAGAAGCTCTCGGCCTCGAGCATGCGCTTGAGGTCCTCGAGGCTCGCGGCCTGCGGGCTGCGGCGCACGAGCACGCGCTCCTCGGCGAAGGTGCCGTCGGGGTTGAGCGGCGTGTTCGCCTGGGCGACGACGTACTTCTCCTCCTCGTCGGCGGCCATGTAGCGGATCTCGTCGGTGACGCGACCGTTGACGACGACGCGGTACGGCGTCTCGATGAAGCCGAACTCGTTGACGCGGGCGAAGGTGGACAGCGCACCGATGAGGCCGATGTTCGGACCCTCGGGGGTCTCGATCGGGCACATGCGGCCGTAGTGGCTGAAGTGCACGTCGCGGACCTCGAAGCCGGCGCGCTCGCGGCTCAGACCGCCCGGGCCGAGCGCCGAGAGGCGACGGCGGTGGGTGAGGCCCGACAGCGGGTTCACCTGGTCCATGAACTGCGACAGCTGCGAGGTGCCGAAGAACTCCTTGATCGCCGCGACGACCGGGCGGATGTTCACCAGCGTGGTCGGGGTGATCGCCTCGACGTCCTGGGTGGTCATGCGCTCACGCACCACGCGCTCCATGCGGCTGAGGCCGATGCGCACCTGGTTCTGGATGAGCTCGCCGACCGAGCGGATGCGGCGGTTCGCGAAGTGGTCCTGGTCGTCGAGGCTGTAGCCCGGCTCCTGCTTCACGAGGTGGAGCATGTAGCTGATCGCGGCGACGACCTCGTTGGGGCGCAACACCTCGTCGCTGAACGCCGGCATCTTGGCCGGGTCGTCGTTGTCGGTGGTGAACACCTCGCCCATCTCGATCGTTCCGGCACCGAACAGCTCGTCGAGCTTGGCCACCTCGGAGCCGAGCTTGCGGTCGAGCTTGTAGCGGCCGACCTTCGAGAGGTCGTAGCGGCGGTTCTCGAAGAACGCATTGCGGAAGTAGGCGCGGGCCGACTCGGGGGTCGGCGGCTCACCCGGGCGGGCACGCTTGTAGATCTCGATCAGCGACTCGGTCTGGGTGGGAGCGATGTGGCGCTCCTTCTCCCACTGGCCCTCGAGGAAGTCGAAGTGACTGACGAAGCGGTCGATGAACCCCGGCGCGTGCTCCTCGTCGTAGCCGAGGGCGCGCAGCAGGATGAAGATGCTCATGCGGCGCTTGCGGGCGATGCGGGTGCCGGCGGTGACGTCCTTGCCGGGCTTGTGCTCGACGTCGAACTCCATCCACTCGCCGCGGTACGGGTGGACCGTGCCCTTGACGAGCTGGTGCTTGCTCAGGTTGCGGAGGCGGTACCGCTCGCCGGCCTCGAAGATGACGCCGGGCGACCGGACGAGCTGCGACACGACGACGCGCTCGGTGCCGTTGATGATGAAGGTGCCCTTCTCCGTCATCATCGGGAAGTCACCCATGAAGACGGTCTGTTCCTTGATCTCACCGGTGTTGCGGTTCATGAACCGGGCGCGCACGAAGATCGGCGCGCTGTAGGTCATGTCCTTCTCCTTGCACTCCTCCACCGTGAACTTGGGCGGCGGGCGCAGGTCCTCGTCGTCGGGGTCGAGCTCGAGCTCGAGCTGCAACGCCTCGCTGAAGTCCTTGATCGGCGAGATGTCACGGAACGTCTCGGCCAGCCCCTCGTTCAGGAACCAGTCGAAGCTCTCCCGCTGGACCGCGATCAGATCGGGCAGCTCGAGCGGCTCGGCCAGGTTGGCGAAGGAATAGCGTTCACGAGACGTGGAGTCGGCCACGGTGTCACTCCTCAAGAGCACTCGGCGATGCGGGCGGCGTGCAGGCGCGCGACGTCAACGGCACTCTTGGAGAGGGCGGGGACGAGACGCACGGCAACGAACGAGCATATCCACAGGGGACGACGAACGTCAACCGAACCCGGCAGTCCCGCCGGTCGGCTCGTCGGAGGCAAACGGTAAGCACCGCGGTCCCGGGAAGTCAAGGGTTTGCGAGGGGCCTGCCAGGCCCCGCACGCGGCCACGACGCGGCCACGACGCAGCCACAACGCGGCCACGACGCAGCCACGACGCGGCCCGCACGGCCTGCTCGAACCGCCGCTCGACCCTCGCACGATCCCGCAGGAGCGACCCCCGAGGCTCCGGACGACCCCCGCACCGCGCTCGCCGGCGCCGACCGGTCTCAGCCGCCGGATCGATCCGCTGCGGCCACGACGCTCCGGGTGGCCTCCAGCACGGCGGCGGCCCGGGCGACCGGATCGGGGAATCGCTCCATCAGCTCGGCGGACCGCAACTCCACCGACACGGGCACGCCCGGCAGCGCTCGCAGTGCGTCCACCAGCGGCAGCGCTCCCTGCCCCGGCAGCACGCGGCCGTGCAACGCCTCGTGACGAAGGCCGTCGAGGTCCGCCGGCGCCTCGATGGGGGCATCGGCCACCTGCAGGTACGGCAGCAGCGACGGCTCGAAGCGGCCGAGCGAGGCGGGCGACCCGCCGGATCGGGCAAGGTGCAGGGTGTCGACCAGGACGGCCGCCGCGGGATGATCCACCCGGCGGACCACGGCGACGGCCTCGTCGAGGGTGCGGACCGAGAAGATCGGCAGGAACTCGAGGACGATCCGCACCCCCGGCGCGTGGCGATCGGCGTGGACGCAGAGCTCGCCCAGGCGTGTGGCGACCCGGTCGTGGTCGGCGCCGCCACTGGCCATCAGCACGTACGGAACCCCGAGCGCGGCAGCGGCGTCCACCAGCCGCTCACCCCCGTCGTCACCACGGCCGAGGATCACGGGCTCGACGTCGAGTGCGCGCACCCCGGTGGCCGCGAGTCGGGCCGCCACGTCCCGGGTGGTGGCGTCGGTCCACGAACGTGCGTCGAACCAGAGCCCGACGGCGGGCCACCCCGCCGCTGCCGCGACCTCCACCGCGTCGGCCGGACCGACGTCGAGCACCGTCCCTGCGGCCAGCGACAGCAGCCGTCCCCCATCGTGCGACATGTCCGTACGGTACGCCGCCTCCCACCTCCGACCGATCACCGGACCACGTCGCTCCGGTGGTTCGGCGGGTCGAAGGGCTCTGGCGCGGGCGAGGGCCGGGACGCACCATGTGGTCGGACCCGATGAGGGGAGGTGTGATGCACTCGATCACCCGACTGCTCCTGCCGATGGCCCTGTTCGTCACCGCGTGCGGTGGTCCGTCGCCCGGGGCGACGAGCGCCAGCCCGGAGCCGCCCACCGCGGCCTCGACCACCGCGACGCCGGCCAGCACGACCGGCTCCGACGTGGACGATCCGATCGCGGTGTCCTGTCCGATCCAGGAGGAACCCGGCGGCGACTGGTACCTGGGCACGTGCATCATCGATCCGACCACGGGCGAGTTCCGATCACGACACCCTGAGGGGTCGGTGTTCGTCGGTGCCACCTGGAACCCGGCCCACGACCGCGTGGCGGGCGTGTGCGAGTACCGGAGCTGGTCGGCCACCGACATCTGGCCGATGTCGGAGGGCTTCGACCTCGGCCTCGTCGGCACCGCCCGGAACCGCGGTGGCGAGATCTGCCTCGTCGACGTGGCCTCCGGCCGCATCGACGTCGTCACCACCACCGGATATCGCGCGAACTCGCCATCGTTCACGCCGGACGGTGTCGGGCTCGTGTACGCCGTCGGCAACGGACCGATCGTCGTGGGTGGTGGGACATCGGTCCCACCCGAGGGGCCCACCCCGGGGATCCACCTCTGGGACGGCACGTCGACCCGGACGCTCACCGACGATGCCGGCGACGACCTGCCGGTGGTGAGCCCGGACGGGCGGTTCGTGGCGTTCACGGCTGCGGATGGTCGCCTCGCGTTGGTGTCGATCGCCGATGGCGGCCGGCGACCGCTGACCGCCGGTGACGGAACCGACCTGGGCGCCGCCTGGTCCCCCGACGGCAGCCGGATCGCGTTCGTGCGCTACCCGTTCGTAGGCGGCGACGTCGAACTCCGCATCGTCGACGTGGCGGACGGAGCCGAGCAGCTCCTCGACACGGGTGCGACACCGATGCCGCCGATGGCCCTCGACGTCACGCCCGAGTGGTCGCTCGACGGTGAGCTGTTGACGGCGGCGCTGTGGACCGAACACAGCACGTCGCAGGTCGCCGTGTGGAACCTGGCGGACGGCACCCGGACGGACCTGAGCGCGGGCGACCTCCCGGAGGCGGTGGGCGCGATGTTCCCCAGCTGGTCGCCCGACGGGACGGAGATCGTCTACGCGAGCGACCACGAGGGTTCGGTCTTCGTCCTGTACGCCGTCCGTCCGGACGGCACGGGTCTCCGGCAGGTGAGCGACGGGACCGACGAGGTGTTCGATCCCGCATGGAGCTGATCCCGGACGCGGTGAGGCCCGGGGCGGGTGCCCCGGGCCTCACCCGTGTTCAGCAGTGCCGGCGCCGCTCGATCGAGCGGCACGGGGTCACTTGATCTCGACGCCTGCGCCGGCCTCGACCAGCTTGGCCTTGGCCGCCTCGGCGGCATCCTTGTTCGCCTTCTCGAGGACGGGCTTCGGCGCGCCGTCGACGAGGTCCTTGGCCTCCTTGAGGCCCAGGCTGGTGAGCTCGCGGACGACCTTGATGACCTGGATCTTCTGCGCACCGGCGTCGGTGAGGATGACGTCGAACTCGTCCTTCTCCTCCTCGGCCGGAGCAGCGGCAGCGGCGGGGCCGGCAGCGGCGATGGCGACGGGAGCGGCGGCGGTCACGCCGAACTTCTCCTCGAAGGCGGTGAGGAGCTCGCTGAGCTCGATGACGGTGAGGGCGCCGATGGCGTCGAGGATCTCGTCCTTGCTGAGAGCCATGATGATCTTCTCCTTGGAATGTGGGGTTGCGTGATGCGTGTGTGGTGGATCAGCGGCTCTCAGGCAGCTGACTTCTGATCGATGAGGGCCTTGAGGCCGTACGCGAGGTTGCGCGGCATCGCCTGCAGCAGGCCGGCCATCTTGGCCATCGGGGCCTGCAGGGCACCGGCGAACTGGGCGAGCAGGACCTCGCGGCTCGGCAGGTCGGCGAGCGCCTCGACGTCCTTGGCCGAGATGACCTTGCCGCCGATGACACCGCCCTTGAGCACGAGCAGCGGGTTCGCCTTCGACGCGTCGCGCAGGGCCTTGGCCACTGCCGCTGCGTCACCGGTGACGAACGTGATGCCGCTCGGGCCGACCAGCAGGTCGGCGAGGCCGGGCATGCCGGCGTTCTCCGCGGCGAAACGAGCCAGGGTGTTCTTGTAGACCTTGTACTCGCCGCCGACGGGGCGCAGCTGACGGCGCAGGGCCGCGAGCTGGCCGACCTTCATGCCGCGGTACTCCGTCACGATGACGGCGCTGGCCTCGTTGAGCTTGGCCGTCACCTCGTCGACGACGGCGACCTTCTCCTGTCGGGGGTTCTCCATGTGTGTGTTGCACCTCCTCTCGCTTCGACTCGGGGTGCTCGCATGAGCGAACACCGCGAGGAGCGAGAGAGCCGCGTGCGCACACGAGACACTCCAGCGACTCGGCAGCATCCACCTCGGCTGGCGCGGGGTGCATTACCCACCCGGAGGTGGACCAGCTGTCTGCGGCGAGCGACCGTCGTTGGGTTGTCCCGGCAGGCTACCGGGCGGGGCGGGAGCGACCAACCGTGCCCGCCCGTGCCCGCCCGTGCCCGCCCGTGCCCCCCGCCGGGCGGGTGCGGGCCGCGTGACGGCCGCGTGACGGCCGCACCAAAACCGGTACGATCGTTCCACGGTGCCGCCGGTCGACGACCAGCCGGCACCCCGGGCCCCACGGGCCCGTGCGGTTCGGTCCTGGGGAAATCCAGGACATCCAGGGAGTGGTGCAGGGGGGGACGGGTGCGGACAGGCAGATCGGGACGAGCCACCGAGCCGGAGGCACCGCCGTTGCCGCCCGAGCAGGCGGCGGCGATCGACGCGGCGCTCGACGCCAACCACCACGACCCGACCCGGCTCGTCGTCGTGCTGCAGGACGTGCAGCACCGGCTCGGGTACGTGCCGCCGGCGGCCGTGCGGCCGATCGCGAAGGCGCTCGGCCTGTCGCGGGCCGAGGTCCACGGCGTGATCACCTTCTACCACGACCTGCGCACGGAGCCGGGCGGCCTCCACACGCTGCGGGTCTGCCAGGCCGAGAGCTGCCAGGCCGCCGGCGGAGCACCCGTGTGGGAGCACGTCGAGGCGGTCACCGGCACCGCGATCGGCGGCACCACCGCCGACGGGTCGCTCACCACCGAGGTCGTCTACTGCCTCGGGCTCTGCGCCGTCTCGCCGGCGGCCTTGTTCGACGAGCGCCCGGTCGGGCGCCTCACGGCCGCCGCGGTCGACCGCCTCGTCGTCTCGGCCCGCGAGCAGCGCGGCGACGGCCACGGGGAGGTGGCCTCGTGACCGTGCGCATCTGCGTGCCCTGCGACGCGATCGCCCTGTCGATCGGCGCCGACGACGTCGCCGTCGCGATCACCGCCGAGGCCGCCACTCGCGGCCTCGACGTGTCGGTCGTGCGCACCGGCTCGCGCGGCCTGTTCCACCTCGATCCCCTCGTCGAGGTGGAGCTCGACGGTGTCCGCCACGGCTACGGGCCGCTCGGCGCCGACGACGTCACCTCGCTCTTCGACGCCGGGTTCGCCACCACGGCCCTCGCACCCGGGGCCCACCCGCTGGCCCTCGGGCCGGTCGAGGCGATCGCCGAGCTGTCCGGGCAGACCCGGCTCACCTTCGAGCGCCACGGCGTGGTCGATCCCCGCTCGCTCGACGACTACCTCGCCCACGGCGGGTACGAGGGCCTCCGCGCGGCACTCGCCCACGGCCCCGAGCACGTCGTGACCGAGGTGACCACCTCCGGCCTGCGCGGCCGTGGTGGCGCGGCCTTCCCGACGGGCATCAAGTGGCGAACCGTCGCCGAGGCCCCGGCCACCCCGAAGTACGTCGTGGCCAACGCCGACGAGGGCGACTCTGGCACGTTCGCCGACCGGATGGTGATGGAGGGCGACCCGTTCTGCCTGATCGAGGGCATGACGATCGCCGCGTTCGGCGTCGGCGCCACCCACGGGGTGGTGTTCATCCGTTCCGAGTACCCGCAGGCGATCGCCACCATGACCGCTGCGATCGACACCGCCCGCGCCGCGGGCTGGCTCGGCGCGGACGTCGCCGGGTCGGGACACTCGTTCGACCTCGAGGTGCGGATGGGCGCCGGCGCCTACATCTGCGGCGAGGAGACGTCGATGCTGGAGTGCATCGAGGGCAAGCGCGGCCAGGTGCGCGCCAAGCCCCCGCTGCCCGCCATCGAGGGCCTGTACGGCAAGCCGACGGTGGTGAACAACGTCGTCACGCTCGCATCGGTGCCGTGGATCCTCGCCCACGGCGGCGCTGCCTACGCCGGTCACGGCGTCGGCCGCTCCATGGGCACGCTGCCCGTGCAGCTCGCCGGCAACATCGCCCGCGGTGGCCTCGTGGAGGTGCCCTTCGGGGTCAGCCTGCGCGACCTGGTCGAGCGCTTCGGCGGCGGCACACGCAGCGGACGCCCGATCGGTGCGGTCCAGATCGGTGGGCCGCTCGGCGCCTACTTCGACGACGACCAGCTCGACACCGTCCTCGACTACGAGGCGATCACGGCGGCCGGCGGCCTGCTCGGCCACGGCGGCATCGTCGTGTTCGACGACACCGTCGACCTCGCCGCCCAGGCACGGTTCGCGATGTCGTTCTGCGCCGCCGAGAGCTGCGGGAAGTGCACCCCCTGCCGCGTCGGTTCCACACGGGGTGTGGAGCTGATCGACCGCATCACCGCCGGCGACCGCAGCGCACGCATGCGCGAGCAGCTCGACGAGCTGTGCGACGTGCTCGAGCACGGATCGCTGTGCGCGCTCGGCGGTCTCACGCCCTACCCGGTGCGCTCGGCGCTGCAGCTCTGGGACCGACGCCGGGCGTCGGGCACCCGGTCGACCGACGGCCATGGATCCCACGGAGGTGCGCCGGCATGAGCACGACGAACCCTGCCCCGGCCGGCACCGCCGGCACCGCCGGCACCGCCGGCAAGCAGGTGTGGACCGAGCTGCGCGGGCTGCGCGAGGGCGTCGACCTCGGCACCCCGCCTCGTGACGGCGAGCCGGTCACGCTCACGATCGACGGCGTCGAGACCACGGTGCCCGCCGGCAGCTCGGTGCTGCTCGCCGCCACCGTGGCCGGCGCCACGGTGCCCAAGCTCTGCGCCACCGACACCCTCGAGTGCTTCGGCAGCTGCCGTGTGTGCCTGGTCGAGATCGAGGGTCGCCGCGGCTACCCGGCCAGCTGCACCACGCCGGTCGAGTCCGGCATGACGGTGCGCACCGGCGGCGAGCGGCTCACGGCCCTGCGCCGCGGGGTGGTCGAGCTGTACCTGTCCGACTACCCGGCGAGCGACATCGAGGGCGGGTGGAGCGAGTTCCACACCACGCTCGAGCAGGTGGGGCTCACCGACGGCCTGCCGGCCGACCACCCGTACCGTGGTGGCGACCACCACCAGCACCTCGCGGTCGACGAGTCGAACCCGTACTTCCTGTTCGACCCCGCCAAGTGCATCGTCTGCTCGCGCTGCGTGCGGGCCTGCCAGGAGATCCAGGGCACCTTCGCCCTCACGATCTCGGGGCGTGGCTTCGGGTCGAAGGTCGCCGCGAGCCAGGACGAGTCGTTCCTCGCGTCAGAATGTGTCAGCTGCGGCGCCTGCGTGCAGGCCTGCCCCAGTGACGCCCTCATCGAGAAGAGCCTGTTCCCAGGGGGGTACCACCGTGCCGATTCCGGTCAAGCCTGACAACAGCGTCGTCACCACCTGCGCCTACTGCGGCGTCGGCTGCGGCTTCAAGGCCGAGACGCACGAGGGGCGCGTCGTGCGCATGGTGCCGTGGAAGGAGGGCAAGGCCAATCACGGGCACAGCTGCGTGAAGGGCCGGTTCGCGTTCGACTACTACGCGCACCCGGACCGCATCCGCACCCCGATGATCCGCGCCTCGATCGACGAGCCGTGGCAGGAGGTCGACTGGCCGACGGCGTTCGCCCACGCGGCCTCCGAGCTCCACCGGCTGCAGGACACCTACGGCCGCGGGTCGGTCGGCGCGGTGTCGAGTTCGCGCTGCACCAACGAGGAGATCTTCCTCATGCAGAAGTTCGCCCGTGTCGCGTTGCGCAACAACAACATCGACAACTGCTCGCGGATCTGCCACTCGCCCACCCAGTTCGGCCTGTCGGCCACCCTGGGCGCCGGCGCCGCCAGCCAGCACTTCGACTCCGTGCTCCAGGCCGACGTCGTGCTGGTCGTGGGTGCCAACCCCACCGAGGGCCACCCGGTGTTCGGCTCGATGATGAAGCGCGCCGTGCGCCGCGGCGCCAAGCTGCTCGTGATCGACCCGCGGCGCACCGAGACCGTCGACAGCCCGCACTGCCGCGCCGAGGTGCACCTCGCGCTGCGGCCCGGCACCAACGTGCTCGTGCTCAACTCCGTCGCCCACGTCGTGGTGACCGAGCGCCTGTACGACGAGGAGTTCGTCCGGGCTCGCTGCGACTGGGACGACTTCCAGCTCTGGATGGGCCTCGTCGGCGACGAGCGCTACTCCCCCGAGGTGGTGGGTCCCGAGGCCGGTCTCGACCCCGAGGACATCCGTCGCCTCGCCCGCATCTACGCGTCGGGCCCGAAGAGCACGATCTACTACGGGCTCGGCGTCACCGAGCACTCGCAGGGCTCCACCGGTGTGATGTGCCTCGGCAACCTCACGATGGCCTGCGGCATGGTGGGCCGCGAGGGTGTGGGCGTCAACCCGCTGCGCGGGCAGGGCAACGTGCAGGGTGGCTCGTGCCTCGGCAGTTGGCCGCACATGCTCACCGGCTACCGCTTCGTCACCGATCCCGAGGTGCGCGGTTCGTTCGAGGCGGAGTGGCGCATCGAGCTCGACAGCGAGCCCGGCCTGCGCCTGCCGAACATGTTCGACGCCGCGACCGCCGGCACGTTCAAGGGCATCTACATCCAGGGCGAGGACCCGGTGCAGAGCGACCCGAACCGGCACCACGTCGAGGCCGCGCTGCGCAGCATGGAGTGCGTCATCGTGCAGGACCTGTACCTGTCGGAGACCGCGAAGTTCGCGCACGTGTTCCTGCCCGGCAGCTCCTCGCTCGAGAAGGACGGCACGTTCACGAACGCCGAGCGTCGCGTGAGCATGGTCCGCCAGGTGGTGGAGCCGCTCGGCGGCCTCGCCGACTGGCAGATCACCGTCGGGCTCATGAACGCGATGGGCTACGAGTGCCACTACGACCACCCGAGCGAGATCCTCGACGAGATCGCCCGCACGTCACCGGCCTACAGCGGCATGAGCTTCGAGAAGATCGAGAAGCTGGGGTCGGTGCAGTGGCCGTGCAACACCGATGCGCCGGAGGGCACCGAGGTGCTGCACACGGTGCAGTTCCCCCGCGGCAAGGGCTCGTTCATGCTCACCCAGTACGTGCCCACCCGCGAGCGCACCGACGACCAGTATCCGCTCCTGCTCACGACGGGCCGGATCCTCAGCCAGTACAACGTCGGCACCCAGACGCGTCGCACCGCGAACCTCGCCTGGCACGACGAGGACGTGCTCGAGATCAGCGCCGGCGACGCCGCTGCTCGCGGCCTCGCCACCGGCGACCGTGCCCGGATCTCCAGCCGCTACGGCTCCACCGAGCTCACGGTACGGATCAGCGAACGGGTGAACCCGGGCATCGTGTACACGACGTTCCACTTCGCGCACACGATGGTGAACAACCTCACCAGCAACCTCGACGACTGGGCCACGAACTGCCCCGAGTACAAGGTGACGGCCGTCGACGTGGTGAAGGCGGCCGCGCACGCCGGGGTGGGCTCGTGAGCTTCATCGACACCGAGCGCCTGGTCACGATGGCGAACCAGATCGGCGACTTCTTCGCGCCGTACCCGCACGCCCGTCGCGTGGAGGGGGTGCGCAACCATCTGCGCAACTACTGGGACCCGCGCATGCGTGAGGCGTTCTTCGAGTACCTGGACGCCACCGGTGGACCGGACGTCCACGAGCACGTGAAGGAGGCGGCGGCACTCGTACGGGCCGACACCGCCCCGGTCCGTGCCTACGCAGGCCCGCCCAAGCAGCTCGACGCCACGTCCTGACCACCGGCCTGACCACCGGCCTGAGACGATCGACGGTCACGCACCGGCCGGGCTCCGGCCGGCGCGTGACCGGATCGGACGTTCGGGTGGCTCAGGCCTGCTCGGCGCGGAGCCGGTTGGTGTCGACCTTGACGCCGGGGCCCATGGTCGAGCTGACCGTGATCTTCTTCAGGTAGCGACCCTTGGCGGCGGCCGGCTTGGCACGCTGCAGCTCGTCGAGCACGGCGCGGAAGTTGGCCTCGAGCGCATCGGGCTCGAAGCTCACCTTGCCGAGCGGCACGTGCACGTTGCCGTAGCGGTCGGTGCGGTACTCCACCTTGCCGCCCTTGAACTCGCTCACGGCGCGGGCGACGTCCTGGGTGACGGTGCCGGTCTTCGGGTTCGGCATCAGACCACGCGGACCGAGCACACGACCGAGACGACCGACGAGCGGCATCAGGTCGGGGGTCGCGATGGCGATGTCGAAGTCCATCTGGCCCTTCTCGATCTCGGCGGCCAGGTCGTCGGCGCCGACCTTGTCGGCACCGGCGGCGCGGGCGGCCTCGGCGGCCTCACCGGCGGCGAACACGGCGACGCGGACGTCCTTGCCGGTGCCGCTCGGCAGCGACACGGTGCCGCGCACCATCTGATCGGCCTTGCGGGGGTCGACGCCGAGGCGGACGGCCATGTCGACGGTCTCGTCGAACGTGGCCTTCGCCATCGCCTTCACCTTGGTGAGCGCCTCGACCGGCGTGAACAGCTGGTCGCGGTCGAAGGTCTTCTGCGCGTCGGTGTACTTCTTGCCGGCCATGGCCGTCGTCTCCTTCGTGGGACTCCCTCGTGTGGCACCCTGGGCGGCCGGGCGAGGTGCTCCCGGCTCGGGTGGTGTCGCCGGACGGCGACGAGATCTGATGAGATCTGACGAGATCTGACGAGATCTGACGAGATCTGGTGGATCAGCGGGTGATCAGGCGTTGACCTTGAGGCCCATCGACCGGGCGGTGCCGCGCACCTGCTCCTTGGCCGCCTCGAGGTCGTAGGCGTTGAGGTCGGGCATCTTGATCTTCGCGACCTCTTCGATGTCGGCCTCGGTGACGCTGCCGACGACCTGCTTGCCCGGGTTCGACGAACCCTTGGGCAGGCCGGCCTTCTGACGCAGCAGCACCGGGGTCGGCGGGGTCTTCAGCACGAAGGTGAAGGTGCGGTCCTCGAAGACCGTGATCTCGACCGGGATGATCGTGCCGACCTGCGACTCGGTCGCGGCGTTGTACTGCTTGACGAAGTCCATGATCGCGACACCGTGCGGACCGAGGGCGGTACCGACCGGCGGCGCCGGCGTGGCCTTGCCCGCCGGGATCTGGATCTTGATGATCGCAGCGACCTTCTTCTTTGCCATTGCTGTGTTCCTTCGTGTTCGTGCTGGAGGCGATCCGCTGCGGATCGGATCCGGTCTAGAGCTTGGAGACCTGGCTGAAGTCCATCTCCACCAGGGTCTCGCGACCGAAGATGTTCACCAGCACCTTGAGCTTCATGTGGTCGGCGTTGATCTCGGCGATCGTGCCGGCGAAGTCGGCGAACGGGCCTTCCTTCACCCGGACGCTCTCACCCACCTCGTACTCGAGCTTGGGCTTCTTGCGCGTCGGCATGCCGCCCGTGCCGTCACCCTTGGCGGCGAGGAACGTCTGCACCTCGCGCCGCGACAGCGGCGTGGGCTTCTGGCCGTGACGGCTCTGGCCGACGAAGCCGGTGACGCCCGGGGTGTTGCGGATGCAGTACCAGCTCTCGTCGTCCATGAGGCAGCGGACGAGGATGTAGCCGGGGAAGACCTTCTTCTGGACGGTCTGCTTGCGACCGTTCTTGAACTCCTCGACCTCCTCCATGGGGATGACCACTTCGAAGATGCGGTCCTCCATGTTCATGGACTGGATGCGGGCGCCGAGGTTGGCGGTGACCTTCTTCTCGTAGCCGCTCTGGGTGTGGACGACGTACCAGGACCCGGGGCGGGTCCAGGGGTCGTCGACGACCTCCTCGGCCGCCTCGTCGTCGTCGGCATCGTCGGCATCGTCGGCATCGCCGCTGAGGTCGAAGGACGCCTCGACCTCGAGGTCGGCGTCGGCGCCGTCCACCGGCGCGGCCGCGACATCGATGTCGTCGAGGTCGTCGAGGTGCTCGAGGGCGGCGGAGTGCTCGTCGGTGTGCAGTTCGTCAGTCATGTCAGTCGTACAACCAGGAGGAGAACACGCCGAAGAGCGAGTCGAGCCCGCCGACGTAGGCGGTGTAGAGCACCACGGTGATACCCACGATGATCGAGAAACGGCGCACCTCGGGCCACTTCGGCCAGGCGACCTTGCGCATCTCGTCGCGGACCTCACGGAGGTACTGCGCCGGACCGACACGATCCTCGGCCGTGCGACGAGCCTGCGGCTGGGCGCGGGTCGGTGCACCCTGGTCGTTCAGGGCTCCCATGCGCTTCAGTGAGCGCTTCTGCTCACGGTTCAGGTCGTCGAGTGACATCGAGGAGTGTGCCTTTCTGGCAAGACGCAGGGCAGGAGGGACTCGAACCCCCGACCGTCGGTTTTGGAGACCGATGCTCTACCAACTGAGCTACTGCCCTCTGGGGCGAGCCAACGCTACCAGCCCGCTCCCACGGACCCTCCGCGCCGGCAGGCCGGACGCAGCAGGCCCAGATCGGGTCAGCGGGTCTCTTTGTGCGTCGTGTGCCGACGGTCGTGCGAGCAGTACTTCTTCATCTCGAGCCGTTCGCGATCGTTGATCTTCGACTTCATCGTGATGTAGTTGCGTCGCTTGCACTCGGTGCACTCGAGGGTGATCTTCACCCGCTTGTCGTTCTTGGGCATGGGAACTCCGTTCGAAGGGTTCGTTCGTGTGCCGGAGGTGAGGTCACGCCCAGGATCGCCCGGGGCGTGACGGTCACACCTCGGTCACTTGGTGATCTTGGTGACGCGGCCGGCGCCGACGGTACGGCCACCCTCGCGGATCGCGAAGCGCAGGCCCTCGTCCATCGCGATCGGCTTGCCGAGCTCGACGGTGATCGTGACGTTGTCACCCGGCATCACCATCTCGGTGCCCT
>WLDE01000044.1 GCA_009704985.1 Actinomycetota bacterium | reverse complement strand
TCCGCTCCCCGGCAGGGTCCGCTCCCCGGCAGGGTCCGCTCCCCGGCAGGGTCGGCGCACGCCGCCCGGTGCGCGTCAGGCTGCGGTGCTGGTGAAGGGGATCGCCTGCTCGACGGCGGCAACGACCGGGACGAGGGTGTCGAGGTCGGCGAGCACGAGATCGGTGCGACGGTCGAGGTCGCTGCACACCACCACGAACGTCTGACCCGTCTCGACCGCGTCGCGGGCGACCGATCGAAGTGCCGCGATCGCCTCGTGGCTGAAGCCACTCACACCCGACACGTCGACGATGAGGCTGTGACCGGCGGGCACGGCCGGGACGACCAGGCGCAATGCCTCGAGGTGGTCAGGGTCGACGAGTGGTCCGTCGACGGTCATCACCAGCAGGCGACGATCGATGTCGGTGGACGCGATCAGGATCGGGGACGGCATCGGAACCTCCGTGGTGGGACGTGCTCCTCGAACGAGGAGTCGAAGGTGAGTCGCCCGGCTGGTCCGCCGCTGCAGGTGGGGCACCAGGGGGAGGTTGGTACCCCACCTAGGCAGCGTGAACAGTGGCTATGTTGGTCGGGGTTCGTGACAGGTCGACTCCCTCTGTGTGCGATTTCTGTAACGAAATTCCAGCCGGCCCCGCCGGACCCCGCCCGCCGAGACCCACCTCGCCGAACCCACCGGACACGAGCCTGCCGTGACGTCGCTGCTGTTCATCGAAGACGACGACTCCATCCGCCTCGCGCTCACCCTCGCGCTCGAGGACGAGGGCTACGAGGTGCGCGAGGCGGCCGACGGCCGCACCGGGCTCGAGATGTTCGCCGCCCAGGAACCCGACCTCGTGCTGCTCGACCTGCGACTTCCCGACCTGTCGGGCTTCGAGGTCGCACGGCAGCTTCGGGCGAGCAGCATCGTGCCGATCATCATCGTGACCGCCCAGACCGACACCTACGACCTCGTCGCCGGGCTCGAGGCCGGTGCCGACGACTACGTCACCAAGCCGGTCGTCCCGAAGGAGTTGGCGGCGCGCATCCGTGCCGCTCTGCGGCGCGTGCAGCTGCACGAGACGTCGGCGGCGCCTCCCCGGTCGAAGTTCGGTGACGTCGAGCTGCGACGTGAGCAGGGCATCGCGCTCAAGGGCGCGGTGGAGTTGAACCTCACCAAGACCGAGTTCCGCCTGCTGTGCGAGTTCGCCGATCACGCCGGCATGGTGCTCAGCCGCGACCAGCTGCTCGAGCGGGTGTGGGGGTACGAGTACCTCGGCGACAGCCGGCTCGTCGACGCCCATGTTCGGCGTCTGCGGGTGAAGATCGAGGACCACCCCGACGATCCGCGGCTCATCGTCACCGCCCGCGGCATCGGCTACCGATTGCTGGCCTGACCGAACGGGCGGGTGGTGGAGCGGACCCCGGTCAGCGCCACACCCGGCTGCGGAGGTACTCGCCGAGTCCCTTCGCCTGGGGGTCGAAGGCGGTGCTGCTCGCCACACCCTCGCCCAGGTACCCGACCAGCACGATGTTGAGCGCGTGCAGGTTCGCCAGCTCGAAGCGCCGCACCTCCAGGTCGGCCGCCTCGGGGATCAGCCGTCGCACCGCATCGACCGTGAGGTGCTCGTGCAACCAGGCGTACCCGGTCGCGTCGCGGGCGAAGATCCCGACGTTGGCGTTGCCGCCCTTGTCGCCCGAGCGGGCGGCGAACCAGCGTCCCAGCGGCTCGCCGGGCTGCGGACCCGCGGGCGGCACGGTGGGTGCCGCGTCGATGCCGAGCGCCGCCGCATCGCCCGTCACCTGTGGCGACGCGATCACCTCGCGGCGACCGTCGGCGTGGACCACGACCTGCGCCACCTCGTCGTTGGGCACGAGCGCCGGCCAGTACACCCCGTACGCCTGCGCCTCGCCCGGTGCCGACGTGGAGAAGAACCCGGGGTAGTTCGCCAGCGCGAGCTCCACCGCGGCCGACGAGAAGGCACGGCCCACCAGGCGCTCGTCGGAGCTCTTCACCGTCACGTGCAGGCGACCCGATGCGGCCTCCTGCGGCACGGCGTCGCTCGGCGCCTCCACGAATCGGACGTCCACCTCGTCGAAGCGCTCACGCCCGCCGAGGCGGGCGAACAGCGCCGCCTCCGCCCACGCCGCCTTCTCGCGCTGGTCGAGTCCGGTGAGCACGAACGTCATCCGATTGCGGTGACCACCCTCGAGGTTGATGCACACCTTGGTGGTCGGCGGGCCGGGCGTGCCGCGGGTGCCGCTGATCCGCACCCGATCGGTGCCGACCTGGTCGAGGCGGATGGTGTCGAAGTGGGTGGTGACGTCGGGGTTGAGGTACTGGGGCGGACCGACCTCGTACAGGAGCTGCGACGTCACCGTGCCGACGTCGACGAGGCCACCGGTGCCGGGGTGCTTGGTGATGATGCTCGACCCGTCGCGGTCGATCTCGGCGATCGGGAAGCCGGGAGGGAGCGACAGGTCCGGGATGTCGGCGAACCACGAGTGGTTGCCGCCGGTGGCCTGAGCACCGCACTCGATCACGTGGCCCGCCACGACGGCTCCGGCCAGGGCGTCCCAGTCGTCGGTGACCCAGCCCCACCACCAGGCGGCGGGCCCGACGACGAGCGCGGCATCGGTGACGCGGGGCGCCACCACCACGTCGGCACCGCCGGCGAGCGCGGCGGCGATGCCCCAGCCGCCCAGATAGGCGTTGGCCGACACCGGCTCGCCGGTGAGCGGTGCACCCGTGTCGAGGTGGGTCAGGTGGTGGCGGAGACCGTCGAGCCGGGGGAGCAGGTCGTCGCCCTCCACGTGGGCCACCGACACCCGGAGCCCCAGCCGGTCGGCGAGCTCGCGCACCCGGTCGGCGCACCCGGCCGGGTTGAGGCCGCCGGCGTTGGTGACCACCTTGATCCCCTGGTCGACGCAGGTGCCGAGCACCTGCTCCATCTGCGTCAGGAACGTGCTCGCGTAGCCGGCCGCGGCGTTCCGCGACCGCTGCTTGTGGAGGATGAGCATCGTCAGCTCGGCCAGCCAGTCGCCGGTGAGCACGTCGACCGGGCTGGTGGCGGTGACCGCAGGATCCACCATCTCCCGGGCGGCCGACAGGCGGTCGCCGAAGAAGCCGGAGCAGTTCGCGATCCGGACCGGACGACTGCCGCGGCTCACGGCGTGCCGCCCTCGGCACCCGCGCCGTCGGCGCCGTCCGCCGTCTCGATCCGTACCAGGAGTTGGCCGTGGTCGAGCTGCTGGCCCACCTGCACCAGGATCTCGGCCACCGTGCCACCCACGGGAGCCACCACCTGGTGCTCCATCTTCATCGCCTCGAGCGCGAGCATCGGCTGGCCGGGCACCACGGTGGAACCGGGTTCCACCAGGATCCGCAGCACCGACCCCGGCATCGGCGCGACGAGCGACCCGGCCCGACCTGCGTCGTCGGGTGGGCGGAACCGCGGCGGAACGGTGAACGACACGCGCCCACCGAGCAGGTGCACCTGGTCACCGATCACGAGCGGCGGGCGCAGACGCACGTGGTCGCGGGCGACGAGCGGATCGGCGGCCACGCCGTCGACGGTGAGCTCGTCGATGCCCCCCCACCGATCGACGGTGTAGCGCACGACGTGGGTCGTGCCCTCCTCGCCTCCGGAGGTGAGCCGCAGCTCGTGGGGTTGCGAGGCCATGTTCCGCCACCCGAACGGCACCTGGCGCAGCGTCGTCCGCACCGAGTCCTGCGCCTGGATCACGGCCATGGCCGCCGCGGCGACGACCTCCGGTCCGGGCGGCGGAGCCACGGCCATCGGGGTGCGGTCCAGGTAGCCGGTGTCGACGACGTCGTCGATCGACTCGAGCACCGACGCGAGGTGCAGCAACTGCTCCCGGTTCGTGATGGGACCGACGATCGTGGCGCCCGTGAGCGCCTGCACGATCCGGCGCGCGGCGATGCGCCGGCTGGGGCCGTGGGCGATCACCTTCGCGACCATCGAGTCGTAGTACGGGCTCACCACCGAGCCGCTCTCGATGCCGCTGTCGACCCGCACGCCCTCCACGACCGGGAACTCCACGACGTGGAACGTGCCCGAGCTCGGCCGGTAGCCCTGCGCCGGATCCTCGGCGCAGAGGCGCACCTCGATCGCGTGGCCCTGCGCCTGCGGCTCGACGGCCTCCGCCGGGAGCGGCTCGCCGTCGGCGACCAGCAGCTGCAGCTCGACGAGGTCGAGTCCGGTCACCATCTCGGTCACCGGGTGCTCCACCTGCAGGCGGGTGTTCATCTCCAGGAACCAGAACCCGCCGTCGCGGTCGAGCAGGAACTCGACGGTGCCGGCACCGACGTAGCCCACCGCACGCGCCGCGGCCACGGCGGCGTCGCCCATCCGTCGACGCAGGTCCGCGTCGACGGCAGGGCTCGGCATCTCCTCGACGATCTTCTGGTGGCGGCGCTGGAGCGTGCAGTCGCGTTCGAACAGCGACACGGTGGCGCCGTGGGTGTCGGCGAACACCTGGATCTCGACGTGGCGGCCGCCCTCCACGTAGCGCTCGACGAACACGGTCCCGTCGCCGAAGGCCGACGCGGCCTCCCGCTCGGCCGCGGCGATCGCGTCGGCGAGGTCGTCGGCGCTGCGGACGATCCGCATGCCGCGTCCGCCGCCTCCGGCGGAGGCCTTCACCAGCGCCGGCAGCCCGATCTCGTCGAGCGACTCGACGGTGTTGTCGGGCAGCACCGGCACACCGGCGCCGCGCATCAGCTGCTTGGCGCCGATCTTCGAGCCCATCGCGGCGATCGCCGAGGCGGGTGGGCCGATCCACGTGAGCCCGGCCCGCGCCACCGCCTCGGCGGCGTCGGGTCGTTCGGACAGGAAGCCGTATCCGGGGTGGATCGCCTGGGCGCCGGTGCGTTCGGCCGCGGCGATCAGCAGGTCGACGCGAAGGTAGGTGTCGGCGGGCGCGGTGCCCGGGAGTCGCACGGCGGCGTCGGCCTCGCGCACGTACGGCGCGTCGGCGTCGGCGTCGCTGTGGACGGCGACGGTGGCGATGCCGAGTCGCCGGCAAGTGCGGATGATGCGCCGGGCGATCTCACCGCGGTTCGCGATGAGCAGGCGGTCGATCGGTGCGCGGTGGGCGGGGGAGCGGTCGGTGGTGCTCATCGGGATCACATCCGGAACACGCCGTAGCCGCGGGTGCCGGCGGGGGCGTCGTGGTCGATCGCGCTCAGGCACATGCCCAGCACGGTGCGGGTGTCACGTGGGTCGATGATCCCGTCGTCGTAGAGCTTGCCGCTCATGAACATCGGCAGCGACTCGCGTTCGATCTGCTCCTCCACCTGCTGTCGCATGGCGGCGTCGGCCTCCTCGTCGAACGGCTTCCCCATGGAGGCCGCCGACTGGCGGGCCACGATCGACAGCACGCCGGCGAGCTGCTGTGGTCCCATCACCGCCGTCTTCGCGTTGGGCCAGGTGAACAGGAAGCGTGGGCCGTACGCGCGACCGCACATGCCGTAGTTGCCGGCGCCGTAGGAGGCGGCCATGTTGATCGTGAGGTGCGGCACCCGGCTGTTGGTGACGGCGTTGATCATCTTGGCGCCGTCCTTGATGATGCCGCGGCGCTCGAACTCCTTGCCGACCATGTAGCCGGTGGTGTTCTGCAGGAACACGAGCGGCGTGTCGATCTGGTTCGCGAGCTGGATGAACTGCGCCGCCTTCTCGCTCTCCTCGTTGAAGAGCACGCCGCGGTGGTTCGCCAGGATGCCGATCGGGTAGCCGTGCAGTTCGGCGAACCCGGTGACCAGCGAAGATCCGTACAGCGGCTTGAACTCGTCGAAGTCGCTGTCGTCGACGATCCGGGCGATCACCTGACGCGGGTCGAACGGGATCTTCGGGTCGGCCGACGCGATGCCGATCAGCTGCTCCTGGTCGTAGCGGGGCGGCAGCCCGGCACCACGCGGCCCGGGGCCGCGCTTGCGGTGGTTGAGCCGGCGGATCACCTGGCGGCCGAGCCGGATGCCGTCGAGCTCGTCGACGGCGAAGTAGTCGGCGAGGCCGCTGACCCGGGCGTGCATCTCGGCCCCGCCGAGGCTCTCGTCGTCGCTCTCCTCGCCGGTGGCCATCTTCACCAGCGGTGGGCCGCCGAGGAACACCTTCGAGCGCTCCTTGATCATCACGATGTAGTCGCTCATGCCGGGTGTGTACGCGCCGCCGGCGGTGGAGTTGCCGAACACCACCGCGACCGTGGGGATGCCCGCCGCCGAGAGCGCCGTGATGTCACGGAACGTCTTGCCGCCGGGGATGAAGGTGTCGCTCTGGGTGGGCAGGTCCGCCCCGCCCGACTCGACCAGGTTCACGAGCGGCATCCGGTTCTGCATGGCGATCTCCATGCCACGCAGCGCCTTGCGCATCGTGATCGGGTTGCTCGCGCCACCGCGGACCGTCGGGTCGTTGGCGATGATCACGCACTCGACGCCCTCCACCACGCCGATGCCGAGCACCATCGCCGCTCCGACGGGGAACTGCGTGCCCCACGCCGCGAGCGGTGAGATCTCGAGGAACGGGCTGCCCGGGTCGAGCATCGCCTCCACGCGCTCGCGGGCGAGCAGCTTGCCCCGCTTGCGGTGACGTTCGACGTAGGCGGGCCCGCCGCCGCCGAGCACCTTCGCGAGCTCGGCCTCGTGCGCGGCGACCTGCGCGAGCATGGCCGACCGGTTGGTCGCATACGTCTCGGAGTTGGGGTTCAGCGTGTCGCTGAGGACCGGCATGGCTCTCGTCTCCCGTGCGTGTCCCGGGGATGCCCGGCTACTTCGTGCTCCGCGTACCGGCCCACACCGGCGCACGTCGCTCGGCGAACGCGCGCATGCCCTCCTGCGCCTCGTCGCTCGAGAACAGCGACTCGCTGAGCGCCTGCATCTCGTCCCACGAGGCGTCGCCGCGCAGCAGCTGCTTGGTGGCCGCCACGGCGCCGGGCGCGCCGGCGAGCACTCCGTCGACCAGCGTGCCGACGGTGTGCGGGACGTGGTGGGTGACGTGGGTGACCAACCCCATGTCGCGTGCGGTGGCCGCGTCGAACGACTCACCGGTGAGGAACGGGGCCGCGAGCCGGCTCCACCCGCAGCGCTGCAGGATCGGGACGCTGATGATCGCAGGGGCGACGCCGATGCGGACCTCGGTGAAGGCGAACGTGACGTCCTCCTGCACGACCACGATGTCGCACGACGCCATCAGGCCGATGCCGCCGGCGCGCACGGGACCCTGCACCGCAGCGATCGTCGGGCACCGCGACCCGATGAGTCGCTGCATGGCCCGCACCATCGGCGTGGAGTCGGTCGGTCCGGTGCTGCGTTCCTTCAGATCGGCACCCGCGCAGAACGCCGGTCCCGCGTGGGTGAGCACCACCACGCGCACGTCGGGTCGCTCGCAGCGATCGAGCGCGTCGTGCAACCCGGTGAGCAGTGCACGTGACAGCGCGTTGCGGTTGCCGGGTGAATCCAGGGTGACGGTGGCGACCCCGTTCGCCACGTCGCAGCGCACCACCGGTCCCGATACGTCCCCCATGCCCGGCGACACTATCCCGGCGTCACCACGACATCCGGGGCCGACCGCGGCGGCGCCGGCCCGTGGAAGGTCCGTTGCAGGGGGTCAGCCCGTGAGCTCGCGCAGGAACGCCTCGGCGTCGGCACGGTGGCGTGTGCGGCGCATCGGCGGCAGCGCCCGCACGACGTCCCACCGGTAGCTCGCCGTGCCGAGCCGCGGGTCGAGCACCGCCACCACACCCCGGTCGGTGGCCGTGCGGATGAGCCGGCCGGTGGCCTGGGCGAGGAGCATCGACGCACGCGGGAGGTCGATCTCGGCGAAGGCCGCCGGACCGAGCAGCTCGCGGCGGGCGCTGAGCAGCGGGTCGTCGGGCCGGGGGAACGGGATCCGGTCGATGATCACGAGGCTCAGCGTGCGCCCCGGGATGTCGACCCCCTGGAAGAACCCGGCGGTCGCGAACAGGCAGGTCGCCTCGTCCTCGGCGAAGGCCTTGACGAGGGCGTTCTTCGGGAGGTCGCGCTGGGTGATGATCGGCTGGGTCACCTTCAGGCGCACGGCGGCCGCGGCCTCGTCCATCGCCTTCCAGCTGGTGAACAGCGCGAGCGTGCGCCCGCCCGCGGCGGTGATCAGGGCGGCGATCTCGTCGTGGGTGGCCGCGGCGCGCTGCGGCGAGCGCGGGTCGGGGAGGTGCATCGCGCAGTACAGGAGGCCGTGGTGCTCGTAGTCGAACGGGCTGCCGACGTCGATCGTGTCGACCGAGCGCGGGGCGAGGCCCACGCGAGCGGCGAGCGAGCTCGGCACCGTGGCGCTGGTGAGCACCGCCGTCCGCCGTGACCACACGCCTTCCTCCAGGACGGGGCCCACGTCGAGCGGGGCGATCTCCAGGCGGGGCGCGTCCGGGGAGCCGCTCACGAAGGCGACCGAACCCTCGTGCGCGCCGATCGCGACGTCGATCGTCTCGATGAGGCGTGTGGCGAGCTGCTGGGCCCGCAACCGGCGTTGCTTGGCGTCCTCCACGTCGGTCTCCACGCGGCGGAGCGCGCCGAGCGCGGCATCGACCCGACCGCGTGCCGTCACCAGGGCGGACTGGACGGCGTCGGGCAGCGGGTGGGGGAGCCGTGCCCCCGCGTGCGGGCCGAGCACGTCGCGCAGCAGCTGCGCGCTCTCCGCGATCGCGCCCACCACGGCGGGGTCGTCGATGATCCGGCGCACCGCGCCCGCAGTGGTGGTGAACCGTCCCGGCCCGATCTGCGCGCCCACCGTGTCGCTCATGACGTCCTCGAGCTGGTGCGCCTCGTCGAACACGATCACGTCGTGCTCGGGCAGGATCACACCACCGGCGGCGACGTCGAGTCCGTAGAGGTGGAGGTTCACCACCACGACGTCGGCGGCCTGCGCCCGGGCCCGAGCGCCCTCGGCGAAGCAGGGCTGGCCGAGCGGGCAGCGGCTCGCCCCCGGGCACTCGTCGCTCGACACCGTGACCGCCCGCGCCGCGCTGTCGCTGGGGGACCAGTCGAGGTCGGCCAGGTCGCCCGTGCGGGTGGTGCCGGCCCACTCGGCGAGCCGTTTGATCTCCACCCGGGTGGTGCCGGCCATCTCCTCGAGCTCGAGCTGGCCGTCGCCGGCCTGGGACAGCTCGCGCAGCCGCTGGAGGCACACGTAGTTGCTGCGGCCCTTCAGCACCGCCCACTCGAACGGCACCCCGAGGTGGGTCTCGAGGAACGGCAGGTCCTTGCTGGCGAGCTGGTCCTGGAGGGCCTTGGTGGCGGTGGCCACGATGGTGCGCTTGCCGGCGACGAGCGCCGGCACCAGGTAGCCGAGGGTCTTGCCGGTCCCCGTGCCGGCCGCCACGATGAGGTGCCGGCCGCCGTCGATCGCCCGTGCGACCGCCTCGGCCATCTGGCGCTGCCCGGGCCGGTCCTCGCTGGCCGGAAGGGCGCGAGTGACCCGTTCGAGGGCCCGGCGCGCCTGGTCGACCGACATCCGGGCGACGGTATCCGACTGGCAGCCGTGCGCGGCGGACGTCGATGCAGGCGAACCGACCGCGGCGCGGGCCGGCGGCCTCCGGTCAGCGGCGGACGAGGGCGAGTGCCCGGTCGAGCTCGGCGGCGTCGAACTCGGGCCAGGGCCGGTCGGTGAAGTACACCCGGGCGCCCACGATCTGCCACAGCATGAAGTTCGAGATGCGCAGCTCTCCGGAGGTGCGCACGAGCACGTCGACGGGCGGCAGGTCGGGCACGTAGAGGTGCTGGGAGATCGTCTGCTCGGAGATCGTCTCGCCGGCGCGGCGGGCTTGGTCCGCGGCGTGCACCAGCTCGGCGCGGCTGCCGTAGTCGAACGCGACGGTGAGCACCATGCCGGTGTTCTGCCGGGTGTCGTGGATCGCCTTGCGGATCGCCTGCTGCACGTACTTCGGGGTGCGCGCGTCGGGGCTGTCGAACGGCCGGCCCATCCACTCGATCCGGACGTTCAGCTCGTTGAGCTCGGCCACCCGGCCGAACAGCTTCTTGTGCAGCCCGAGGATGTGGCGGACCTCGGTGCGGGGGCGAACCCAGTTCTCCGTCGAGAACCCGAACACGGTGAGCCAGCCGACGTCGCGGGTGACGGCCACCCGCACGAGGGCGGCGAGGTTCTCCTCGCCCTCGGTGTGGCCCGCGGTGCGGGGCAGGCCCCGACGCCGCGCCCAGCGGCCGTTGCCGTCCATGATGCACGCGACGTGCACGGGGCGCGGGCTGCCGTCGGCCGGTCGGTCGGCCGGTCGGTCGGCCGGTGCGTCGGCGGTGGTCGGGGGCGGAACGGGTGAGCTCACGGCGGCGCCACGTTACCCGTCGCACCCCGACGGAACGGGGCGCCGGATGGGGCCGGATCGGGGTGCGCCGCGCGTCACGGTGTTCGTGACGCGCGCACGCGCCGTGGGAGAATGCGTCGATGGCACGCCCCGCCCCCGACCGCCATGACGTCGCGCAGCAGGACCAGCCGCTGCACCACGTCATGGTCGTCGGCGGCACCGTGGCCGAGTGGGGCGAGCTCGACGACGCCCGCTGGCGCGAGCGGATCGAGGTGCTGGGGTCGCTCGCCGCCACGGCGGGCGCCCGCTGGCTCACGCTGCGGCCGTTCGAGCGCGGGGAGGGCGCAGATGCCGCCCGTCCGGTGCACCACGAGGTCGTCGAGCTCCACGGGTGCTCGGTGATCGTCGACCCGGTCCCCGACGGCCGCGAGCGTCTGGTGGTCACCCTGCGCAAGCTGGCGGAGAGCGACCAGCTGAGCGAGCCGGCGGTCGCGGCGGCGCTGCTGTCGCCGGCCACCACCGAGCCCGACCTCGTGCTGGTGCTCGGCTCGCCCGACCGGCTCCCGACGTCGCTGGTGTGGGAGCTCGCCTACGCCGAGCTGGTGTACGTGCCGGTCGCCTGGGCCGACCTCCGCCCCGAGCACCTCGCCGACGCCGTCGAGGCCTACCGCCACCGCCACCGCCGCTTCGGCGGCCTCGACTGAGGGTCGGCCGTGGCGAACCCGCTCTACCGCGACACCGGCGTGGTGCTGCGCACCTACAAGCTCGGCGAGGCCGACCGGATCGTGGTGGTCCTCACCGAGCACCACGGCAAGGTGCGGGCCGTCGCGAAGGGCGTGCGCAAGACGATGTCGAAGTTCGGCGCCCGGCTCGAACCGCTCAGCCACGTCCGGCTGCTGATGTACCAGGGCCGTGAACTCGACATCGTCAGCCAGGCCGATTCGGTGGAGACGCTCGCACCGCTCGTCGGCGACCTCGACCACCTCACCAACGGCCTGGCGATCGTCGAGGCCGTCGACCAGATCACCCTGGACCGCGAACCCGCGCCCCACGTGTACCGGATGCTGGTCGGGGCCCTGCGCACGGTGGCCGAACGATCGGGCCCGCTCGTGGTGCCGGCGTTCTACTGGAAGCTGCTGGCGTCGGAGGGCGTGCGACCCGAGCTCGACGAGTGCGTCCGGTGCGGTGCCACGGAGCCGCTCGTCGCGTTCGACGTCACCGAGGGCGGGGTGCTGTGCCGGTCGTGCCGGACGGGCGCGCCGATCTCTGCCGACGCGCTGGAGGTGACCCGCATGATCCTCGGCGGGCGGCTGAACGAGGCGCTCGACCTGCCGCCGAGTCCTATCACGCACGAGGTGGCCGGGCACGCCAACCGGGCGCTCGAACACCACCTCGAACGGCGCCTGCGCACCGTCGCGATGTTCGAGGCGCACTGACCTTCGCGACGCCGTGCCGCCTCCGGTCGTGCCCTGGGCGGTGACGGTCAGCAGTCCTCGTAGAGGTAGCCCGGGGTCTCGCCCGACTGCATGCCGGACACGGTGACCTGGGTGGGATCGGGCACGGCCGTGGTGTAGGTCTCCCCGTCGAACGTGCCGAAGAACTCGCCGCTCGACTCGACGACCAGCACCACGCCGGCCGCGTCACCGAACCCCTGCGAGTAGCAGCCGCCGCCCTGCACGGTCATGCCGTCGAGGTGGTCGCTCCACCGGGCGCCGAGCGGGACGCCGGTGACGGTGGTGAGCACGGGATCGATGGGCCCTTCCGCGGTGAAGTAGTCGTAGCCGACCAGTGCGAGCTCCGGCACCGAGGCACCGCCGAAGAACGTGCACAGGCCGTTGGCGAAGCAGATCCGGCGCAGGAACGGGAACGCGAAGAAACCGTCCTCGTCGTCGAGGAAGATGCCGTTCAGCTCGTTTGCGATGGGGTACTCGGCCGACTCGTCCGCGGTCGGCGGACCGAGCACCGGTGCGAGCACGACGAGCGCGGCGTCGGGGGCCGTTCCGAACGCGACCGGACCGATCGCCGACGCAGCGAGATCGACGTCAGCCGCCGTCAGCGGCGCCGCCGTGGTGGTCGGCGCTGCCGTGGTGGTCGGTGCCGCCGTGGTGGTCGGGGCCGCCGTCGTGGTGGGCGCCACGGTCGTGGTGGGATCCGCCGTCGTGGCCGGCGCCTCGGTCGTGGCCGGCGAGCTCGTGGCGGGCGCGGTCGTCGCCGCGCCGGACGTCTCGTCGTCTCCGCAGGCGGCGACGACGAGTGCGAGGACGACGACGATCGGGCTCCAACGGGTAAGGTGCATCTCCCACACTCCTGTTCTCCGCCCGGCATGGTCGCGCATCGGGGACGGTCGAGCCGGGATGTCCCCACCAGCGTCGTGCGCCCGGCCACGTTCAGTGGGAACGGTTGCCGGTGCTCGGTCGGCGTGACAGGATCGCCGCCGAGTCCATCCGGGGGGATCATGATTCGTCGAGCGCATCGCTCCATCGCCATGTCCGTGTCCATCGCGCTGGTCGCCGTCGCCGTGGTGGCGCTCGGGAGCGCACCGCCTGCTGCGGCGGCGCCGGGCGGCCGGGTGCAGTTGCAGCAGCCGATCCGGATGGTGGACACCCGCTCGGGGGCGGCGCCGTCCCGGGTCACGTCCTATCCGCTCGGTTCCGGCTTGCTCCACGTCTGGTTCACCGACCCGGCAGCGGCGGGCTCCGCGACGCTGCACCGATGCAATCAACCACCGGGAGCGGTGCCGCTGGTCGTGTTCGAGGCGTCGGAGACCGTCTACGCGAAGGTGATCGCCGACAACTCGTGCCTCACGATGTCGACGCCCACCCACGTCGTCGTCGACGCGATCGGTTCCATCGAAGCGGTGCCGACCGGCACGCGCCTCCAGTACGTCCCGCTCAACATGCCGTCGAAGGTGTTCGACGGCATGTTGCCCTCCCCGAGCGGCGCATCGGTGAGCTCGACCCCGATCGACGTGGGCCCGGTCCCCTCGGTTGCACGCGCGGCGGTGGTGTTGATCGAGGCGAGCGATCCCGTCATGGCAGGCTTCCTCCGGATCCAGCCGTGCCAGGTCCCGTCCTTGTTCGTCGACGTCGCATGGTCGAACGACCGCGCCGTGGGAGTCGCCTACGTCGATCTCACCACTGGGCCCATCTGCGCATCGCACCGTGGCGAGGCCGGGGTGCGGCTCACGGTGCTCGGCCACCTCTCGGTCGACGGGCCCGATCCGATGCGGCTGCCTCCGACGCTGACGGCGCCGGCCGTGCCGACCCGCCTCCCGGGTCTGCGCGCGGTCACACCGGTCCGTCTCGTCGACACCCGGGACGGCACCGGCGTGGCTGCTGCCGGCAAGCTCGGTGCCACGCAGACCCTCGAGTTGACGATCGCCCAGGCGGCTGCCAGCACGACCGGTGTGGCGCTCAACGTGACGGTCACCGCGCCGGAGGCCGAGGGGTTCGTCACGGTCTACCCGTGCGACCAGCAGCGACCGAAGGTGTCGAACCTGAACTTCGTGGCAGGCGAGACCGTGCCGAACCTCGTCAACGTGCGGCTCTCGGTCACGCGGAGCGTGTGTATCTACGCGCAACGGACCACCCACCTCGTGGTCGACCTCGCCGGCACGTTCGAGGCCGGGGGAGGCGCCGGTGTCCAGCCCGTCGCGCCGGTGCGTCTGCTCGACACGCGCAAGCCGATCGGGGTGCCGTCGATCGCACCCGTACCGAGCGGCCAGGTGGTGACGCTGCAGGTCGCCGGTGTCGGCGGGGTCCCGGCCTCGGGCGTGTCGGCGGTGACGATGAACGTCACGGTCACCGAGCCCGAGCGGGCCGGCTTCGTGACGGTCTACCCGTGTGACCGCCAGCGCCCCACCGCCTCCAACCTCAACCACGAGGCGGGCCAGACCGTGCCGAATCTGGTGTCGGTGCGCGTCTCGGCGGCCGGAACGGTCTGCCTCTATGCGCAGCAGACGACCCATCTCGTCGCCGACCTGGCGGCCTGGTACTCGGTCGACCAGGACGACGGCTACCGAGCACTGCCGCCGGAACGGGTGCTCGACACCCGCGAGGCGCTCGGTGTTCCCGGCATCGCCAAGGTCACGGCCGGTGGCACGGTGGTGCTGCAGGTCGCCGGTCGCGTCGGCGTCCCGGTGACGGGCGCGACAGCGGTCACCATGAACGTCACCGTCACCGAGGCGGAGGGGGACGGATTCGTGACCGTCTACCCCTGCGACACGCCCCGGCCAGAGGCCTCGAACCTCAACCACGACGTCGGTGAGACCGTGCCGAACCTGGTGACCGTGCGCCTGGCGGCGAACGGGACCGTCTGCCTGTACGCGCAGCGCACCGTGCACCTCCTGGCCGACGTCGCCGGCTACTTCACCGAGACGACCGAGATCCGCAACATGGCGCGGTTGAGCTGACGCACGTCGTTCGTGCCGGCTGCGACGCTCCGGCACGCCTCGAATCGACCCGTCACGTCGCTGGGGACGACCCCTAGCCTGTACGACCGTGCCAGCGACCGACCTCGACCAGATCGTCAACCTCTGCAAGCGACGCGGGTTCGTGTACCCGTCCGCCGAGATCTACGGCGGTTTCCGCTCGAGCTACGACTACGGACCGCTGGGTTCGCTCATGCTGCGCAACGTCCGGGAGGCCTGGATCCGCACGATGGTGCAGCAGCGTGACGACGTGCTGCTCATCGACGCCGCGATCCTCGCCCCGCCCGCCGTGTTCGAGGCGAGCGGCCACCTCGCCAACTTCAGCGACCCGCTCGTGGACTGCACGAAGTGCAAGCAGCGCTTCCGCGAGGACCACCTCACCGACCCGAACGTCTGCCCGAACTGCGGTGCCGTCGGCAGCTTCACCGAGGCTCGTGCGTTCAACCTGATGTTCAAGACCTACGCCGGCCCGGTCGAGGGGCTCGGTGCCGAGGTCTACATGCGCCCGGAGACGGCGCAGGGCATGTTCGTGAACTTCGTGAACGTGCTGCAGACGAGCCGCAAGAAGCCGCCGTTCGGCATCGCCCAGGTGGGCAAGAGCTTCCGCAACGAGATCACCCCGGGGAACTTCATCTTCCGCACCCGCGAGTTCGAGCAGATGGAGTGCGAGTTCTTCGTGCCCCCGGCCGAGAGCGCCCAGTGGTACGAGTACTGGTGCAACGCCCGGTTCCAGTGGTACGTCGACCTCGGCATCCCGGCCGACATGCTGCGGTTGCGCGCCCACGACGCCGATGAGCTCAGCCACTACTCGGCCGGCACCAGCGACGTGGAGTTCATGTACCCGTGGGGCTGGGGTGAGCTCGAGGGCATCGCGCAGCGCACCGACTACGACCTCAAGCAGCACGCCCAGCACTCGGGTCAGAAGCTCGACTTCTTCGACCAGGCCACCAACGAGCGCTACGTGCCGTACGTGATCGAGCCCGCCGCCGGCGTGAACCGGGCCATGGCCGCGTTCCTGCTCGCCGCCTACGACGAGGACGAGGTCGGGGGAGAGGCCCGCACGATCCTGCGCCTGCACCCGCGGCTCGCCCCGTACAAGGTGGCGGTGTTGCCGCTGAGCAAGAAGGACACCCTGACCCCGCTGGCCCGGGAGATCTTCCGCGGCCTCGGCGAGCGCTACATGGTCGACTACGACGACACCCAGTCCATCGGCAAGCGCTACCGCCGCCAGGACGAGATCGGCACCCCGCTGTGCGTCACGGTGGACTTCGACTCGCTCGAGGACGGTGCGGTCACCATCCGCGAGCGCGACACCACCACCCAGGTGCGCGTCCCGATCGCCGACCTCGAGACCGAGATCCGCGCCCGCCTCGGCTTCTGACGTCAGGGGCGACGCATCGAGCGCCTCAGGCCGCGAGCGGGAGGCGCACCGTGAAGGTGGTGCCTCGCCCCACCTCGCTCGTCACCGACACCTCACCTCGCATGGCCTCCACCAGCTGCTTCACGATCGCGAGCCCGAGGCCGCTGGAGCTCTCGTGGCGCACGGGGCGCCGGCGGGCGACGTAGAGCCGTTCGAACACGTGCGGGAGGTCGGCCGCGTCGATGCCCGGTCCGTCGTCGGCGACGGTGAGCACTGCCCACGGACCGTCCTGCGCGGCGCGCACCACCACGCCGGTGGTGGCGTACTTCATCGCGTTCTCGACGAGGTTGGCCGCCACCTGGCCGAGACGGTCGTGGTCCGCGAGCACCACGACCGGTGTCCCGCCGTCGAGCGCCCGCAGCACGAGACCTCGTTCTGCGGCGTCGGGCTCGAACCCCTGCACCGCGACCTCGGCCAGCGCGACGAGGTCGATCCGCTCGAGCTGCAGCGAGAAGCTCGACGCCTGCAGCTTCGCGAGGTCGAGGAGGTCGGCCACCAGCCGTTCGAGGCGGCGCGACTCCGACGAGATCACCGCTGCGGCGCGGCGCGGGTCGCCCGCACCGTCGCCGATCGCCTCGGCGTAGCCGCGGATCGAGGTGAGCGGGGTGCGCAGATCGTGGCTCACCGACAGCAGGAACTGCTGCTCGAGTGACCGCGACCGTTCGAGTGCGGCCGCCATGTCGTTGACGTTCCGCGACAGCTCGCTCAGCTCGTCCTCGCGTCTGCCGGTGAGGGCGAGACGCGTGCTCAGCTCGCCCGCCGCGATCCGGTTGGTCGCCGCCGACGCGGCCGTGATGGGACGCGTGACGCGGCGGCCGACCAGGAGGGCGGCGAGCACTGCGATCGCGGTCGACGCGAGCGCGGCCACGACGAAGTAGCGCGCCGCCGGGCCGAGCCCGACGTTGGCCTCCTGCGCGAGCACGATCACGCCGGTGCGGCCGTCGGGGAGCTCGATCGGCGCGGCCGCCACCACCAGGTCGCGGTCGTTGGTGCTCACGGTCCGGCCGTCGAGCAGAGCGTCGGTGTCGAGGAGGTCACCGCTCACCCCCGCCGGCAACTGCTCCTGGTTGACGCGGCCGCTGCCGTCGATCGCCACGACGGCGAAGCCGTCGAGGTCGACCACGCGGCGCAGCAGGGTGAGGTTGCGCAACCGCTGCTCCAGCTGCTCGTCGGTGAGGTCGCCGACCTCGTCGGGGTCGAAGAACCGTGCGACGTTCGCCGCGGTGACCGATGCCTGCCGTCGCAGATCGGTCTCCGTGTCGGCGCGCGCCCGCACGTTCGCGAGCACCAGCGTGCCGAGCCCGGCGACCACGAGTGTCGCCACGACGAGGCCCACCATCAGCAGCACGAGCCGCCGGGTCACGTCGCGCCGTCCTCGGTGGAGGTCCGCACCGTGGCCGCCTCAGCCCAGCCGGTACCCGACGCCCCACACGGTGGCGAGGGGCAGGTCGTCGCCGACCTTCTTGCGGAGCTGGCGGACGTGGACGTCGACGGTGCGGTCGTCGCCGTACCAGTCGGCTCCCCAGACGGCCTCGATCAGCTGCTGGCGGCTCAGCGCGATGCCCTGGTTGCGGGCGAAGTGGGCGAGGAGGTCGAACTCCTTCGTCGCGAGGGGAACGCTGTCGGCGCCGGAACGGACCTCGCGTCGTGCGACGTCCACGACGATGCCGTCCCCGATCTCGAACACGGTCTGCTCGGCGGCCTGGGCCGCCGCGGCTCCTCGGCGCAGGATCGCCTTCACCCTCGCGACGAGCTCGCGAGGGGAGAAGGGCTTGGTGACGTAGTCGTCGGCGCCCAGCTCGAGGCCGAGCACGCGGTCGATCTCGCCGTCGCGTGCGGTGAGGAACAGCACGGGAAGCGTCGACGTCGCCGGTGCGCTGCGCAGCCGCCGGCACACCTCGAAGCCGTCGAGGTCGGGCAGACCGACGTCGAGCACCACGAGCACCGGGCGGTGCTGGGCGACGAGCTCCAACCCTCGTTCGCCGCCCGGCGCCTGCAACACCCGGAAGCCGGCCTCCCGCAGGTACAGGTCGACGAGGTCGGCGATGCTCGGATCGTCCTCGACGACGACGACGGTGCGCTCGGGGTCACTGCTCGCCACGTGCCTCATGGTGGCACGCTGGTACCGTGCCGGCGTCGATCCCCGACCCGGTGGCACCGTCACCGCGTCCCGCCCGAACCAGGAGTGCACGACATGGCCGACATCGGCGTCATCGCGAAGATCACCGCGCAGGACGGCAAGCGTGCCGACCTGGCCGGCGCCCTGCAGGGCGCGCTCGACGCCGCCGAGCACGAGCCCGGCACGCTGTACTACATGTTGCTCGAGGACGCGACCGACGCGAACGTGCTCTGGATGTACGAGATGTACGAGAACCAGGCGGCGCTGGAGGCCCACATGGGTTCCGATGCGTTCAAGGCGCTCGGCCCCTCGATCGGTCCGTTCCTCGCCGGTCGCCCCGAGCTCATCTTCTGCAAGCCGATCGGCGGCAAGGGCGCCTGACGCCCCTCCACCCGGACGGCCCGCCCCCCATGGCCACCTATCTCGACCGAATCCTCGCCCGGCACCGTGAGGTCGCCGCGCTCGACACCCGTCCGCTCGACGAGTTGGTCGGGCTGGCGCAGGCGATGCCGCCCACCCGCGGCTTCACTGCGGCGCTCCGCCGCGGCGAGGGGCTGCAGGTGATCAGTGAGATCAAGCGGCGCTCGCCCTCCAAGGGCGATCTCAACCCCGACCTCGACCCGGCGGCCTGGGCCGCCGGGTACGAGCGGGGTGGAGCGGCCTGCCTCAGCGTGCTCACCGACGAGGAGTTCTTCGGTGGGTCGGTCGCCGACCTGCAGGCGGCCCGCGGCGCCTGTTCGCTCCCGGTGCTCCGCAAGGACTTCACCGTCTCGCCGCACGACGTGTGCGACGCACGGCTGATGGGCGCGGACTGCGTGTTGCTGATCGCCGCGGCCCTCAGCACCGACGAGCTCGTGTCGTTCCACGGTCTGGCCACGATGATCGGCCTCGACGTGCTGGTGGAGATCCACGACGAGCGTGAGCTGGAGGCGGCGCTCGCCGCTGACGCCTCGCTGATCGGCGTGAACCAGCGCGACCTCGTGACGTTCCAGGTCGATCACGAGCGCGCCGTGCGGATGGCGTCGGTCATCCCCGACCACGCGGTGAAGGTGGCCGAGAGCGGGGTGCGCGGTGCCGACGATGCGGCAGCGCTCCACGCCGCCGGCTACCACGCGGTGCTGGTCGGGGAGACGCTCGTGACCAGCGACGACCCGGCCGCGACGATCGGTCTGCTCCGCGGCGTGCGCTGACCGCACGCGCCGCCGTCACCGCAGCCCATCCCGGGCGAGCGGCACGACGCACGTCACGTCGCACCCCACCGGAACGAATCCCCGTCGTCGCCGGGCGGAGGGGTACCCTCTGCACCGCATGTTCGTGAAGATCTGCGGGATCACCAACGAGGACGACGCCCTGTTCGCCGTGGCGATGGGTGCCGACGCGGTCGGGTTCGTGTTCGCCCCCTCCACCCGCCAGGTCGCCGCGCAGCAGGTCTACGACATCACCCGCCGTCTGCCGCCGGAGATCCTCACCGTCGGCGTGTTCCGCGACGAGCACCCCGACCGCGTGATCGAGACCGTGCACCGCGCCGGGCTGAAGGCCGCGCAGCTCCACGGCTTCGAGACGCCCGGCATGGTGGCCGACGTCGCCGAACAGGTGCGGTGGGTGATCAAGGCCGTCGTGGCCGGCAGTTCCGACGCTGCCCGCGCCGACGAGTTCGGCACCGACATGATCCTGGTCGACGCGCCGTCACCCGGATCGGGTCAGGTGTTCGACTGGTCGCTGCTCGTCGACCTGCCCGAGGGCCCGCGCTACCTGCTCGCCGGCGGGCTCACCCCGGACAACGTCGGGCTCGCTGTCACGACCGCTGCGCCGTGGGGTGTCGACGTGTCGAGCGGCGTCGAGCGCAGCCCCGGCCGCAAGGACCCGCTCAAGGTGAAGGCGTTCATCGAACGAGCACGTGCCGCGGCGCCGCAGCGCCACGTCGGCCCCGACGAATTGCCCTACGACTGGGCCGACGAGCTCTGACATCCTGACGCTGCCGGCCGACGGCTCGCGACGACGGCGTCACCCGACCCCCCGACCCCACTCCTCCGGAGACCTCACGATGACCCTCATGGCAGAACCCTCCGCGACCGGCCGCTTCGGCGAGTTCGGTGGCCGCTTCGTGCCCGAGACCCTGGTGCCCGCGTGCCAGGAGCTCGAGGAGGCCTTCCGCGAGGCCTGGGCGGATCCCTCGTTCCGCGCCGAGTACCAGGCGATCCTGCGCGACTACGCAGGACGCCCGTCGATCATCACCGAGTGTCACAACCTCGGTCGACAGCTCGGCATCCGCCTCGTGCTGAAGCGCGAGGACCTCAACCACACCGGCTCGCACAAGATCAACAACGTCCTCGGCCAGACCCTGCTCGCGAAGCGAATGGGCAAGAAGCGCATCGTGGCCGAGACCGGCGCGGGCCAGCACGGCGTCGCGAGCGCCACCGCCGCGGCGCTGATGGGGCTCGAGTGCAAGGTGTACATGGGCGCCGTCGACGTCGAGCGTCAGGCGCTCAACGTGTTCCGCATGCGCCTGCTCGGCAGCGAGGTCGAAGCCGTCGAGAGCGGCAGCCGTACGTTGAAGGACGCGGTGAACGAGGCGATGCGCGACTGGGTCGCCACGGTGGAGTCCACCCACTACTGCCTCGGCTCGGTGATGGGTCCGCACCCGTACCCGTGGATGGTTCGTGAGTTCCACCGGGTGATCGGTGACGAGGCTCGCGAGCAGATGCACGCCGCGTACGGCGCCGATCCCGACGTCGTGGTGGCGTGCGTGGGCGGCGGTTCGAACGCGATGGGCATCTTCAGCGGCTTCGTCGACACCGACGCCCGGCTGGTCGGCGTCGAACCGGCCGGCGGCGCGGCCGTCGGTCGAGGCGTCCCCGGCGTGGTGCACGGCATGCGCAGCTACCTGATGCAGGACGAGTACGGCCAGGTGCAGGAGGCGCACTCGATCTCGGCGGGTCTCGACTACCCGGGCGTCGGTCCCGAGCACTCGTACCTCGCGTCGATCGGGCGGGCCGAGTACCCGGCGGTCACCGACGCCGAGGTGATCGAGGGGTTCCAGCTCCTCGCCCGCACCGAGGGCATCATCCCGGCGCTGGAGTGCGCCCACGCCCTGGCGTGGATCTCGCGCGAGGCGCCGAACATGCAGGGGCAGACGGTGCTGATGAACCTCTCGGGTCGCGGCGACAAGGACGTCGCGCAGATGATGGAGATCCTCGGATGAGCACGGCGGTCGCGTACGGACGGATGGAGCAGAGCTTCCGCGACAAGCGATCTGCCGGTCGCAAGCTGCTCGTCCCGTACATCACGGGTGGCCTGCCGGGCTGGGAGGACGCCCTGCGTGCGGCCGTCGCCGCGGGTGCGGACGCGATCGAGATCGGCATTCCCTTCAGCGATCCGGTGATGGACGGTCCGGTGATCCAGCAGGCGTCGCAGCTCGCGCTCGACGCCGGGGCCACGCCCGTGTCGATCCTCGACCAGGCCAGGGCGCTCGACGTCGACGTGCCGCTCGCGGTGATGTGCTACTACAACACCGTCCACCACGCCGGGCACCACCGCTTCGCCGAGCAGCTGGTGGCGGCGGGCATCTGCGCCGCGATCGTGCCCGATCTCCCGCTCGAGGAGTCGGGACCGTGGTGCGAGGCGGCGGACGCGTCCGACGTGGAGACGGTGATGCTCGCCGCGCCGACCGCACCGGACGACCGGTTGCCGCGCGTGTGTGCCCGCGCCCGTGGTTTCGTGTACTCCGTCGGGCTCCTCGGGGTGACGGGGGAGCGGTCGGCGCTCGCCGCCACCGCCACGGCGCTCGCCCGCCGGCTCAAGGCCGTGACCGACGTGCCGGTGCTGGTGGGTGTGGGTGTCTCCAACGCCGAGCAGGCGCGTGAGGCGGTCCAGGTGGCCGACGGGGTCGTGCAGGGCGCCTCCGTCGTGCGCCGGTTGTTGGAGGGGGGCGCGGACGCGGTCGGGGAGTACGTCGCCGAGGTCCGCGCCGCCATCGACGGCTGAGGAATCCCACCGTCGAGACCACTGCTGACCTGGGAGTTCACGGTTGGACGTGCATTGAGCACGAAAAGCGACATCCGCAGGCGGTGCCGCTCCGTAGACCAACGTGAGCCGCCGACGAGGCGGATCGTGAACCCCCCAAGGAGCCACAGATGACCCCGAAGACGCCGAGCACCCGCATGGTGCGCAAGCTGGCCGCCGTCGGCCTCGCCTCGAGCCTGCTCGTCCTCGCCGCGTGCGGCGACGACGAGGAGGACGCCACCACCACTCCCACGACCGCGCCGGCCGCCGTCACCACCCCCGTGACGGACGTCCCCGTGCCGACGGGTGACATCGTCGCCGTCGCCAGCGCGACGCAGGGCTTCAGCACCCTGGTCGCCGCCGTCCAGGCCGCCGGCCTGGTCGAGGTGCTGCAGGGTGAGGGCCCCTTCACCGTGTTCGCCCCCACCGACGACGCGTTCGCCGCGCTGCCCGAGGGCCTGCTCGACGCCCTCCTGCTGCCGGAGAACCAGGGCGTCCTCGCCCAGATCCTCACCTACCACGTGGTGGCGGGCAAGATCATGGCCGCCGACGTGGTCGCCGGTGACGTCGCCACCGTCGAGGGCTCGAACATCACGATCACCACGGATGGCGGCGTGAAGATCTTCGACGCCAACGTCGTGCAGACCGACGTCGAGGCGACGAACGGTGTGATCCACGTGATCGATCAGGTGCTCGTGCCCGAGGGCGTCGACGTCGCCGCCCTGCTGGCCGGCGCGGAGGCCACGGCCACCACCGAGGCGATGGCCGAGGAGATGGGTGACATCGTCGCCGTCGCCACCGAGGCCGGCAGCTTCTCCACGCTGCTCGCCGCGGTCGAGGCCGCCGGTCTGGTCGAGACGCTGCAGGGTGAGGGCCCGTTCACGGTGTTCGCGCCGACCGACGAGGCCTTCGCGGCGCTGCCCGCCGGTGTCGTCGACGCCCTGCTGCTGCCCGAGAACCAGGAGATCCTGGCCGCAGTGCTCACCTACCACGTCGTCTCCGGCAAGGTCCTGTCGGCCGACGTCGCCGCCGGCGAGGTGCCCTCCGTGCAGGGCGAGCCGATCACCGTCACCACCGATGACGGCGGCGTGCAGGTCAACGGTGCCAACGTCGTCGCCGTCGACGTCGAGGCCAGCAACGGTGTCATCCACGTGATCGACGCCGTGATCCTGCCCCCGAGCCTCGACCTCTCGGCACTCTGATCCCACTGCGGTCTGCCGCAGATCGAGCGGCCGGGTCCGTCCCGGCAGCATCCCACTCGACGAGGGCCCTCCGGGGCCCTCGTTCGCGTGCACGCACTCGGTCGGAGGGCCGTCGTGTCGTCGTGCGGTCATGCGGTCGCTCCGTCATGCGGTCGCTCCGTCATGCGGTCGCTCCGTCATGCGGTGGATCGAGGTGCCACCATCCCCGATGTCGGCGCTGGGAGCGACCAGACTGGCGCGGTGTCCGATCGGGTGGCGGAGGAGTCCTGCGAGCTGTGCGAGGCGGCACGCGTGACCGAGTGGTACCACGAGGACGACCTGTGCTGGGTGGCCGAGTGCGAGGCGTGCTTCGTGCCGATGGTGGTCTGGAAAAGACACGACCCGAACCCCCCGGAGGAGGTTCGGGTCGTGTTGCACCAGCGGTTGGGAGAGGTCGCCGCTCGAGTGCTCGGGTACGAGTACTGGATCGACGACCGGCTCCGAACCATCCCCACCCACTACCACGCACATTCGCGGCGCCGGTGGAGGTGATTGGTTCGAGCGATGTGCCGGCGAAGCCGGCTCAGGACTCAGATGGGACGCACAAGGCCACGCATGTTGATGTTCTCCTTTGGGTGTCGGCGTAACGCCCGGCCCTCGGACACGGTCTGCGTTCCCCGGGTCGGGGGAGCACGACCACGCCCTCGTGACGAGCGCTGGCCGGCAGGGTAGCACGCTACGTGGTCGGCCTTGCAAGGGGCTTGACGAAGTCTTCCGAACTC
>WLDE01000043.1 GCA_009704985.1 Actinomycetota bacterium | reverse complement strand
TGGCGAAGCCCACCACGTCCGAGAAACACACCTCACGCGTCCCCACCGGCACCGACACCCAATCCAGACCCCAGTCATGACGAACCACACCGTCGACCGAGATCCGAGTCGGCACCGCCGGCGACGACGTCACCCGCAACAACCCGGTGGCGATCGGGCTGGGAACCGTCTGGTCGGCGAACAGCAGGAACTCGACGTTCGAGATCGTGTCCGTCCCGTCGTCGAGGGGACCGCCGACCCCGCCGCCGTCACCGCGAGCGTGGGTCACGACGAGCTTGCCGCCGACGACCTCGAGGTCGTAGTCGGCGAACGGGCCGCTGAACACGACCTTGTCGGTGCCGGTGGAGCCGGAGTTCCGGATCCTGCGGACGATGTCGATCTCACCCGGATCGATCGCACCCGACGCCACCTGTGCACGGATCGCCCACAGGCTGTCGACGAACTGCACGTCGGTCGGGTCGGGAGTCGCCGGGTTCGGCGCGCGGAGCTGCACGTCGAGCCACAGGTCACCGTCGATGATGTCGTTCCCACCGCGACCTTCGATCAGGTCGCTGCCGAGACCACCGAGGATGATCTCACCGCCGGTGAACATTCCGGCGAACGGCGGGAGGAGTGCGGCGAGGCCCTCCACCCGGGCGATGCCGGGGGCGGTGAGCTCGCTGCCGACCATCGCCACGGCCTCGTCGTTGCTCCCGCGCAGCGTGTCGTTCCGGTGGTGGCCGGACAGACCCTCGACCGAGTCGTACCGGTCGCGGTTGTTGACGACGCCCGGGGGCAGCGGTGCGAGATCGAGGTTCAGATCCGCCTCGGCGGGCTGGGTGTCACCCTTGTAGATGGCCCAGTCGAAACCGAATGCGCCTGCGTACTTCTCGATTCCGGGCCCGGCGACCATGACATCGTCGCCGCCCTCGGCGTCGTAGTCGTCGTTGCCACCGTCGCCCATGAGCACGTCGTTGCCGGCGGTGTTCAGGTCGTTGAGGAACGGGGCACCGTTGTCGCCCTGCAGCAGGTCGGCACCGCCGCCGCCCTCCTGCCAGTCGTCGCCGTCGTCGCCGAACACCGTGTTCGAGTCGTCGCCGCCGAAGATGATGTCGTCCCCGGGACCACCGAAGGTCTCGGTCATGTCCGAGCCGGCGACCACGAAGTCGTCGCCGCTGCCACCCTGGTTCAGGTCGAAACCAGGCCCGGAGCCGAGGTAGTCGTCACCGTCGCCGCCCTTGAGGACGTCGTCACCGAAGGTGTCGGTGATGATGTCGTCGCCGAGACCACCGATCGTCTGGTCGTTGCCGATCCCGCTCTCGATGCGGTCGTTGCCGTCGTTGCCCCGGATCGTGTCGTCGCCGTCGCCCGTGCGCATGCGGTCACCGTTGGCGGTGCCGTGCATCGTCACGTGGGCGCCACCCGAGTAGCGCACCGTGCCGTCGGGCATCCGCACGAGCAACGTCGACTCGTCGTACGGGGTACCCGGATCGTCGGGGATGGGACCTTCGGTTCCGAGGAACTGCAGGTCGAAGTTGTAGTCCGGCCGGCTGAACACGTCGGCCGGAAGGTTCGTGGCGTCGGTGTTGCGCATGATCATCTCGGCGAAGGAGTTCCCCTCGAGCTGCACGAACAGGTTCAGACCTGCCGTGCGGGTGAGGTAGTAGAACCGGTCGCCGTTCTGCAGGCGCTCCATCTGCAGCTCGAACACGTAGTTGAAGGTCGTGCCGAGAATGCCGCCGAACGGCGCCTTCGCCTCGGCGAGACCACCCATCCAGAGATCGATGTCGTCGAGACCGGTGATGCTCGCGTCGGCGGCGGTGTTGGCCCAGTCACCGGTCGAGAACATGAAGTCCTGCGCGTCCGTCGGCGTCGCCGGGTTGGCCGAGTCGGCAGCGACCAGCAGCGCAGCCGCCTGGCGGCGGGCAGCGATGCTGCCGGCGACGATCGGACCGTCGTCGTCGGGGTCGAGCGTCGTGATGATCGGGTGGGTGCCGTAGGCCGCGACGAAGTTGACGAGCGACGCGGGCGTGGAGAGGTTGAGCCCGAAGTCGTACCAACTCCCGTACGGCATGAGCTGCGGACTCGCGGTCGCCGCGTAGAACGCCTTGCGGGCGTCGTTGAGGCTGGAGAGACCGGTGTCGCGAGCACGTGCGACGTTGAGCATGGCCAGGTCGAGCGGCAGCCCGACGAGGCGGTTGCGCAGCGCATCGGTGACGAACTCGTCGATCTCGTTGCCCACCTGGGTCGTCATGCCACGGAACACCGCACCGGCTGCCTGGTCGGGGGTGTACACCGCGGCCCCGACGCCGTCGAAGAACGACGGCGGGTTGAGGAAGGCGTCGAACAACGTGATGTGGTTCGGCGTACCGTTCGGCTCGAAGCGGAGCACGTCCTCGTTGAGCATCGAGTGACCGAAGCGGTACACGGCGTGCGCGAACTCGGCGGTGATGTCGACCTCGACGTTCGCCTCGTAGCCGGTGAACACGTTCACCATCGGCTGGACCTTGCGGGCGAACTCCTCGAAGGCGAGGTGCTGGTACTGCATCTCGGTCACGAAGCGGGCGGCCTGGAAGAGGCGCTCACCGTTCCAGGCGCCACCGGGGAGCTGCCATTCGGGGAGCATCACCGGGTCGATGGTCGTGATCAGGTTCTTGATGTAGGGCACGAGCCGGTTGTGCTCGCTGTGGAACACGTGGTGGATGGCGGTGAGACCGATGTTCTCGTTCGCACGACCGTCACCGGCCACGAAGTGCGCGCCGAGCATCTCGTCGTCGTACGTGCCGGGTTCTGCGGTGAGGTCCACCGTGGTGTTCTCGTCGGGCACCTTCGAGCCACCCGGCGCGGCGTGGTGCGCGATGTCGTCGAGGAACGCGTGGCCGGTCCGCACCGTGTTCGCCGGGAGGGCGACGCCCGTCCCACCGTTGGCCGCCGGGTCGCCCTCGACGAGTCCGGTGGCGGTGACGATCTGTGGATAGCCGTTCGGGCCCGGGATGAATCGGCCGTACGGGTCGGTCGCGAGCAGCGGGACGTTGAAGACGTCCGTGTCGGCCAGCGCGATGCCGAGGAGATCCTCCGACTGCTGCTGCGCCGAGTCCCACGTCGCCATGCCGCCGTCGACGGTGATCAGACGACCGGTCGAGACCGGGTCGCCGTCGGCGTCGAGTTCGTACTCACGCAGGAACACCTGGTGCGACGGGTGCGAGCTGTACGTCTGGTTCTGATCGACGTAGGGCGTGGTGGAGTTCCGGTGCTCGTGGATGTCGTCCGTCGTCCCCAGGACGCCGTCGGGGCCCGGCTGGTTCGTCGCCCGGGTGAGCACCATGAAGTTCGTCGGTGAGCCGGCGACGTAGAGCGGGTCGTCGGGCTGCAGCGGGACGAACACCGTGCCGCTGCCGCCCTTGCCCACGAGGTCGAGGCCGTGGTCGAAGAACTGCCCGAAGAGGGTGAAGATCGAGTTGTACGGCGCCGAGAGGCCCTCGTCCGGCGCGACGTTCGGGATGAGCAGCGTGCCCGTGATCGGGTCGACCTCGGGGCTCTCCCCCGCCGCAGCGAGGGCGGCCGGGTTGGTCGCGGTCTGGTCGACGATGAGGTTGCTGATGACGCGCGGTGCGCTGTCGACCACGATGCCCGACGTCTGGGTGTACGAGGTGGGCACCGGCGCGTCCGGGCCGGGCGGATCGAAGGGCTGCGCCGAGCGCAGCTCGACCGGGCTGAGGCGCGGCATCAGCTCGTCGGCCGCACCCCAGTTCTCGCCGCCCGGCAGCAGGTTGTTGCACGTGCCGTCCACCGTGCGCAGTCCCCAGGGCAGGAGTTCGCCACCGGTCGCCGTGTCGGGGATCTGGTGCGGCGCGTCACCCATCAAGGTGCCGCACGGGTTCGTCGGCGTCGCGGTCGCGGCATGCCGCTCGGCGATCTTGATCTGGTCGAGGATGAACCGCAGGTCGGCGGAGTTGAGGTTGAAGCCCGCCCCCACCGGCGCCGCGGCGTCCGGGCTGTCGTAGCCCTCCCACGGGAACCTCGTCCCGTCGACCGGTGCGGCCAGGCCGGAGGTCGTGAACACGCCTCCGCCGACGAACACCGCCATGGCGGCCATCGCCGCCGTCCTCCGCTTCGCTCGCCGGACCACCCGTCCGCCGGCTCCGTCCACCGCCGCCCGCGCCGAACCCGAACGCGCCGCCCCGTCATGTGCCATTTTTGGTCGCCCCCCGCCAGAGTCGATCTCGATATGAGAACCGGACGGATTGTGGACCCAGCTCCTTCGGTCGACCTTCGGCGGCGCGAGCGGCGTGAGTGGCGCTCATCGCGTTGACCTCGGCGCGTCACGCGCGTGCGCTTGACGAATCCTTGCGACACGGCAGCGGGAATCGTCCAGAAACCGTCAAGACGACCACGGCACCATTGCTGCGGGCTCGACGACCGAAGTACGTTCGAAGGTCACGGGCCACGGCAGACGCGGACCGGAGGGGCGGCTCGATCGGCGGATCGGGATCCACGGTGTCAGCGGCGGCGGGATGGACACGAACCAGAGCGAACACGTCCGATCGGCGACAGCGATCGAGCACCCGACCGGGGTCGGGCGGACACCCGACCAGGTGCTGCCGCGGCTCAGGATCGAGGTGTTCGGACCGCTCCGCATCGAGCGCAGCCGCCCCGACGGTGGGGTCGACGTGCTGGGGCCGGCCGACCTCGGTGGCGTCAAGACGAAGGAGCTCCTGGAGCTGCTCGTGCTCGCCCGCGGCCGGCCCGTCCGGAAGAGCGTGCTCGTCGAGCACCTGTGGACCGGTGGCGACGGGCCGCGTCACCCGATGGCCACCCTCGAGAGCTACGTCTCGGTGCTGCGCAAACACCTCTTCACCGACGGCGACGAGGCACGCCGAACACTGGTGACCATGAACGGCGCGTACCGCTTCGACACCGGACGCATCGTCCTCGACCTCGATCTGTTCGACGCCGCGCTGGAGGCGGCCACCGGTCCACGGCACACCCGACTGCCACGACTCCTCCGAGCAGCCGAACTCGCCGTGGGCGATCTGCTCGAGGACGTGCACGAGGCCGCCTGGCTCGATCAGGAGCGGGAGATGACCGGGGAGCGAGTGGCCCGGGTGCACCTGCTGATCGCTGCAGACCTGCTGACGCAGGGCGACCCGGCCGGCGCGGCCCACCACGGCGAGCGGGTGCTCCGGCATCGCCCGTACTCCGAAGAGGCGCACCGGATGATCATGCTGGCCGAACATTCGCTGGGCCACACCGAGGCCTCCCGTTCCGCGTTCGAACGCTGCCGGCGGCTGCTCGCGCAGGATCTCGGGGTCGACTGCACCACGGAGACCGAGGAGCTCGCCGCGTCGATCGACGCCGGAACCCCGGCGGCGGAGCTCATCGCCGAACGGTGGCCGGCAGAGTCCACGGCTCGCCGCACGACCGCGCGACTGCGACGCGCCGATCGCCGCGACCCGACCCGAGCCCTCCCCTTCGTCGGGCGCCGAGCCGAGCTGGAACGTGCACGTTCGAGGTGCGAGGTCGCCGCCGCAGGTGCGTTCCAGTTGGTGATCGTCCGTGGACGAACCGGCATGGGGCGCTCTGCGTTCCTGGCCCGCCTCGCCGGCCTCGTCTCCGACACCACCTCCCTGTCCGTCGGACGCGCGACGTACACACCGATGGACAGCGAGCGGCCCGGTGTCCCGCTCGCCGCGGCGTTGCTCGACGCCGTCGGAGGCACGGAGTCGGCAACCGCCGCGATGGCCTACGCCCGGGCGCCGTTCGTGGACACGTCGGACACCACGCTGCACGCACTGCACCGCCTGGTCGCCGCCCACGGTCCACTCGCCCTGCTGCTCGACGACCTCCACTGGGCCGATGCCGACACGCTCACCGCGCTGGAGTGGCTCGGCCGCAACCAGCCGACCCTGCCCCTGGCCGTCGTCGCCACCGTGCGATCGTCCGTCCACGACGGCCACCTCGGATGGCGCGCCGAACCCGTGGCGCTCGCGCACGACGTGATCGACCTGGCTCCGCTGCGGACCGACGAGGCCTCCGAGCTCCGCGCGCTCGACCTTCCGTTGATCCGGGCGACCGGCGGGGTGCCGGCGCTGCTCGCCGACTCGTGGCGGTGGATCCATGCCGGAGGCGGCGACGGACCCTCACCGAGCCTGCGTGACGCCGTGCTCCGGCACGTCCGGAGTCTCGGATCGCCGTACGCCGGCCTGCTGCGCTCCGCGGCTGCGCTCGCCGAGCCCTTCACCAGCGACCACCTCGCGTCCGTGGCGAGGATGCCGGTGGGGATCGTCGACCGTTCGGTCGCCGAGTTGTGCCGGGCCGACCTCCTCGAGCGTCACGGCGACGGGGTTCGCTTCCGCGCCACCCTGGTGCGCAACGTGCTCGGCGACGCGGCCGGAGCACGTCTCGACTGAGGCTCGGCGTCCGGCGAACGCGAGGTCCGACGTCAGGGTGCCGGCGAGTACACCAGGCTCACCTGCGTCGTGGCACCAGCGCTCACGACGACGGACGAGCACCCGTTCGCTGCCCATCCCGCCAACGCCGTCCCGCACACCTCGTACGTGCCGGGTTCCATGAACGCGAACGACCCGAACTGGTTGCGGGGCTCGCCGTCGACCAGCACGTCGACCGGCAGGCCGGCCGGGGTCACCGACACCTGGAGCAACCCGAGCGGGACGAACGATCCGACCACCTCGCTGGTCGCCCCGGAGCTCACCTGCACCTGCTGGCACGGCGGGGTCCTGAACCCGACGACGTCGGTGAAGCAGACCTCGTGCGACCCGACGGGCATCTTGACCCAGGTGAGCGCCCAGTCGGACCGGGCGATGCCGTCCACCGACACGCGTGATGCGACCGCCGGCGACGTCCGCACCCGCAGCAGGCCGGTCGGGCCGAGCGGCGGCGCCGGACCGGTCGTCGGCGTGGGCGTCGCGACGAACGTCCCCGTCACCTGTGCCGTCACCCCTGGTGCCACCGTCACCGTCTGGCACGCCGGCGCCTGCCACGGTCCCGGCACGTCACCCCAGCACACCTGGTGCTCGCCCGGCTCGACGAAGGCGAACAGTCCGTACTCGTCGGCCACCTCACCGTCGACGAACACCGTGGTCGGCAGACCCGGCGGTTCGACCGCCACCTGCAGCAGGCCGAGTCGACCGAACGTCCCCGCGACCGTGGTGGTCTGACCGGGTGTCACCACGACCGTCTGGCACGGCGGCGTGGTGAAGCCGACGACGTCGGACCAGCAGACCTCGTGCGTGCCCGCGAGCACACGGACCCAGTCGAGACCCCAGTCGTTGCGCACGACGCCGTTCACGCTGATGCCCGACGGCACCGGAGGATCGGTCGTCACGCGCAGGAGCCCGGTGGACGGGGGCAGGTCGCCTCGGACCGGTGTCGCGAGGGAGACCGCGTCCGCTGCGCCGCCCGGACCGGTGAGCGTGACCGAGTGGTCGAGCAGCACCTCGTCGCTCAACCACACCTCGTCGATGTGCCAGCCGTCGCTCGCGATGCTGGAGTCGGAACCGAACCGGAAGCGGATCCGGACCTGTTGACCGACCCACGCCCCGAGGTCGACGACGGTCTCGATCACCCCGCCGCTCGATCCCGTGAAGGCCGGCCGTGGTGCGATGGGGTTGCCGCCCCCGGCCAGTTGATGGGTGTAGCCCCGGCTCACCATCGCCGGTCCGAGGTCGGCCCAGGTGGTCCCGTTCGTGGTGATCTCCACCACTCCGCCGTCGCTCTGACGTTCGGTGTCGAACACGTGCAGGAACCGCAGCGTCGGATCGGATCCGGCCACCGCGACGGGTTCGGCGAGTTCGAGCGACGCCACCGCCGGCGCCGAGTGCCCGTCGACACGGGCGCCGAGCACCCCGGAGATGCCGGCCTGGCCGCTCGCACCCCAGCCGGGAGCTCCGGCCGTGGTCGACCGGGTCCATCGATCGGTGCCGTGTTCGAAGTCCTCGTGGAGCCACACCGTCGACCCGGCGGGGCCGACGGCGACCGAGTAGCTGCAGGTCGCGGTGGAACCCGCTGTGATCGTCGCGAGGGTCACCTCCAGGACACCTGCCGCGTGCGTGCCGCCGCACGTCGACGACCCGGCCACGTACGGCGCACCGGCGGGCATCGTGGCCCGGACCACCACCCCCGACACCGTCGCCGACGAGGTGTTCGTGACGGTCGACGTGTACGTCAGGATGCTGCCGGGCGCGGCGACCTCGCTCGATGCCGTCGTGGTGAGGACGAGCGACCGGCAGTGGTCGGGGACGTCGAACGCCGCCTGCCCGTCGGTCCGGCTCGCCGGACTCCCCTGCCACGCGCTCTCGCCCAGCCCTCGTCTCGCGAACGCGCCCCAGATGACACAGCGGTTCGCTCCGCCGGTGCGCAGCTGGTCGGCGAGCAGGATCGCGTCCCGCGCATCGACGAAGCCGGGGCTGCAGGGCTGCAGCTTCATCCCGTCGAACACCAACTGCATGGCGGTGATGTTGCCGCCGGAACCACCGATCCAGTCGGGGTCGAAGCCGTCCCGTTCGACGAGCGCCCAGGTCAGGTCCCAGAGCATCGCGGCGAAGATCTCGCCGACGGCATGGGGCCCGTTCGCGGCGGCGAGGGCGGCGTACGTGCTGGGGTCGGTCCCGAGGTCGGTGCTGTACGGCGACGAACGCAGCCCGGGACCGGTGGGTGACTGACCGAGCGCCCAGGTGCCGATCGACCGTGCGTCGGCGCCGGTGTCGCCGGGCTCGAGCGTCATCATCAACGCGAACCAGTCGCTCCATCCCTCACCCGGCTGCTCGGCGTTCCGCAGACACGACGTGTTCGACGGTCCGCCGGTGAGCCGGTTGCTGATGCCGTGGGCGAACTCGTGGGCGATGAGGCCGTTGTCGAACGCGCTGTCCCGATCGGGTTCCGGGCCCGTGAAGCGCATCAGCTGCAACCGGCCGGGGAACCCGTCCGGCGGCGTGGTGAAGTTGGCGTTGTCGACCCCCGACCCGTCGAGCACCTCGACGAGGACCGGGTCACCGGCGAACGCGTTCGGCCCGCCGCGGCCGTAGTTGTTGGTCTGGAAGTTGCCGCTCACCTCGTCGAACCCGAAGGCGTACGCCACGTCGTGCAGGTGGTTCACGAGCTGGAAGGCGTTGATCACCGCCGCGTCGGTGTCGACCGTCGGGGAACGAGTCGGATCGAACGTCGCCGTGAAGTCCAGCGTGGTCCCGCCGTCGGGCTGGCTCCCGGGATCGGCGACGTTGTTCGCGTCGACGTCGGTGTAGGCCGAGACGTTGTTGCCACGCGTGACCGTGAACTCCGCGCCGGGGCTGCCGTCGATGTCGTGCCACCCGTACGGCGACGCCACCGGGTCGGCCGGGTCGACGATCGTGGTACGCGGCCCGAACGAGGGTGCCTCCACCGGGGCGTCGAAGCCCTCGTAGGTCGCCGACGACGTGAAGTTGACGCGATCCAGTTCGGCCCCGGTGTCGGCATCGACCGTCACGACCCACCAGTTCCCGCCGTCACGTTCGCGGATCGAGACCTCCCACGCGAGGTCGACGGCGGCGGCGTCCTCCACCGGCTGGAGCACCAGTCGCACCGGGATCGGCAGCGCCGAGACTCCCCCGGTGCTGACGGTCGCGGCGGCCTCCGGTCCCGACCCTTCGACCACCTCGCGGAACGGACGCGTCGCCACGAGGCCGAGCACGTCGACGGTGGAGCGGACGGCGCCGACCTGGTCGATCTCGGGCGCGACCCGATCCGCGTTCGCGGCGAGCCCACGCTCGAAGCGGTCACCCCAGGAGCGAACCGTGCCCGTGCCGTCCACCACGACGTTCATCACGGCACCGGCGACGTCGAGTCCACCGAAGCGCTGCTGGAGGTGCACCGCCCACGCGCGGTCGTCGCCGACCGGGACGACGTCGACGACCGCTGCGTCGGCGATGTCGGCGGCCTCGAGGCCGAGTTCCTGACGGCGAGCAGTGAGCCAGGCGATCGCTCGGTCGGCCGCGAGCGCGGACGACAGGGCTCCCCCCTGGCCGTCGGGTCCACCGGACCCGTCGGGTCCACCGGGATCGATCGGCGCTGCCCCGGCCACCCGGACCCCGGCGAGCGGGAGCCCTGCAGCAGGCACGGGGAACGACAGCGCCATCAGTGCGGCCAGCGCGATCGCCCACCCGGAGCGCACGGATCCGACCGCCCGACGGTGGCGCCGGGCGCGACCCGGCGACACCACCCGGCCGTCGATGCCGATGCCCACCGCGATCGTCAGCCCGCGGCGGGCGGCGCAGGGCGGCGACGGCGGGCGGCGACGATCCACATCAGCGCTCCCGCACAGAGCACACCGACCGCGATCACCAGGACACCGGCGGCGTCACCGCCGGACGACGGCATGTCGTCCGCGACACCGCCCACGTCGACGCCGACCGATCGGCTGATCGGTTCGCCGCCCGGCGCGGTCCCGGAGAGCACGACCGTGCGACCACCCGCTTCGCTCCCGGGCACGACGAACGTCGCCGAGACGCTGCCCGTGCCGGACGCCGTGGTGGTGCCGAGCGTGGTGCCTCCCGGGCCGAGGACGATCGCGACCGGGGAGTTCGGCGCGAAGCCGCCTGCGGTGACGGTGACGGTCTGACCGGGCTGCGGGGTCGGATCGGACAGCGCGACCGACCCCGTGCCGACGATGTAGGGGCCCGCAGCAGCGTGCTGGACGCCGAGGACCCCGATCAGCGCGGCGCACACCACGAGCATCCACTGCTTCGTGTGCGTCATCGGCCCGCCTCCGCGAACCGGACGTTGATGACCTTGGAGTCGGCCGACTCGATGAAGGAACGAGCGCTCGACGACGGCTTCGTGTCGATCCCGAGCAACGACCAGAACACGCTGGAGAGCACCGTCTGGAAGCCGAGGATCAGACCCAGGGTGGCGGGCGCCACGATCCGGATCGTCTGCGCCCCGTCCATCGCGCCGAACCCCTCGCCGCTCCACCGGGCGAACGACGCCACTGCGGTGACAAGGCCCCCGACGATCAGCAGGGCGCCCAGGGCGAGCCCACGCTCGAGACTCAGCGACCGCTTGATGCGGACGTACCGCTCACCGGCTGGCAGGAACCCCTGCACCTCGCCGTAGCGCCGCGTGAGCACCGCGAACCACAGGGCCTGATACCCGAGCACCGTGGCGGCGCAGGCGTAGAGCAGCGTGCCGATGTCGAAGCCGACGCCGCCGATCGTGATCGGGGTGAGCACCAGCGCGGTGGCGAGGAGCGCACCGCCGATGAACGCCACGAGGCCGGGCAGCAGGAACAACCACTTGGGGCTGTAGAGCAACAGGAAGCGCAGGTGCCGCCACCCGTCGCGGAACGACCGAAGGTGCGGAGGCCGCGAGCGTCCGTCGGGCCGGAGCGTGGTCGGGACCTCGGTGATCTGACGTCCGGCGAGCGCGTTCGCGACCACGACCTCGGAGGCCCACTCCATGCCGGTCGTGTGCAGGCCGAGGTTCAGCACGGTCTGGCGACGGAACCCGCGAAGGCCGCAGTGGAAGTCGCGGACCGGGATGCCGAACAACGTGCGCCCCAGCCACGACAGCACGGGGTTCCCGATCCAGCGGTGCAGCCACGGCATGGCGCCCGGCTCGATGCCGCCGGCGAACCGGTTGCCCATCACCAGGTGGTCGCCGGCACGGAGCCGCTCGACGAACGCGTCGAGCGACGAGAAGTCGTACGAGTCGTCTGCATCACCCATGATGACGAACCGTCCGCGTGCGGCGCGGATGCCGCCCATCAGCGCGGCGCCGTAGCCCTTCTCGGACACGGACACGACCCGGGCCCCCTCGGCCTCCGCGAGTTCGATCGAGCGGTCGGTCGAACCGTTGTCGGCGACCAGCACCTCTCCCACGACGCCGCTGCGCTCGAGGTAGGCGCGTGCGGTCCGGACGCACGCGACGATCGTCTCCTCCTCGTTGAGGCAGGGCATCAGGATGGTGAGCTCGAGTTCGCCATCGTCCGCCGTCGTTCTCGGCACCACTCGCCGGTCGCCGTCGCGCTGCGGGTTCCACGCACGCTGTGATCCCTGAACGGCGACCACCTCGGCCGCCTGATTGCTCGCTGTCATGCTGCGAACCGCCCCTGAGTTCCGCCGCCCCGCACCGCCTGCGGGGTGATGTGCCGACCGTACCAGCGGGTCCCGAGCGGGTTCCTCAAGACACCGTCAAGGATCCGACCTCGTTCTCACCCGGAAGGTCGGGAGCACCACGCGAACACGCCAGGATCAAGAGATCGGGCACACCCACGCCGGAACTGTCACGTCACTCTCCGCGTTCGCGGCGCTGCCGCCGACCGCGAGGACGGTCGTGACACCGTCGTCGAACGCGATCCGCACCCGGCCGGCGGCGACCGCCCGGTCGAGCGCGTCCTCGTCCACCCCACCCCAGGCGGCCGGGAGCACGACCCAGTCGACGCCGCACGCCTCGAGCCGTTCGAGCGCACCCCCGTCCGGCCACGACGCAGCGCTGAGCAACTCCTCGGCGACCGCTGCCGTCCGGCGCTCCCCGGGGAAGAACAGCCACTCCGCCCGCGCGGCGACCCAGGCGTCCACGCCCTCGGCCTCGATCCACCAGCCGGTCGGGACGCCGTCGACGGGGGCGGCCACGACCCGATCACCGACGACGGCCCGATCGGCGAGCCACCGAGCCGCGCGAAGGGTGCCGTCCGGGGTGAAGCGACCGTACGAGACCACCTGGTCCCCGAAGCGCGACGGTGCGAGCACCACCATCCAGGCGACCAGCGCCCAGGCGACCGCCGCTCGTGCGAGCGATGCCCGCGCATCCCGCTTCCGCTCGGTCGTCGGTCGATCCACCGATCCGACCGGCCACGTGAGCGCCAGCGCGGTCGCGAGCGCGGTCGGCACGACGTACGCCGCTCGCACCTCCCCGATCAGGAGGCCGACGAGTGCGGCGGCGAGCAGACCGATCGCAACCGTCGACCCCGCCTGATCGCGCCGGAGCGCGGTGGCGGTCGCGATGATCGCCGCCGCAGCCACGCCCCACCACAGCCACGCCGGCGGACCGAGCACCACCGTCAGCGCTGCCGTCCCCCGCAGCTCCGTGGATCGGCCGTCGGGCAGCGACTGGACGCGCGCCACGTCGACGTACCACGGGATCGCGAGCGCCGGCGGGGCGAGCGCCCACCCGACCGACCGCAGCAACGCGGCGAGACGTGATCCGACGGAACGGTCGACACCCACCAGCACCGTGACGACGATCGTCACCACCGAGGCGACGACCGCAGCACCGGCGACCAGCGTGGAGATCATCATCACGAGGAGCAGCCCGCCCCCCCACACGAGCGCGCGCCGGCGATCCGGGGCACGCACCCACCGGTCGGCGGCCAGCACGACACCCGGGAGCAGCCCGAGTCCGAGGAGTTGCGGCACACCACCCCACGCGGCAGCCGCGGACGTTCCCGTCGCCACGCCGACGGCCAGACCCGCAGCGGCCGCCACCGCGGGCCCCCGGAACCGCCGGCTCACCGCCCACACCCCCAGTGCCGGTGCCACCGAGGCGAGCCCCTGCAGGAGGTGCGCCGCCCAGGCCGTCCCGACGACCGCCTGGGCGCTCCACGCGAGGAGCGGGACGATCGGCGGATAGACGACGTCGTCGACGTCGACACCCCCCTGCCACGACCTGGCGATGCGCAGCACGTTGCCGATGTCGACCCCGACCGGATCGCCGTGCGCCGCGAGCACTCCGGTCCGCCAGACGACGAACAGGACGGCGACGAACGCCACCGCGGCCATCTCTGCGGCCGAGGGTGCCGCTGCCGGACGGCGGGCGCCGTCAGCCACCGTCGGGAGCGGATCCGCAGCCGGCGACACGCTCGAAGCCGACGACGTTCGTCGCCGCCCCGAACTGCGCGTAGCACGGGGTGTCGAAGCGTTCGACCAGGCCCGTGTTGCGCCACACCACCACTTGCTGCACGTCGAGGTCGTCGGACACGCGCTGCTCGTCGAAGCTGACCACGTCACCACGGGGGCCGAATCCATCGATGGGAGCGACCCGGAACTCGATCCGATCGGCGCCCGCGACGTCGAAGTCGACGGGCTGACCGGGGCCGTAGATGGAGCTCCGAGCGGCCGCACCCGTCGAGTCGGCGCTCACGGAGTACTGGTGCATCCGGCCGCCGAGCACGGAGTCCATCCGGACCTGCGAGATCCCGAGCCGCTCCAGGCCCCATCCGGCACTCGACGGCGACAGGACCACGTGCCAGTTGTTGAGACGCCGCGACGAGGTCTCCGCCGTGATCCTCACGCCGTCGCCCGTCAGGTCGGCGAGCAGGTCGATCCGGTCGCGGTCGGCCACACCGTTCAGACGGAGCCGCAGGGTGTCGCCCTCGAGGCTCGCCTCGGCGTCGATGATGGCGAAGGGCCAGTCGGTTCGAGCGACGTCGAGCTCGAACGCCGAGTGATACCAGCCGTCGACCCGGACCGCGACCCGGAGCTCGTAGTGACCGGCCGCCGTCCCGGAGGCCGCGACCTGGAACCGGCCGTCCTCGATCCCCACCTGGCCGGCGAACAGACGCTGCATCTGGCGACCGGCTTCGGCCTCCTCGGGGATGCTCGACAACCACGGCCCGATCGGCGACCACGCCTCGCGCGACGCCGCGGCGTTCACGAACCAGTTGGTGGGTTCGGCCTCGTTCGTCCCCCAGTAGCTCGACGCGGTCACACCGCCGCGGCCCTGGAGCGTCTCGAGCAGGGCGACGTCGTCGAGCGTGACACGCGCGTAGAACCGGGTCGCCGTGTCGAGGCGCTCGTGGAACGCCACCTGCACCATCAGCACCACCGAGAGCCCGCACATCACGATCGCGATCGACCTGGTCGGCTTGCGCAGCCGCCTCGCGGTGAACGCCACGAGCGGCGGCCCGAACTCGGCCACGGTGATCGCGAGCAGCGCCGGGACGAGGTAGACGAATCGTGACCGGTAGGACGGGTCGCCCGTGAGCGCCGACGTCCCGAGGACGATCACGGCTCCGAGCAACGCGGCGGCGGCGTGGGACGGCCGTCCGAACAGCAGCAGCGGCGTCACGATCGCGACGAAGTGGAGCAGCAGCACGACCAGGTGCTCGCGACCCGCCCAGGCGAGGAGGTCGAGCAACACGGCGAGGTCGGGGATGCCGAGACCGACCTGGCCCGGCGCCTTCGTCCCGAGGTAGTACCCGGCCGACGCCGCGGCGAACGGAACGGACGCGGCGACGGCGACGGCCCAGCCGCGGAACGTGTCGGCACCCCCCGAGGCGATCCCGCGACGACGGAGCAGCGAGCCCTGGGCGCGGTTGCGCCCGTGCGCCGCCAGCACCGCCTCGTCGTCCTCGGAGGCGGCGTCGGACGCGTCGGACGCGTCGGGCCGTTCGGTCGGGCCCAGGAGACCCGGGTCGACCGGGTTGATCGCGAGGGTCAACTGCAGCGGTTCGGATGAACGGCCGGCCTCGACCTCCTCCGACACGGGGGAGACCGTCGAGGTGCGAACGAGCTGCAGTGCTCGCAGCGGCCGGCCCGAGCCGGCGGCTCGCTCCGCCTCGACTCCGCCGGGCACGTGGTCCGGCCCGGTCGACTCGGCATCGACCCGGGCGCGACCGGTCCGACGACGATCCAGCAGCGACGAGACGAGGCACCAGCCACCTCGGGCGCCGACGAAGAACACGGCGATCATCCCCGACAGCGGGTGCGACGCGATCGCAGCTCCGGTGGCGACGCCGACGAGCCACGGCCGTCGGCGGGTGCGCACCCATGCCTCGGTGGCGGCGAGCGCGAACAACGACGCCGCCATCCCCAGCATGTTCGCGCCACCACCCCAGCCCAGCATCTCCGCGAGAACGGGGGTGACGGCGGCGACGGAGGAGGCCGCGACGGCCACCGCCGGGCGATGCCACTGGCGGAGGAGGACGTAGAGGGCGATGACGAACGCGACGTACGCCGTCACCATCGCGAACAGCACCGCCGTCCAGCGGTCGAGGACCAGTTCGAACAACCAGGCGAGCCCGGGGAACGCCGGGGGGTGGATCCCGGGGAGGAGCTCGCGCTCGCCGCGCAGCCACTCGACCTCGGCGACGTAGCGCGAGGCGTCGAGCGGCAACCAGAACCCGGTGATGCCGCGCACGGCCGAGACCATGACGGCGACGAGCACGACGGCACCCGACGCCACCAGCAGCCACTCCGGCGGACCCGAGGCGGAGACGGCGACCGTGCCGGCTGCGTTCTCGGTGGCCGTGCCGACCACGTGCTCGGTCACCACGTCCTCGGTCACCACGTCCTCGGTCACCACGTCCTCGGTGACCGCGTCCTCGGGCGCCGTGTCGACCACGTCCTCGGTCACCACGTCCTCGGTCACCACGTCCTCGGTCACCACGTCCTCGGTCACCACGTCCTCGGTGACCACAGCCTCGGTGACCACAGCCTCGGTGACCACAGCCTCGGTGACCACGTCCTCGGTCACCACGTCCTCGGTCACCACGTCCTCGGTGACCGCGTCCTCGGGCGCCGTGTCGACCACGTCCTCGGTCACCACGTCCTCGGGCGCCGTGTCGACCGCTTCCTCGGGCGCCGTGTCGACGGCATCACCGGTCGCGCGTTCGCTCCGCTCTCGGACCGTCACCTCGTCCGGATCGACGTCCGACGGCGTGGAAGGCGCCGCTGCGCCGGTCGCCGCCAGAGGTCTCGCCCGCCGAAGTGCCCCGTGTGACGCACCCACCTTTGGCACGTCCGCGAGGCTAGCGAAGCACGTGACCACCCGCTCCGGGGGAACACACGAGGGGCCACATGGCCCATTCGCGCCTCACTCGACCCGACCGGCGGACGATCAGTCGCCGGCCGGGCGTCGCACGGCGTCCAGCACGCGCTCGATCTCGTCGATCGCCCGCGTCCACGACAGGTCGCGCTCGGCGGCGCGCGACGACATCGCGACCCGTCGGGGTTCGTCCTCGAGCAAGGAACGCAGTGCCGCGCCCAGCCCTGCGGAGTCCGAGGCGTCGACGAGCAGTCCGTCCACACCATCGCGCACCAGTTCGCTCGGGCCACCGGGTCGGGTGGCGATCACCGGACGTCCGCTGGCGAGGGCTTCGGCCGCGACGAGGCCGAAGCCCTCGCCCGAGGACGTCGGGAGCACGAACACGTCGCACGCCGAGTAGAACGACTCCATCTCGGCATCCGGCACCCGACCGAGGAATCCGATGCTCGGATCACCCCCGGCGCGCGCCACCAGCGCGTCGCGCTCGGGACCGTCGCCGCCGATCGACAGATCCGCGACGTCACCGCACCGGGCCGAGCGCCATGCGTCGATCAGCACGTCGACACCCTGCCGGGGAACGAGCCGGCGAAGCGTCGCGACACGCAACCGCTGCGGGCCCTCGCGGGGCGGCGTCGGACGGTAGCGGGCATCGACGCCGGAGTAGACGACCTGCAGCGCGGCCCGAGGGGCGATCTCGGCCACGAACGCCCCCGTGAAGCCGGACACCACCACCACCTCGGTCGCCGAGTGGAGCACGAACCTTCCGATCGAGCGGTCCGCGATCCTCTCGACGACGTCGAGCGGGAAGGGATACTCCACCCAGGGGCTGTGCTGGACGACCACCAGCGGCACACGCAGCAGGCGCGCCGCCAGCGCGGCGTAGACCGACGACAGGTAGGTGTGCCCGTGCGCCACGATCACCTCGGGCCGGGCCTCACGCATCGCGAGCAACTGTGTGGGCGACACGAGCGGGACGGGGACGCGCACGGACCGCTCGAGCACGTTCCACGCACGGGTTCGCCGCACCGTCGCACCCACGTGCGCCTCGGTTCGCTCGTCGCCGCGAAGTCGGGACGTGCAGATGGTGACGTCCCAGCCACGTCGGACGAGCCCTTCGGCGTGCGCCTTCAGGACGGTCTCGATCCCACCGACGTGCGGGTGGAAGTAGTGCGAGGTGAGGAGGAGCCGACCACGGCGGGGTCGAGCTGTCATGTCACACTCTCGTGCACACCATGATCATGGCGTTCCCCGCCCGGGACACGACGCGATCCGCGGCGCGCTCCACCACGTGGGCCGTCCGGTCGAGCGCCGACGGCAGGCGCAGCAGCTCCCCGATCACCGGCGGCGTGATGTGGTGCACGCGGACCGGCTCCACGACCCAACCGGTTCGGAGCGCGAGGGCGACGAGCTCGGCCCGCCGGAGCAGCGCGATGTGCCCCACCTCGTCGTCGAGTTCGGCCACCTTCCCCCGAGCGAGACGACGGGCCAGCACACGGAGTGCGGCTCCGGTGTTCGGGGTGGTGATGACGAGATGGCGGCGGGTGACGCGCTGCAGCTCCTGCACGACCCTCGCCTGGTCCGCGTACGGGATGTGCTCGATCACCTCCGAGCACAGGACCACGTCCACCTCCTGATCGGCGAACGGCAGCGCCGACGCGTCACACCGCTCGACTCGCGCGGTGGGGACGAGGGCTCGGGTGCGCTCGCAGTACTCCTCGGCGAGATCCACGCCGTTGGTGGCACCCGCCCCCCGATCGGCCGCCCACCGGACGTACTCCCCGGTCCCGCAGCCGACGTCGAGGAACGACGCCCCGGGCTCGAGCAGCCGGGCGAGGGTGCCCGTCACCTCCTCGAACCTGCGGACGTGATACCGGCGGTCCCAGTAGCTCGACGAGTCGTAGCGCTGGGTCGTCGCCCCCTCGCGCTCGTAGCGCTCGCGGAGCGCGTCCGCGGCGGCCATGTCCTCGGGGCGCGACTCGTCAGTCGACGGGCGCGGGGTCTGATGGTCGTCCAAGCGGTCTGTCGCCTTCTTCACGTTCACCATGGTCGCACGCGAACGACCCTCGGCGGCGGACGACCGACGGTGTTCGGCGATCGATCGGTCGTGGCAACGGCTCGAAGGGTCAGCCGGCGGCGACGCACTCGGCGCAGCGGCCGAGCAGATCGAGCCGGTGGCGCTGGAGCTCGAACCCGGCACCCGCCGCTGCCTCGTGCAGCGCCTTGTCGAGCGAGCGCTCGGCGGCCGCCGACAGCGTGACGTCGCGAACCTTGCCGCACGACGTGCACACCGTGTGGTGGTGATGGTGGTGCGTGATCTCCTCGCCCAGCTCGTAGTGCGCGTGCTCGTCGCCCATGGAGATCTTCGAGACCAGACCGGCGTGCTCGAGCACCGCGAGGTTGCGGTAGACGGAGCTCTGCGCCAGCGTCGGCTGGCGCTGCAGGATCATGGGAATGGTCACCGGGCCGTCCGCCTCCTGCAGGGTGCGCAGGATCAGCTGACGGCCCGTCGTGAGACGCTGGCCGTCCTTGCGGAGCCGGTGGAGTGCGATGTCGTCGATGTCGGTCACCACGACGCACTGTAGCGCGACAACCAGAAACCGAACGACACTTCACAACCTGATGATCCTTCGGATTCTCTGACGCCGTGTCGCTTCCGGTCGTTCGCCGCGATCGCGCCCCCGCGTCGGGCGGGTGCCGCACGACCCTGCGAAATCGGGCATGATGGGCCTCGCCACGGGGGTCGGCCGTCGGTCGCATCGCGTCCGTCGGCCGCACAGGTACTGCGACCGGTCCGCACCATCGGCCGGGAGTCCGGCCACGAAGGGCCGGCGCGCCACGATCACGAGACACATCACGAGGGGAACCCGCCACCATGCAGATCCGCGTCACCGTCAACGGCACGGCCCACGACAGCGATGTCGAGCCGCGCACATTGCTCGTCCACTACGTCCGCGAGGTGCTCGGCCTCACGGGCACCAACATCGGTTGCGACACGTCCTCGTGCGGCGCCTGCAGCCTCCACCTGAACGGTGAGGCGGTGAAGAGCTGCACCGTGCTCGCGGTGCAGGCCGACGGCTGCGAGGTCACCACGATCGAGGGCCTCGCCCAGAACGGCGAGATGCACCCGATGCAGAAGGCGTTCATGGAGAACCACGCACTCCAGTGCGGGTACTGCACGCCCGGCATGGTGATGGCGGCGACGAGTCTCCTCAACGAGAACCCCAACCCCACCGAGGAGGACGTCCGCCTCGGCCTGGAGGGCAACCTCTGCCGCTGCACCGGCTACCACAACATCGTCCAGGCCGTCCTCGCCGCTGCCGGCGGCCGGTGACCTGATCAGGGGAGGGGCCCGAGATGACGATGACCGAACCTGCTGCGAGCACGGTGCTGGGGAAGCGCCGTCTCCGCAAGGAGGATCCCGCCCTGCTGACGGGCGAGGCGAAGTTCACGAGTGACCTGAACATCCCGGGCGCGCTGCACCTCGCCGTGCTGCGCAGCCCGTACGCACACGCCCGCATCCGCTCCGTCGACGTGAGCGCGGCGCTGCAGCTGCCCGGGGTGGTGGCCGCGTACAGCGGCGCCGACCTGGCACCGCTGTGGGCCGGCCCGATGCCGTGCGCCTGGCCGGTCACCGCGGACATGAAGAACCCGACCCACCACCCGCTCGCCGTGTCGAAGGCGGCGTACGTGGGCGACGGTGTGGCGTGCGTGCTGGCCACCAGCGATGCCGCGGCCCGCGACGCGCTCGAGGCGATCGAGGTGGACTACGAACCGCTGCCCGCGGTGGTCGACCTCGAGGACGCGCTCAGCGACCGCGTGGTGATCCACGACGAGCTCGGCACCAACCGCAGCTACACGTGGGAGCTGAAGTGCGAGGGCGCCGACGGCCAGGTGGAGCGGGCGTTCGCCGATGCCGCGTACACCGTCAGCGAGCACTACGTGCACCAGCGGCTGATCCCGATGGCGATGGAGCCCCGTGCCGTCGCCGCGGTGCCGCAGCCCTTCGGTGGCGACATCACGCTGTACAGCTCCACCCAGGTGCCGCACATCCTGAAGGTGATGACCGCGCTCACGCTCGGCATCCCCGAGCACCAGATGCGCGTGGTCGCCCCTGCCGTCGGTGGCGGCTTCGGCGCCAAGCTGAACGTGTACGCGGAAGAGCTGCTCTGCACGGCGCTCGCCCGCAAGCACAAGGTGCCGGTTCGCTGGACCGAGGAGCGCACCGAGAACACCCAGGCCACCATCCACGGCCGAGCCCAGCGCCAGCACATCGAGCTCGCCGCCGACGCGGACGGCAAGCTCACCGCGGTGCGGGTGCGGCTCCTCGCCGACATGGGCGCCTATCTGCAGCTCGTCACGCCGGGCATCCCGTTGCTCGGCGCCTTCCTGTACGGCGGCGTCTACGACCTGCCGGTGGCGTACGACTTCAGCTGCACGTCGGTGTTCACCACGCTGACCCCGACCGACGCCTACCGCGGCGCCGGCCGGCCCGAGGCCACCTACGCCATCGAGCGCGCGATGGACGCCCTCGCCGACCAGATCGGCATCGACCCGCTCGAACTGCGTCGCCGCAACTTCATCAAGAAGGACCAGTTCCCGTACACCGCCATGACCGGCCTCGTGTACGACAGTGGCGACCACGACGCTGCCGCCACCATGGCCGCCGAGCTGGCCGACTACGACGGGCTCCGCGCACGTCAGGCAACCCAGAACGTCGACGGTGCCACCAAGCGCCTCGGCATCGGCGTGTGCAGCTACTTCGAGATGTGCGGCCTGGCCCCGAGCCGGGTGCTCGCCTCGCTCAACTACTCCGCCGGCGGCTGGGAGGCCGCCACGGTGCGCGTGCTGCCGACCAACAAGATCCAGGTGGTCACCGGCACCGCTCCGCACGGGCAGGGTCACGAGACCGCGTGGAGCATGATCGTCGCCGAGAAGATGGGCGTCGATCCGGACGACGTCGACGTGCTGCACAGCGACACGGCGATCGCCCCGCTCGGGCTCGACACCTACGGGTCGCGTTCGCTGCCCGTCGGTGGTGTGGCGATCGCGATGGCCTGCGACAAGGTGATCGACAAGGCGAAGAAGATCGCCGCCCATCAACTGGAGGCCAACGAGGACGACCTCGAGTTCGCCGGTGGCACGTTCAGCGTGAAGGGCACCCCCGACCGCTCGATGCCGCTCGCGGCCGTGGCCTTCGAGGCATTCACCGCGCACAACCTGCCCGACGGCCTCGAGCCCAACCTGGAGGCACAGGTCACCTACGACCCGCCGAACTTCTCGTGGCCCTTCGGCACGCACATCTGCGTGGTCGAGGTCGACACCGAGACCGGTGACGTCGACGTGCTGAAGTACGTCGCCGTGGACGACTGCGGCAACCAGGTGAACCCGCTCATCGTCGAGGGACAGGTGCACGGCGGCGTCATCCAGGGCCTCGCCCAGGCGCTGTTCGAGGAGGCCGTGTTCGACGAGGACGGCAACCCGAAGACCTCCACCCTGGCCGAGTACCTGGTGCCGGCGGCGAGCGACGTGCCGCCGATCACCCTCGGTCACACCATCACCCCGTCGCCCACCAACCCGCTCGGCGTGAAGGGCATCGGCGAGGCCGGCACCATCGGTGCCGCCCCCGCCGTGATCAACGCGATCGTCGACGCACTCTCCGGCCTCGGTGTCACCGATGTGCCGATGCCTGCAAGTCCCCACACGGTCTGGAAGACCATCCACGCCGCCCAGTCAGCTTCATCAGCGCAAGGAGTCAGCAAGTGATCCCCGCAGCATTCGACTACGTCCGTGCCGGTTCGGCCGAGGAAGCGATCAGCCTCATCGGCGAGTACGGCGAGGACGCCAAGTTCATCGCCGGTGGGCACAGCCTGCTCCCGCTCATGAAGCTGCGCCTCGCGCAGCCGACGGTGCTGGTCGACATCGGCCGCATCAGCGACCTCTCGTACATCCGTGACGCCGGCGACCACATCGCGATCGGTGCGATGACCCGCCACATGGACGTCGAGACGAGCCCGGTCCTCGCCGAGCACGCACCGCTGCTCGCCCACGCGGCGAGCCACGTCGGTGACCCGCAGGTGCGCCACCGCGGCACGATCGGTGGTTCCATCGCCCACAGCGACTCGGCGAGCGACCTGCCCGCCACCACGCTGGCGATGGGCGCGACCTACGTCGCGCAGGGCCCCGGCGGCACCCGCGAGATCGCGGCGGCCGACTTCTTCCAGGGTTTCCTGCAGACGGCACTCGCGCCGGACGAGCTGCTCACCGAGATCCGCGTGCCGAAGATGGGCGGCGCGGGCTGGAGCTTCCAGAAGTTCAACCGTCGCGCCCAGGACTGGGCGATCGTCGGCGTGGCGGCGTGGCGCCGCAACGGCGAGAGCGGCGTGGGCCTGGTGAACATGGGGTCGACCCCGATCCTGGCCACCAGCGTGTCGGCGGCGCTGTCGTCGGGTGCGTCGATCGCGGAGGCGGCCGAGCTGGCCGCCGCCGAGGCCGACCCGCAGAACGACCTCAACGCCTCACCCGAGTACCGCGTGCACCTCGCGAAGGTGCTCGTGCGCCGGGCGCTCGAGCAGGCCAGCGCCTGACACGACGCCGCGGACCGAACGGTTCGGAGGGCCCGGTGGCATCGGCCACCGGGCCCTCGTCGTTCACCGGGCGATCCGGGCCCGACGGGGACTCAGGCGAGCAGGTCGACGGCGATGTCGCTCCAGAGCTGTTCCATCAGCGCGAGGGAGTGCACGTCGCACCGCTCGTTCGCGGCGTGGAACATCGCGACGTAGTCCTCGTAGGAGAGCTCGCGCGAGAACAACCCGTAGCCGTACGACGTGGCCCCCTCGCGCCGGTAGAACCGGGCGTCGGTGCCACCGGGCGTGATCGCCGGCACGCAGCGCGCCTCGGGGTACACCGTGGCCGAGGCCTTCTCGATCGATCGGTACAACGGCGAGTCGATCGGCGACGCCGTGGCCAGCCACTCCTCGTGCATCGGATGGATCTCGACGCTGCCGATCAGGTCGTCGCCGATCAGCTCGTGCAGCAGCCGTCGCACGTCGTCGTCGGTCTGGCCGGGCAGGGTGCGGATGTCGACCTCCAGCTCCACCGAGGCCGGGATCGTGTTCGTCTTGCCGTCGGCGCGCAGCACGTTGGGCGACAGCGTGATGTGCGTGCAGGCGTGGCAGTCGGCCGCGAAGCCGCGGTCGGGGTGGTGCGCCGCCCACTCCCCCAGCGCCACCGGGTCGAGCAGCACACGTGTCAGCTCCTCGTCGAACTCCATCGCCGCGACGTAGCCGCGCCAGGTGTCGTGGATGTCGGCGAGCGGCCGGTACCGGGCGATGCGACGCACGATCTCGCTCGCCTTCACCAGCGCGTTGTCGCCCATGATCGGCGTCGAGCCGTGCGCGGCGCGGCCGTGCACGACCAGGCGGGTCCAGGCCGCGCCCTTCTCGGCGACGAGCACCGGCAGCTTCATGCCCGACGGCGTGTGCATCGGCGTGCCGCCGCACTC
>WLDE01000042.1 GCA_009704985.1 Actinomycetota bacterium | reverse complement strand
GTCGGTGGGCGTGAACGCGGCGAGCTGCAGCACGCCGCGCCGCACCAGTCGCTCGACGGCCCGCCGGCGTGCCGCCGACGTCATCACCGTGGCCGCCGGGGCGACGGCGCCGTCCGCGGGTGCCGGACCGGTCGTGACGGCACCGATCGCGGAACGCTCGTCGGCGTCGACCACCTGGGCGGCGCGCACCGCGTCGAGCAGCACCACGAAGACGCCGTCGAGGTCGTCGGGCCGGTCGGCGACGAGCTGGCGATCCATCGCGGCACGAACCACCGCGCCGTGGGTGACCGCCAGCTGCGCCACGGGGATCACGCGGCGAGGTCCCAGCGTGAGCACGGCGCCGACCGCGCGGTCGTCGTGGTGCACCTGGCTGTCGCCGCCCAGGCCGTGCGTGTGCATCGCCACCGCGGCCACCATCGTGCGGTGCCCGCCCACCGTGGCACCGAGCGTGCTCACGAGCGGCATCCCGGTCCGCAGCACGGCGATGTCGGTCGTGGTGCCGCCGATGTCGGAGATGATCGCGTCGTCGAGACCGGTGAGGTGGGCGGCGCCCACGAGGCTCGCTGCCGGACCCGACAGGATCGTCTCGATCGGACGCTCGCGCACGAACGCAGCCGACACCAGCGACCCGTCACCACGCACCACCATCACCGGTGCGTGCACGCCCTGGTCCACCAGGGTGCGTTCGGTGGTGGCCACCAGCCGGTCGACGATCGGCACCAGACGGGCGTTCAGGATCGCCGTCACGGCGCGGCGCGGCCCGTTCAGCTGCTCGGACAGCACGTGGCTCGCCGTCACCGTCGCCCCGGTGACCTCGCGGATCACGGCCGCAGCGGCACGCTCGTGCGCCGGGTTGCGCACGCTGAACTGCGCCATCACCGCAAAGCCGTCCACGCGGTCGGCCACCGCGGCGACCTCGGTGCGCAACCGGTCGAGGTCGAGCGGGGCTCGCTCGCTGCCGTGGGGGTCGTGACCGCCCGTCAGCAGGATGGCCGGGTCGCCGGCGAGCGCGTCGCGCAGGCCGCCGCGCTCGATCACCTCGTCGTCGAAGCCGATGATCACCGCGGCGACCGGACGGCCGGATCCCTCCACGAGCGCGTTGGTGGCGAGCGTGGTGGAGAGCGACACCAGCTCGATGCGGGCCGGATCGACGCCGGCCGCGTGCACCGCACCGTCGATCGCTCCGGCGATGCCGATGCTGAGGTCGTGGTGCGTGGTCGGCGCCTTCGCCTTGGCGACCACGACCCGCGCGTCCTCGTCGTAGACGACGGCGTCGGTGTACGTGCCACCGGTGTCGATGCCGAGCAGCAGGCGTGGGGAGCCGGGGGTGGCGTGCGGGAGGGCGTCGGTCATCGAATCGTCGGGGCCGTGGAGCGGGGGTCAGGCTAGCGTCGGCCTCGATGGCCGCTCCTGACGAACCCCACCGTCCCGGCGCCGGTGTCCGCAGCGCCGTCGTGGTGGTGCCGTGCGATCCGCTGCAGCCGACGCTCGACTTCTTCACCCGGCGTCTCGGGTTCCGGGTCGACGCGATCTTCCCGGCCGATGCGCCCATGATCGCGGAGCTCTCGGGTCACGGACTCGGGCTGCGCCTCCAGCCAGGCGGCGAGCTCGACGGTGAGCAGCCGGGCGCCCACCTCCGGCTCCGGCTGCGGTGCGACGATCCGACCACCGTGGCGGGTGGCGACAGGGAGCTGGTGGCGCCCAACGGCACCCGGGTCGAGCTGGTGGAGGCCGACCCAGGGGTGGTGCTGCCGCCCGAGCAGCCCGAGCTCGTCGTCACCCACGCTCGCGACGGCGAGACCTGGGGGACGGGCCGGGCGGGCATGCAGTACCGCGACGTCATCCCCGGCCGTCAGGGCGGACGGTTCATCGGCTCCCACATCCGCATCCCGACGGCCGGTCCCGTGCCCGACTACGTGCACTACCACCAGGTGCGGTTCCAGATGATCTACTGCCACAAGGGGTGGGTGCGGGTCGTCTACGAGGACCAGGGCGAACCGCTGCTCATGGAGGCCGGCGACTGCGTGCTGCAGCCGCCCGAGATCCGCCACCGGGTGCTGGAGAGCGGCGACGGCCTCGAGGTCGTCGAGCTCGGCTGTCCCGCCGACCACGAGACCCGGGCCGAGCACGAGATCTCCCTGCCGACCGGTCGGCTGCTCCCCGAGCGCCACTTCGGCGGTCAGCGCTTCGTGTACCACGACGCGAGCGAGGCCGAGTGGCGACCGTGGCGGGTGCCGGGGTTCGAGTGCCGCGAGATCGGGATCGGGGCCGCCACCGACGGACTGGCCGGCGTGCGGGTCGCTCGTCCGGCGGGCGCGGATCACACGCCGCGCACCACGCACGACGCCGAGTTCGTGTTCGGGTTCGTGCTGGCGGGGACGTGCACCCTCGAGTGCGAGGGCCGTGTCCCCGAGCGGATGGAGGAGGGCGACACCTTCGTCGTGCCGCGTCACCTCGAGTACGCGCTCATCGGGTGCAGCCCCGACTTCGAGTTGCTCGACGTCACCCTGCCCGAGGACGTGCCGCTCACCTGACCGGCCTGACCGGCCTGACCGGCCTGACCGGCCTGACCGGCCTGACCGGCTCGATCAGCCGCTGTTGCGGAGGCCGGCGGCGATGCCGTTGATCGTGAGCTGGATGCCACGCGCCAGCTTCTCGTCGTCGTCGCCGGCACGGCGCCGGCGCAGCAGGTCGACCTGCAGTTCGTGGAGCGGGTCGAGGTACGGGAAGCGGTTGCGGATGCTGCGGGCGAGCGTCGGGTTGTCGCCGAGCAGGGGTGCCTCGGTGATCTCCTGCACCCAGTGCACCGACCGGGCGTGCTCGTCGGCGATCGCCGCGAGCACGCGCTCGCCGGCCGCCGAGTCGGCCACCAGGTCGCCGTAGCGCTGGGCGATCGCCATGTCGCTCTTCGCGAGCACCATGCCCATGTTCGAGATCGTGGTGCGGAACACCGGCCACGTCCGGTGCATCCGGCGCAGCTCGTCCACCCGTGCCGGATCGTCGCCCGCCCACGCCTGGAACGCGCTGCCGGCCCCGTACCAGCCGGGCAGCATCACCCGGCACTGGCTCCACGAGAACACCCACGGGATCGCACGCAGGTCCTCGATCCGGTTGCTCGCGGTGCGCGACGCCGGCCGGCTGCCGATGTTGAGCATGCTGATCTCGCCGATCGGCGTGAGCGCACGGAACACGCCGACGAAGTCCGGGTCGCCGTACACGAGCTCGCGGTACGCCTGCAGCGAGGTGTCGGCGAGCTCGTCCATCGCCGTCACGAACGCCGGGTCGGCAGCCGCGCCGCCGGGCGCGATGGTGGCTTCGGCCGCCGCCGACACCAGCGCCTCCAGGTTGCGGCGAGCCATGTCGTGCGACGCGTACCGGGCGGCGATCACCTCGCCCTGCTCGGTGATGCGCAGCGTGCCGTCCACCGCGCCGGGGGGCTGGGCCAGGATCGCCTCGTAGCTCGGCCCGCCGCCGCGACCGACCGTGCCACCACGGCCGTGGAAGAAGCGCAGGCGCACCCCGGCTCGGCGGCACGCGTCCACCAGGCTCACCTGCGCCCGGTACAGCGCCCAGTTGGCAGCGAGGTAGCCGCCGTCCTTGTTGCTGTCGCTGTAGCCGAGCATCACCTCCTGCAGCCCGCCGCGGCAGCGGTCGATCCACGCCCGGTACTCGGGCACGTCGAGCAGCGCGGTCACGATGGTGGCGGCGCCGCGGAGGTCGTCGATCGTCTCGAACAGCGGGACGATGTCGAGCGGGAGCCGTGGGTCGTCGCCCGGTTGCAGCAGCCCCGTCTCGCGCAGCACGACGGCCACCTCGAGCACGTCGCTCACCGAGTTGCACTTGGAGATCACGGCGTGCGAGATGATCCGGTCGCCGTAGCGGTCGATCGCCGCCGTGGCGGTGTCGGCGATGGCCAGCTCCTTGGCCGTCTCCGGGCTGCAGGCGGCGGCTCGTGGCAGCAGCGGCCGGGCCGTGGCGAGCTCGCGTCGCAGCGCCGCCACTCGTCCGGCCTCGTCGAGGGCGAGGTACTCCGACGTCACCCCGCCCAGCCGCAGCAGCTCGTCCACCACACGCTCGTGCACGTCGCTGTTCTGACGCAGGTCGAGCGTGCACAGGTGGAACCCGAACACCTCCACGGCCGTGCGCGCCGGTGCCACGTGCGCGTCCGCGAGCACCGCGGCGCCGTGCACCCGCAACGACGCGTCGACCACCGCCAGGTCGTGGGCGAGCTCGTCCGGCGATGCGTACGGCGCCAGGTCTGCGTGCGGTTCGGGGCCGGGCACCTCGCCGAGGGCGGCGCGTGCCGTGGCGGCCAACCGGGCGTACATCCCGCGCAGTGCCCTTCGGTAGGGCTCGTCACCGCGGAACGGCGAGTCGTCGTCCGAGGCGTCGGCCAGCGCCATCAGCTCGGGCGACGGGGTCACCAACCGCGACGACATCGACAGCTCCACCGAGAGTCGTCGCAACGTGGTGAGGTGGTGCGTGAAGGCGGTGCGTGCCTGGAGGTCGACCGCGAGCTGCAGCACCTCGGCGGTCACGAAGGGGTTGCCGTCGCGGTCGCCGCCGATCCACGAACCCATCCGCACCACCGGCTGCACCCGGCCGCGGTGCGGGTCGAGTGCGTCGACCGCCCGCTGCACATCGGCCTGCAGCGACGTGAGGACGTCGAACAGCGTGAGCTCGTAGTACCGCAGCGCCTCGGCGATCTCGTCGCGCACGCGCAGCTTCGACAGGCGCAGCAGCGCGGTCTGCCACAGCGTGAGCACCTGCAGCCGCAGGTCGGCCTCCCAGGCGGTGAGCTCGGCCGCGTCCATCTGCAGCCGGTCGCGCACCTGCAGGAGGTCGGCGATCCGGCGCTGCACGTCGAGGATCGTCTTGCGTCGCACCTCGGTCGGGTGGGCGGTGAGCACCGGGCTCACCTCGGCGCGGCGCAGCACCGACGCCACCTGCGACGGTTCGTGGAGGTGGTCGCCGAGCACGCGGACGGCGTGGTCGAGCGTGCCGGGGCGTGCGGGCGACCCGATGCTGCGGTGGTGCCGCCGCCGACGAACCTGGTGGACGTCCTCGGCGATGTTCGCGAGCAGCGAGAACCAGCTGAACGCCCGGATCACGTGCACCGCGACGTCCACGTCGACGCCGTCGAGCAGCGTCGCCAGGTCCGCGGCGTCGATCCGGCCTTCGTCACGGCGCACGCTCACGGCGTGCTGCCGCACCTGTTCGACGAGGTCGAACACCTCGGGGCCGGCCTGGTCGCGGATCACGTCGCCGAGCAGCCGGCCGAGCAGTCGGATGTCGTCGCCGAGCGCTGCATCGTCGGCGCGGGACGGTCCGGCGGGCGCGCCGGCGGCGAGGTGGTCGGTGGGTTCGGTGTGGTCGGTGTGGTCGGTGTGGGGGGAGGGCCCGGCCATGGGCACCATTGTGGACGATCAGCGGCGGCGGTGGATCCACCACCGGATCGCCAGCGCCGCGGCCGGCAACAGCGTGGCGAGCACGAGCGGATCCCAGCGTGCCGAGCTGTCCGCGGCGGCCAGCGCCGGCACGGCGAGCCCCGCCGCGAACAGGGCGATGACGGCACCTGCCACCGCCGTCGGGCCGAACCGGCCCGGCACGTCGGGCGGTGCGACCTCCTCGTCGGACAGCGACCCTCCGTCGCCGACCACCGATCGCACCACCAGGATCACCACCAGGGGCAGGATCGTGAGACCGGCCGCGAGCCAGGGCAACCAGAGCGGTGCCGGCTCGGCACCCCGGAACCGGGGAAAGCGCACCATCGTCCATCCGAAGAACACGGCCACCCCGAACAGCGCCGACGCCCCGCAGACCACCATCACGCGGCGCACGATCGGATCGGAGGCCATCGGGGGATCGTACCGGTCGCCGCGCGACCACCCTCGGTCGACGACCTGCCGGTCGCTTGACGTTCGGCACCCGAGGTCTTGAACGAACCCCGGGTGACCTGAACAGATCTTGATCGGTGGCCCCGGACAGTCCTGAGCATGGCCGAGGATCCTGGTTCCATGCACGCACCGCCCGTTCTCCCGATGGCGGCGATCGACCGTGCGCACCAGGTGCTCGTCGGTCGGTCGATCCTCGTCGTCGACGACGACGCCGTGATGGGGAAGCTGTACTCCGCCGGCCTCGGTGCCCGGGGTGCTGCGGTCACGGTCGTCAACAGCAGCGAGGCCGCGCTCGAACTGCTCGTCGACACCGAGTTCGACCTCATCATCGTCGACAAGTCGCTCCCCGGGCTGTCCGGCGACGAGTTGGTGCGCGCGCTGCGCGAGACCGACCAGAACGCGATGCGCCCGATCGTGATGGTGTCGGGCCACGCCGACGTGGCCGAGCGGATGGTGTCGTACGACGCCGGGGTCACCGACTACGTGATCAAGCCCGTGTCGATGACGGAGCTGATGGCGAAGGTGTCGGCGCTCCTCCGCCACGGCGACGCGCTGCGCACGAGCAGGGTGCGCGCCACCCGCGCCGAGCAGGAGGCGATGCGCGGCCGCCTCGTCGAGCGTGCCTGGCAGCCGCACTTCCAGCCGATCGTGCGGCTCGCCGACCTCTCCGTGATCGGGTACGAGGCGCTCACGCGCTTCGCCGACGGCGCCAACCCGGAGATCTGCTTCGACACGGCTCGCCGCAGCGGCCTCGGCCCCGAGCTGGAGATCGCCGTGCTGGAGGACGCCCTGCACGCCGCCGCGCAGCTGCCCGGCGGGGCGTGGGTCAGCGTGAACGCGTCGCCGTCGACGATCATGGACCCGGAGTTCGACCGCGTGATCGCGACGTCGACCACGCGCATCGTGATCGAGCTGCTCGAGACCGAACCCGTCGGCGACCACCCCGACATGCTCGACCGGGTGGCCAACCTGCCGGGTGCACCGCTGCTCGCCTGCGACGACACGGGATCCGGCTGGGCCGGGTTGCGCCAGCTGGTGGAGCTGCGACCGCAGGTCGTGAAGCTCGACCGGGCGCTGGTGTCGGGCATCGATCGCGACCCCACCCGCCGCGCCCTCGTGTCGGGGTTGCGTCACTTCACCAACGAGATCGGCGCGCTGCTGCTCGCCGAGGGCATCGAGACGGTGGGCGAGCTCGACACGCTCATCGCGCTCGACGTCGACCTCGGCCAGGGCTACCTGCTCGGCGCGCCGATGGGACTCGAGGAGTTGCAGCGCAGGCACGCGAACGCGCACGTCACGAGCTGACGCGGCACCGCCGCGACACCACCGCGACACCACCGCGCGACGCCGCGAGAACGGGACCAACGACCTTCGGCCGCTCGGGGGACCCAGGGGTACCGTCACCGCATGACTGCAACCACCGCCGGCGACCCGGGAGACGTGCGAGGGGACCTCGCTGCCGATGCGATCGTGATCGGCGCCGGGGTGATCGGTGCCTCGGTCGCACTCGAGCTGGCGAGGTCGGGAAGGTCGGTGCTCGTCGTCGATCGCGGACCTGCGCCCGGCGCAGGGTCCACCAGCAGCTCGTCGGCGATCGTCCGGTTCAGCTACTCCACCCTCGACGGCGTGCTCACCGCCTGGGAGGCGGCCCCGGCGTGGGAGCACTGGGAGGACTTCCTCGGCGTGCGCGACCCCGACGGCATGTGCCGGTTCATCCGCACCGGGATGCTGCTGTTCGACACCCCCGAGTTCACCTTCGACCGGATCACCGACCTGTGGGACGAGGTCGGCATCGAGTACGAGCTGCTCGACGCCGCCGGCATCGCGGCATGGTTCCCGCACTTCGACGTGGGGCGCTACTTCCCGCCGAAGCCGGTGGACGACCCGGCGTTCGCCGGCGATCCGCACGGCACGGTCAACGCGATCCACGAGGCCACCGGCGGGTTCGTCGACGACCCGATGCTGGCCGCCCGCAACCTGGCGTGCGCCGCACGTCACCACGGTGCCCGCTTCCGGTTCCACGCCGAGGTGGTCGGCGTCGAGATCGAGCATGGTCGGGTGGCGGGCGTCCGGCTCGCCGGCGGCGAGGTGCTGCGCGCCCCGATCGTCGTGAACGTCGCCGGTCCCCACTCGTCGCACCTCAACGCCCTCGCCGGTGTCGACGCCGAGATGACGATCCACCCGCGCCCGCTGCGCCAGGAGGTGTTCGCCGCGCCGGCGCCTCCGGGGATGTCGCTCGAGGACGGCGCACCGGTGGTGAGCGACCTCGACATCGGCCAGTACTTCCGCCCGCAGGTGGGCGGCACCGTGCTCGTCGGTGGCACCGAGCCCGAGTGCGACGCGCTGGAGTGGGTCGACGACCCCGACCACTTCGACGAGCACACCACCGTGGAGAAGTTCGAGACCACGATGTACCGGCTCGCCCGCCGGATCCCCGAGTTCGGTGTGCCGCACCGACCGATGGGCCTCGCCGCGCTGTACGACGTGGCCGACGACTGGGTGCCGATCTACGACGCGTCCAGCCTGCCCGGCTGGTACATGGCGTGCGGCACGAGCGGCAACCAGTTCAAGAACGCGCCGATCGCCGGACGCTTCATGCGGGCGATCATCGACGCCGTCGAGTCCGGTCACGACCACGACCTGTTCCCCGTGCAGTTCGTCGGCGAGCGCACCGGTCGCACGATCGACCTCGGTGCGTTCTCGCGGCGTCGCGCGCCGTCGGCCACCTCCGGCACCGTGATGGGCTGACCCCGGCGGGTCAGCGGCGCACGACCAGGTCGGCGTCGCCGCTCGCCCGTGCCACGAGCGCGGCGTTCGGTTCGTCCACCGCGAGCACCCAGGCGCGCGCCGCCTCGTCGGTGCGACCGTGCGCCACGTGGCGCGCCACGAGCTGGGCCGCGCGCACCTCGTCGTCGGCCACGAGCAGCCAGCACTCGTCGAGCAGCGGACGCACGTCGCACCAGCCGGGTGCGTCGAGGAGCAGGTAGTTGCCCTCGGTCACGACGAGCTCGGTGGCCACGCTCACGCGCAGCGAGCCGGCGATCGCGGCCTCGAGCGACCGGTCGAAGCGTGGCACGAGCACGTCCGCCCGCCGGGCACGCACACGGCCGAGTGCGGCGACGTAGCCGTCGACGTCGAACGTGTCGGGTGCCCCTTTGCGGTCGCCCCGCCGGAGGCGGGCCAGCTCGTCGTCGGCCAGGTGGAAGCCGTCCATCGGCAGCAGCTGCGCACCGTCGCCCCACGCCGCGACCAGCTCGGCGGCCAGGGTGGACTTGCCCGCTCCGGGCGCACCGGCGATGCCGAGCACCCGACCGCCCCGGGCGACCAGCCCGCGCGCCCGGCGGAGCAGCTCGGTCAGGTCGGGCTGCACGCGTGCCAGCCCTCGGCGAGCTGGTCGCGCCGCGGCGGGTTCGCGCCGACCTGGGTCACCGTGAACGCCGACACCGCCTGTGCCGCTCGCGCCGCCCGCACCACCAGGTGGTCCGAGCCGAGTTCGTCGACGCCGAAGCCGTTGCCCCGCCACCAGGCCAGGAAGCCGCCGCAGAACGAGTCGCCGGCGCCGATCGTGTCGGCCACCTCCACCGCGGGTGTGGGCAGCTCGGTGGTGGACGTCGCAGTGACGACCCAGGTGGCCGACCTGCCGGCCGTGAGCAGCACCACCCGCACGCCCCGGTCGACGATCGACCGGGCCAGCTGCAGCGGATCCGTGCCGGGGGACAGGTACTCGGCGTCGTCGGTGCTGATCTTCACCACGTGGCTGCCGCCGTACACGTGGTCGAGCCGGGCGAGGTAGGCGGCGCGGTCGGGGATGAGCCGCTCGCGGCAGTTGGGGTCGGTCATCACCAGCACCTCGGGGCCGAGTGTGTCGAGCAGGCCGACGAGCGTGGTGACCATCGGCTCGAGCACCAGCCCGAGCGTGCCGAGGTGCACCGTGTCGGCGGTGCGCGCGGCGGGCGGCAGGTCGACGAGCGCCGGGGCGCTGGTGTCGGTGACGTAGAAGCGGTAGCTGGCCGACCCGTGGTCGTCGAGCTCGGCCGCGGCGAGCGTGGTGGGCAGGGTGCAGCGCGACGTCGCGGCGGGGGAGACCCCGTCGGCGGCCAGCTGCGCGGCCAGCATCGAGCCGAAGCGGTCGTCGGACAGCGACCCCAGGAACGACACGTCGCCACCCAGCCGGGCGATGGTGCGGGCCACGTTGAAGGGTCCACCACCGAGCGCCGCGGTGACGGACCCGTCGGTCCGGATCACCAGGTCGATCAACGCCTCTCCGGCCACCACGATCACGGGCGGGAGCGTACTCTCGCACCTTCGTGATCTCCCGTGTCTCGGTGTTCCGCCAGTGGCAACCCTTCGTGGACGGCACCTACACGTGCTCGGGTGGTCGCTCGGCGGAGGGGTTCGACAGCACGATCGTGCGGCTGGAGGCCCTCGATCCGCAGGTGGGGACCGTCGTGGGGTGGGGCGAGATGGCGCCCCTCGGCGCGTTCTACGACCCCTCCTTCGCCGAGGGTGCACGTGCCGGCATCGCGCTCCTGGCCCCGCACGTGCTCGGGGCCGACCACCGTGCCCCGGTGGCGCTCCACCGCCGGATGGGTCTGCACCTCAACGGGCACCCGTACGCGAAGTCGGCGATCGACATGGCGTGCTGGGACCTCGCCGGGCGCGCCGCGGACACCCCGCTCGTCGACCTGCTCGGCGGCCGCGAGGGCGACGAGATCGACCTGTACCGGTCGGTGTCGCAGGACGCTCCCGACGTGATGGCGGAGCACGCCCGACGGTTGGTCGGAGCCGGGTACCGGCGTCTGCAGGTGAAGGTGGGGCTCGAGCCGGACGACGACGTGGAGCGGATCGAGGCAGTGCGCGCCGCGGTGCCGGCCAGCACGGTGCTGTACGCCGACGCGAACGCCTCGTGGCGCCCGGCCGACGCCCGCCGGTTCGTGCTCGCCACCAGGCACCTGGCCTACACGCTCGAGCAGCCGTGCGCGGGGTTCGACGCGAACCTGTCGGTGCGCCGGGCCTTCGACGGGCCGATGGTGCTCGACGAGTCGATCGACTCGCTCGACGCGCTCGTGCGCTCGCACGGCGCCGGTCTGGTCGACGGCATCACGATCAAGATCGCCCGTGTCGGCGGGGTCACCCCGGCGCGGCTGATCCGCGACGTCGCCGTCGACCTCGGTCTCGAGGTGACGGTGGAGGACACCGGGGGTGCCGAGATCGACACGGCCGCGATCGCCCACCTCGCCATCGGCACGCCGGTCGGCGCCCGCACCCACACCGTCGACTTCCACCACTGGGTCACCGTCTCCCACGGCACGTTCGATCTCGAGTGCCGCGACGGGGCGATGACCCTGCCGTCGGGACCGGGACTCGGCGTCACGGTCGACGAGTCGGTGCTCGGTGATCCCCTGCTCGACCTCCACTCCTGACACGCGCCTGACACGCTCCCTGACAGGCTCCCTGACAGGCTCGGGTGGGCACCGGTAGCGTCGCCGCCATGGTCGACCCCCGCACCCCCCGGCCCGTCCGCACCGGCGTCTGGCTGTTCTCCGACGCCCCGGCGCTCGAACTGGTCGAGGCGATCCGCCTCGCCGACGACGCCGGGATCGACGAGGTCTGGGTGGCCGACGAAGGCGTGTCCCGCGAGCCGGTGCCGGTGCTCGCCCACGCCGCCGCGTCCACCAGCAGGGTCGTCCTCGGTGTCGGCATCACCACGCCGCTGCTGCGCCACCCCGGCGCGATCGGGTCGTCGATCAGCACGCTGGACGAGCTGAGCGGTGGCCGCGCCCGGCTCGGCCTCGGCATCGGTGGCGAGCTGTCGCTCGACCCGTTCGGGATCGCGGTGGAACGGCCGATCGCGGTGATGCGCGACGCGATCCGCATCGCGCGCGGGGTGATCGCCGGCGAGGCCTGCGAGGGCTACGAGCCGCCCGCGCACGCCGCACCCGGCCGTCAGGTGCCGATCTTCGTCGGTGCGCGCGGCGAGCAGATGAACCGGCTGGCGTCACGCGACGCGGACGGTGTGTTCCTGTCGGGCTTCGCGCTCGACCGGCTCGACGAGCCCGTCGGCTGGGCGCGCTCGGTGCGGCCCGTGCACGTCGCGATCTACGCGTCGGTGCGGTTCCGTCCGGGCGCGGCCCCCGATCCCACCGCGTTGCGCGGCGACCCCGCAGCGGTGGCCGGCGGGTTGCAGGCACTGGTGGAACGCCACGCGCCGGAGACGATCGGTCTCGCCCTCGTCGACGGCGACGACCCGGTCACGATGATGCGCGGGGCCGTGGCGGCGTTCGACGCGCTCCACGCCCGGGGCTGACCTCAGCGGTACTCGCTGATCTTGAACCAGTGGTGGCCGTCGTCGTGGCCGGCCGACACGAGGCGCACGTTGTCGGCCCCGACGATCTCGGCGAAGCGCGCCTCCTGCGCGTCGAGCCACGCCGGGTCGATGCCGAGCCAGTCGTCGAGCGTTCGCCAGTAGATCACGATCGACACCTGGCGCCACTCGCCCAGGTCCTTCACCCAGGTCTCCTTGCCGACGAACCCGGGGAAGCGGTCGGCCTCGCCCTTGGTCCACATCTCGAACTCGGTCGCCCGCCAGTGGTCGAACACCGACGCGCGTACCTCGTACACCAGGTGCTCCACCGCGAGCGGCGGGTCCATCGGGTACAGCTGCTTCGTGTTCACCCAACCGTCCGGTACGTCCATGGCCGACGACAGTACGTTGATCGGCATGACGAACTCCACCACCGTGCTGTCGCTCGACGAGGTCCGCGACCTCGCCTACCGGATGCTCACGTCGTCGGGGGCGGCGCACCACCAGGCCGAGCCGACGGCGCGCTCGATCCGTGATGCCGAGGCCGACGGCCTGCGAACGGTGGGGCTGTCGTACCTGCCCGTCTACTGCGACCACGTCGCCTGCGGGAAGGTGATCGGCGACGCCACGCCGGTCGTCGAGCGCCCGCGTGCGGCCACCGTGCGGGTGGACGCCGGCCTCGGCTTCTCGCACCCGGCGTTCGAGGCGGGCGCGTCGGCCCTGGTGGATGCCGCCCGCACCTGTGGGGTGGGGGTGATGGCGCTCACCCACTCGTACTCCGCCGGTGCGCTGTCGTGGTTCGTCGAGCCGCTCGCGCACGAGGGCCTGGTGGCCCTCATGTTCGCCAATTCGTCGTCGCTGATGGCACCCGCCGGTGGTCGGCGCCCGTTCTTCGGCACCAACCCGTTCGCCTGGGCGGCACCGCGGGCCGAGGGTCCGCCGGTGGTGGCCGACCTGTCGTCGTCGGCGGTCGCGTGGGTCACCGTGAACGCGCACGCGCAGCGCAGTGAGCCGATCCCGCTCGGCTGGGCGCTCGACCCCGACGGCAACCCCACCACCGACGCCTCGCTCGGCGTTCGCGGCACGATGCTGCCCGCAGCCGGTCACAAGGGCTCGGCCCTCGCCCTGCTGGTCGACATCATGTCGGGCGGCGTGGCCGGGTCGCGGTTCTCGTTCGAGGCCGACGACTTCGTCGACACCACGGGCGGGCCGCCCGACGTGGGCCAGGTCCTGCTCGCGATCGATCCGACGGCCACGATGGGCGGCGCGTTCGCCGACCGGATCGAGGTCGAGCTGCGAGCCCTCGCCGCCGAGGAGGGGGCCCGGCTGCCGGGCGATCGGCGGCTGGAGCATCGGGTCCACGCCGCCGAACACGGTGTCGCGGTGCCCGACGAGCTCATGGAGCTGCTCCGCTCGTACGCCGAGCACGGCAGCCCGGCGCGCCGCTCGGGCTGATCAGCGGGTGCGCACCCGCCGGCTCGTGCGCAGCAGCTCGGCCAGGTAGTCGGAGATCTCGTTCGGCTGCACGACCGCGCCGCGGATGAGGTCGTCGAAGTGGCGCGTCAGCGTCCGCACGTGCTCGGTGGAGGTGAGCACGAGGTACATCTGGCCGAGGTACAGCGCGGCCCGTTGCGGCCCGAAGATCGTCACGGGCGCGGCGTAGCGCTGCAGCCCGTCGAACAGGAACCAGCGCAGCGTCGGGTAGAGCTCGTCGGTGAGTCCGATCATGTGCTCCATCTGCGCCACCCGCTGGGCGTGGGGGAGGCCGCGCCAGATGCCCTCGCCACGGGCCAGCGACTCGATCGCCTGCAGGCTGTTGCACGTCTCGAGGTCGCTCTCGGGGCCACGAGTCCAGGCCAGGCGGGCCGCGGCGGTCTCGATCTTCTGCTCGGGCCGGGAGGCCACGTAGTGGGCCAGCTCGTAGCGGATGACGTCCTCGGTCTTCAGCAGGTCGGGGATCGTGGACGGGACGTAGCGGATCTTGTAGCCGCGGGCCTCCTCGAACCAGCCGATCAGCCGCTCGTCGTTGTAGGAGAGCGCGTTCTCGGCGAACGACGTCTGCTCCTGCAGCATCTCGGCCTGCATCGGACCTGCGTGGGCGAGTCCGAGCAGCCAGTCGATCGACACCTGCTGGGTGCTCGCGATCTCGGCGAGCGTCTCGGCTCGCGGGAGGCGTCGGTTGGCGGACGACAGCAGCTGCGAGAGGGTGGAGCGGTCGAGCTGGTTCTGCTCGGCGAACTCACCGCGGCTGAGGCCGCTCCGCTGCACGACGGCCTCCAGGCGCTCGCGGAACGTGGTGAGCAGTGACGGACGGTCGATCACGTGACACCTCCTCTGTGGCGTCATGACGCCGTGTGTTGCGGATGTACAACATCATTGGCGGAATCGCTCACTCGTGCAACAGATGTCGCGCAAATCCCCACCAACCGTGTCGGGATTTCCCCTGCGGATCGTGCACAATCACCTGCCGTGGGGACGGGTGACGCGCGAGTGCCGAAGTCGATCGAATGGCCGACCGTCCTCGTCGCGCTCGGCTGCTGGGGCGGGTGGGCGGCCCTCCTGGTCTGGCACGAGTCGATCCCGTGGCCGCTGGTGCTCGCGGCGTTCGCGCTGCTGTGCGGTTGGTACATGTCGCTCCAGCACGAGGTGATCCACGGGCACCCCACGCCGTGGAAGGCCGTGAACGTCGCACTGGCCTGGATGCCGCTCACCCTGTGGCTGCCGTACCGCCTCTACCGCGACACCCACCTCGAGCACCACGAGATCGAGCTCACCGTGCCGGGTGTCGATCCCGAGTCGTTCTACGTGTCGCCGGAGACCTGGGCCGCGGCGTCGCCGGTGCGGCGGACGCTCCTGCGCTGGAACCGCACCCTGCTCGGTCGGTGGGTCATCGGACCGTTCCTCGGCCCGCCGGCGCTGATCTGGTCGGAGCTCAAGCTGGCGCTGCGCGACCCCGTCCGCGCCCGGACCTGGCTCGGCCACCTCGTCGCCGCCGGTGTGGTCGGCTGGGTGGTGTTCGGCCTCGCCGGCGTGCCGGTCTGGATGTACCTCGTCGGGTACGTGTACCTCGGCATGTCGGTCACCTACACCCGGTCCTTCGTCGAGCACCTCGCCGTCCCGGCGCCCGCCACGCGCAGCGCGGTGGTGCGCAGCGGCTGGTTCTTCGGGTTGCTGTTCCTCAACAACAACCTGCACCACACCCACCACGCGCTGCCTGCGGCGGCCTGGTTCCGGCTGCCCCGCCTCACCCGGGAGATGGGCTCGGAGCAGCTCGCCGCCGACGGTGCCGGGTGCTACCAGGGGTATCGCGAGGTGATCCGCCGGTACCTGCTGCGGCCGTTCTCGGAGCCGGTGCACCCGCTCGCCGACCGCGTGTCGTCGTGACCGCAGCCGAGCACGGCGCCGTGCCGGGTGGCGTGTCCGGCGCCCCGACCGGTGCCCCGACCGGTGCCCCGACCGGTGCCGGAGGCATCGCCGGTCTCGACATGTATGGCTTCGCGGAGCTGCAGCAGGGGTACGAGGCCTACTGGGCCGAGGTGCACCGACGTGTGCCCTGGACGCCGGCGACGCTCACGTGGCACGACGACGTCCACGCGTCGTGGACCGCACCCGAGCTGGTGGTCGGCTGGACCTGCGGGTGGCCGCTGGTGAGCCGCCTCGTGGAGCACGTGCAGGTGGTGGGCGCGTTCGAGTTCGACATCCCCGAGTGCGTCGGGGCCACGTACCGCTCGGTGATCGTCGTGCGTCGCGACCTCGCCGGCGACGGTGCGGACCTCGGGGTGATCGACCCCGCGTGGTCCGCCGCGGTGAACTCGGACGAGAGCCTGTCGGGCTGGGTGAGCCTCCTCCACGCTGTGCACGGCCCCGGTGCCACCTGGCTCGGGTCGGTCGTGTGGACCGGCGCGCACGTGCGCAGCCTGGAGGTGCTCGCCGCCGGCGGGGCCGACCTTGCGTCGATCGACTCGGTCACATGGGCGCTCGTGCAGCGGTTGCGACCCGAGCTCGCATCGGCGGTGCGGCCGGTCGGGCACGGACCGCAGGTGCCGTGCCTGCCGGTGGTGGCGTCGCCCGACATGGCCGCCGACCGACTGGCGGAGCTACAGCGCGCGATGGTCGACGCGGTCGGCGAGCCGGCGCTGCGCGACGCGATGCGCACCCTGCTGATCCGGCGGTTCGTGCCGCTCACCCTCGCCGACTACCTGCCGTTGCACGACCTCGCCCCGGCGGGCTGAGCCCGGGGTCCGAACGCCGGATCCGGGCCGTCGGACCCGCCGCCCGGACCGTCACACGGCGGAGGTGCTGCATGAAGGGTGTCGTGTTCACCGAGTTCCTCGGGTTGGTGGAGGAGGCCTTCTCGGCCGACATGGTCGACGACCTCATCGATGCGACGAGCCCCCCGTCCGGCGGCGCCTACACCGCCGTCGGCACCTACGACCACGCCGAGATCGTCGCGATGGTGGTGGCGCTGTCCGCACGCAGCGGGATCGCCGTCCCCGACCTGCTCGCCACGTTCGGCCGCCACCTCGCCGGTCGCTTCCACGAGCTGTATCCCGTCTTCTTCGAGCGCGCGTCCGACATCTTCTCGTTCCTGTCGAGCATCGACGACGTGATCCACGCGGAGGTGCGCAAGCTGTACCCCGACGCCGCGCTGCCGCAGTTCGAGGACCGGATGCTCGACGACGACGTGATGGAGCTCGTGTACCGCTCGCCGCGCCGGATGGACGACCTGGCGGTCGGTCTGATCGAGCGCTGTGCCGAGATCTTCGGCGAGTGGGTCGCGGTGGAGCGCTCCGCTCGTCCCGACGGTGCGGTCGCGTTCGTCGTCCGTCGCGTGGCGGAGCCCGCCTCCGCCTGACCTGCGCCCATGACCGACCCCACCCTCCACGAGGCACTCGAGCGGATCGTCCGGCTCGAGAAGCGACTGGCCCGTGAGCGCGAGGCGCGCGTCCAGGCCGAGCGGATGCTCGAGGCCAAGAGCCTCGAGCTGTACGAGGCGAACGAGTCGCTCCGGCGGGCGGCCCTCGACCTCGAGGCACAGGTGCGCGTCCGCACCCACGAGCTCGCCCAGGCGCGCGATCGGGCGGAAGCGGCCGACCGGACCAAGGGCGAGTTCCTGGCGATGATGAGCCACGAGATCCGTACCCCGCTGATCGGCGTGCTCGGCATGGCCGACCTGCTCGCCGAGTCGTCACTCGACCCCGAGCAACGCCAGCAGGTCGCCACCATCCGCTCGAGCGGTGACACCCTGCTCGTCATCATCAACGACATCCTCGACTTCTCGAAGGTCGAGGCGAACAAGCTCGAGCTGGAGCTCGGCGTGGTCGACCTCGTCGACGAGGTCGACCACGTCGCCCGGCTCTACCGGGCGACGGCGGACGGGAAGGGCGTGGCACTCGACGTGCACGTCGACGAGGTGACGGCGCGCCGCGTGCTCGGCGACCGCGTGCGCATCCGGCAGATCGTGGCGAACCTCGTCTCCAACGCCGTGAAGTTCACCGAGCGGGGGTCGGTCGCGGTGCACGCTCGCACCGAACGCGACGACGATCTGGTCACGATGGTGATCGACGTCGTCGACACCGGGATCGGGATCCCGCCCGACCGCATCGATCGCCTGTTCCAGGCGTTCTCGCAGGCTGATGCGTCCACCACCCGGCGCTTCGGCGGGACGGGGCTCGGCCTCGCGATCAGCGAGCGCCTCGCCCGGATGATGGGCGGCAGCATCCAGGTGGAGTCCGACCACGGTCGCGGCAGCCGATTCCGGGTGCGTCTGTTCCTGGAGGCGGCGTCACCCGACGGCGACGAGCCGGCGGTCGTCCGGTCGGCGATCGACCCGTCGGCATTCGCGGCGCTGCGCTTGCTCGTCGCCGAGGACAACGCCGTGAACCGCAAGGTGGCCGTCGCCCTGCTCGCACGTCTCGGGGTGGAGGCCGACCTCGCGGAGAACGGTGTCGAGGCCGTCGACGCGGTGGCAGCCGGCCACTACGACGTCGTGCTGATGGACATGCAGATGCCCGAGCTCGACGGACTCGACGCGACCCGCCGCATCCGGGCCCTGCCGCTCGACCGGCAGCCGCGCATCGTGGCGCTCACCGCGAACGCGTTCGAGTCCGACCGGGCGGCGTGCCTCGCGGCCGGCATGGACGACTTCATGACCAAGCCCTTCGGTCTCGACGAGCTGTGTCGAGCGCTCGCACGCTGCGTCCCGGTGAACGCTCGACCGTCCTCGGCCACGATCGCGTCGGACGGTGTCACTGCGGCGTGTCACCGTGACGCGTCGAGATGGGCGTCGAGATGGGCGTCGAGGTGGGCGGCGAGGAGCAGCGGGGCACCGGCCGCCCAGGCCTGCGGCGAACACGACGTCGGGTAGGGCACGGGGCGGTCGCGTCGCTCACGGCTGAACCCGCCGAACAGTTCGGGGAGGCGGCCCTCGTGGTCGGCGGCGTCGAGCAGCGCGCCGGCGAGGGTGGCTGCGTGCGGCGAGCCGTAGCGGTGCATCCCCGCGGCGATGATCGCGGTGTCGTGGGGCCACACCGAGCCGCAGTGGTAGCTGAGCGGGTTGTAGGCGGGGTTGCGAGCGTTGAGGGTGCGGATCCCGAACCCGGTGAACATGTCGTCCTCCATCAGGCGGTCCGCGAGGCGCGCCGCACGGTGCGGTGCGGCGGTGCCGGTGAACAGCAGGTGCCCGGCGTTGCTCGCGACGGTCCGCACCGGCCGCTCGTCGCCGTCGAGCGCGAGCGCGTAGCAGTCGTCGTCGTCGAGCCAGAACCGTTCGTCGATCGCGTCGGCGAGTGCGGCTGCCCGCTGCCGGAGCGGTCCCGGGTCACCGGTGCCGAACTCTTCGCGCAGGTCGGCCATCGCCCCGAGCGCCGCGTGGCAGTAGGCCTGCACCTCCACCGTCGCGATCGGTCCCTGTGCGATCGAGCCGTCCGGATGGCGGATCGCGTCGTCGGAGTCCTTCCACGCCTGGTTCGCCAGGCCGGCGTGTCCGTGCACGGTGCCGGGGTACTCCACGAAGCCGTCGCCGTCGGGATCGCCGGGACCGAGGATCCAGTCGACGGCCCGCTCGGCAGCGGGCAGCAGCGCGGCGACGACGTGGGGGTCGGTGCCGTTCCGCCAGGCCTCCGCCACGGTGAGCACGAACAGCGGTGTTGCGTCGACCGTCCCGTAGAACGTCGCCCCCCAGCCGTCGGGCCGCCGGACGGCTTCGCCCCGTCGCACCTCGTGGGGGATGCGACCGGGCTGCTCGAGGGTGACGGGGTCGTCGACGAGTCCCTGGCGCAGCGCGAGTGCCTGCAGGACGCCCACGGCGAGGTCGGTGCGATAGGGCAGCGTCTCCAGGCTCGTGATCAGCGAGTCACGTCCGAACAGCGCCATGAACCAGGGGCTGCCGGCTGCGACCACGATCGGGTGCGGTTCGTGGGCGTCGCGCATGAGCAGCGTCGACAGGTCCGACCACGACCGCTGCCAGACGAGCGCCGGGATCGACGCGGGCGCGGGAGGGGTGCGGCGCAACCATGCGTGCTGGTGCTCCACACCGGAGAGGACGCCGTACGGGTGCTGGACGGTGAGGGGCGTCGCCCGTACCTGCACCGTGGAGGTCGCGTGGGGTCCGAGGTGCTCGACGAGGTGGATCCCGTCGCGGAACACCTCGTCGGGTCGGTCGACGTGGATCTTCACGCCGCGCCGGAACCCGCGGTTCTGGTAGCGGAGCACGAGGTCGTCCTCCACCGCACCGAACGCAACGAGGCCACCCCGGGGTCGCACGCCGCGCTTCACCTCGAACAGGTCGGCGAAGTCGGCGGAGACACGAAGGTCGATCGAGACCTCGGTGTCCGCCGCGGTCAGGTTCTCGAGGACCAGGTCGACGGTGAGCTGGTCGGTGAGCGTGTAGCGCAGGTCCACGAGGAGCGTGGGCCGGGTCGGGTCACCGATGGTGCCGGTCACGTCGAGGGTGGCCCCGACACAGCACGTCTCCACCACCCGTAGCGCCGATCCGTCGATGCGGACCGACCACTCCGACACGAGGCGCGTGTCGTCGACGTAGTACCCCTGCGCCCCGGTCGCGCGGATCGCGCCGTCCGTGCCGACGATCGCGAACGAGGTGCCCGCCGACAGGGTCACCGTGTCGTGGTCGGCCGGTGTGGAGTGGTCGACGTGGTACGAGCTCGGTCGCTCCGTCACGAGTGCCGTCCTGCGCCCGGAGCGTCCATGACGCGTCGGTAGAAGCGTGCGTGCTCGGTCGCCAGCAGCTCCATCGAGAAGTACTCGGCCACCCGGCGACGACAGGCGTCCCGATCGAGACGCCCGATCTGCGACAGCGCCTCGGCGAGCTCCGTCACGGACTCCCCGAGGAAGCCGGTGACCCCGTGTTCGACGATCTCCGGCATCGCGCCGCGGGGTGTGGCGATCACCGGTGTCCCGACGGCCATGGCCTCGATCGCCACGAGGCCGAAGGGTTCGTTCCACTGGATCGGGTTGAGCAGGCACGAGGCGCGGCGCAGCAGATCGAACTGCGTCCGGCGGTCGAGCTCGCCGAGGTACTCGACCCCCGGGCCGAGCCGCGGCCGCACGACGTCGTCGAAGTACTGCCGCTCGAGCGGCTCGCGCATCTTGGCGCCGATCACGAGCGGCACACCTGCGGCCACCGCGACGTCGATCGCCACGTCGACACCCTTGTCCGGGGACATGCGGCCGAGGAACATGGCGAACCCCTCGCAACTCTCCCTGGCCGCCTCGCTCGCGTCGTCCGCCTCGCCGCGGAGCCCGACGAGGTCGACCCCGTGGTGGATGACCGTCGACACCTCGATGTCGTCGCCCGCCTCGGCGGCCTGGGAGCGGGAGATGGCGACGAGCGGCACGCGCCGCGTCAGCAGCCGGTACAGCGGTGCGAGATCGCTCGTGAGCGGGCAGTGGCAGGTGGTGACGACGGGGATCGGGAGGGTGAGGGCACCGAGCGCCGGACCGCTGAGCGTGTGGTCGTGCACGACGTCGGCGCCCCACCGCTCGGCGGCCGCGTGCCCGTACGCCGCGTGCTCGATCTCGCGAGCGGCACCACCGTCCATGCCCAGCTGCGAGTCGAACCGTGACGTCCGTTCCACGGGGCACGTGCTGTCACCGCTCGCGACCAGCAGCACGGCATCGCCGCGACGCTGCAGTCCGCGGCACAGCGTGTCGATCACGGACTCGGTGCCGCCGTAGCCGAGCGGTGGCACGCTCAACCAGGGCGGAGCGATCATCGCGACGCGCAGCGGTCGATCGGCCGGCGGTGCGTCGCCCCGCTCGTCGACCTGCGCGTCGACCGGGCGGACCGTCCGGCGGGTCCCGGGGCGGATGGTCATGTGGTGCCCTCCTCGCCGGAGCACCGTCGAGGTGCTCCTCCGCGAGGAGGAGTACCCGTTCGGGGCAGCGTCCGCTCGTCCGTCCGCCGCGTCCACCCGTCCGGGTGGGATCGAGGTGGGATCGAGGTGGTGGCGAGGTGGGATCGAGGTGGTGGCGAGGTGGTGGCGAGGTGGGATCGAGGTGCGGTCGGCCGGTCAGCTCGTCGCGACCGGCGTCACCGTGGCGCGCACACGCACGGGGATGCCGGTCATGTGCGCCTGGCTCGACAGCGGCTCGAAGCTGCCCTCACCGACCGGGAGCAGCTGGTTGGGGTTGGCGCCCGGATCGCGGTGCGCGACACGCAGCCGCGGGCTCGCCGCATGACCCCACCCGTGCACCATCGACACCACGCCGCGCATCAGCCGGTCGTCGAGCTCGACCACGGTGGCGACCTCGCCGTGATCGCTGGTCACGACCACGTCCTCGCCGGCGGCGAGGCCGAGCGTCGCGGCGTCGTCGGGGTGCATCGACACCGGGTTGGTGGTGCGGCCGCCGCGCTTCATCCGCTCGACGTTGGCGAACCACGTGTTGTGCATCCAGGCGTCACGGCGGTGGATGAGCCGCAGCCGGCCGTCGGCCAGTTCGGCGCGGGTCTCGTCGAACAGGCGGTGGCAGCGCTCGATCGCCGCGTCGAACGCCGGCGGCCGGCAGTCGACGAGCCCGTCGGGGGTGTGCACCTGCGCGTCGAAGAACGAACCGGGTGCCGGGGTGGGCAGCAGGTGGGGCCGGCCCTCGGCGGCGCCCTGCTGCAGGTCGTCGAGATCGATGCCGCTGCCCTTCGCGAGCATGTGCCGCCACTTCGCCCACGGGTCGGGCTCGGCGTCGTCGAGGATCGACGGCAACCCGAGCTCCTGCAGCAGGCGGTGCGCGATCCACCACTCGGGCTTGCGGTCCGCCGCCGGTTCGACCACGGCGGGGGTGTACTGCGCGAACGGCCTGGCGCTGGTGCCGATGTTCACGATGTTCAGGTCGTCGCGCTCGTACATGTCGGTGGACGGCAGCACCACGTGGGCCAGCTCGGCGGTCGCGCTGGGGTAGATGTCGATCACGACGAGCAGCTCGAGCTGCTCGAACGCCTTGCGCAGCCGGTCCTGACCGGCGATCGACAGCAGCGGGTTGCCGGCCACCACGATCATCGCCCGGATCGGCTGGTCGCTGTCGAGGATCGCGTGCGACATCAGGGTGCCGGGGAGCGCACCGCGACGGAGGCGGCCGAACTCGGTCTCGACGTAGCCCTGCTCGGGCACCCCCGCGCCCGAGCGGGCGTTGGGGTAGAAGCCGTCGCTCTTCAGGTTGCCGCCCTCCACGTCGAGGCGGCCGGTCACGAACGACAGCATGTGCACCAGCCAGTAGGCGAGCGTGCCCTGGCGCCCCATGTTGATGCCGGTCGAGGCGTGCACCGACGCACGCGGCGTCGCGACCCAGGCCTGCGCGAGCTCGCGGATCGTGGCCGGCTCGATGCCGGTCACCTCGGCCACGGAGTCCGCGTCGTACGGCTCGAGGAACCGGCGCAGCTCGGCCAGGTGGCGTCCGTGGCGGAGCACCAGCTCCTCGCAGAACCCGCCGAGCGCGTCGATCTCGTGCAGCAGCGCGGCGAGGAACCACACGTCGGTGTCGGGCCGGATGAGCAGGGTGTCGCCGATGCCCTGCTCGGGCGTCTCGATGCGGCGCGGGTTCACGAACACGAACCGGGCGCCGCGGGCCGCGGCGCGCCGCATCTCCCCGAGGACGTTCGGGATCGAGTAGAAGCTCGCCTGCGACGCCCGCGGGTTCTCCCCGATCACGACGCAGAGGTCGGTGTGCTCGAGGTCGGGGATCGGGTGCACGTTCGACGACCCGAACACGGCCTCGCTCGCGACGAACTTGTTCGCGCAGTCCTGCGTGCCCGACGAGAACGATCGGCGCACGCCGAGCGAGCGCAGCAGCTGCGACACGTGCAGCGACCCGAGCGCGTTGAACGCCATCGGGTTGCCGACGTAGGCCGCCGTGGCGTGCTCGCCGTGCGCGGCCACGACGGCCCGCCAGCGACGAGCGGTCTCGGCCATCGCCTCGTCCCAGCTCACGTCGCGCCAGGCGCCGTCCGGCGCGCGCAGCTGCGGGTGGTCGAGCCGGTCGGGGTCGCGGTGCACGTCGACCGCGGCGAGTCCCTTGTGGCACGAGAACCCGGCGGTCACCGCGTGGTCGCGGTCCGGCGACAGCTTCACCAGCCGGCCGTCCTCCACGTGTGCCACGAGTCCGCACGAGGGTTCGCAGATCCGGCAGAAGGTGTGCACCCTGGTGAGCTCCGCGGTGTGCTTCGCGGTGTGCTCCGTGTCGGACGAGTTCGCCGTCGGGTTCCCCATGGTCCGAGCCTACGGAGTGCGCTCAGGCGGTCAGGAGGCGGACGACCGACTCGACGTCGGCCAGGTCGGCGAGCACGTGCTCCGCGCCGAGCCCCTGCAGCGCCGTCTCGTCGTAGGTGCCGGTCGCGACGAGCAGACACCGCACGCCGTTGTCACGAGCGCAGGCCGCGTCGCGCGGCGTGTCGCCGATGACCCAGACCCGCTCGGGGTCGATCGCGTCGACGCCACGGTGGGCCGCCAGCCGCGCGAGCGCGAGGCGCACCAGTTCGGCGCGTTCGTGGTGGTCGCTGCCGTAGCCGCCATGGTCGAGCAGCAGGCGATGGTGCACGTCGCCGGCCTGCAGCTTGCGGTGCGCCACGAAGCGGATGTTGCCGGTCACCACCGATTGCACGGCGCCGGCCGCGTGGCACCGGTCGAGCAGCTCGGGCACGCCGGGCAGGCGGACGATCGTGCGTCGGAGGTCGTCCGCGAACTCGTCGTAGGTGCGCTCCACCTCGGCGAGCAGCCGGGGCACCAGCGCGTCGGCCCGGTCACCCTCGACCCCCACGGCCGCCAGCAGGTCGCGGGCGATGACCGGATCGGTCTTGCCGCCGAAGTCGTAGGTGGTGCGCGCGATCGGATGTCCGGTCACCGACTCGAGCGCCCGGGCGAAGGCGCGCACGCCGAGGCCGGGCGTCCGCAGCAGGGTGCCGTCGATGTCCCAGAGCAGGACGGGGGATCGATCGGCGGCGGGCACGCGGCGAACCGTAACGGAACCTCCCGGTGGGATCACGTCGGAGTCGCCCGGATGGGGGATAGGGTGGTCGGCGCAGTGGTGCCCGAGTGGGCGCCCTGCGGTCGAGTGCAGCGCTACGAGCGCAGGTGTCCGGGGCGGATCGCCCGCCGCGACGTGTCATCCGAGTGGTGACGGCCGATGCATCACCGGCCCCACCCCCACGAAGGACCACACCCCCATGACCTCCACCCCGCCCCGCGCCGGCGCGCGCCCCCAGCCCTCGCGCGACCCGCAGTCGCGTCCCGCCCCGCGCCACCAGCAGGGTCGCCGCCGTCGACGCCCCGCGTCGCCGGTCGCCACCGCGGCGACCCCCACCCGCACCGCACCGGTCGCGCAGGTCGCGCCGGTCGCCTCCGGTCCCGTCGCCCTGGTCGACACCTTCGGTGAGCTCGGCGTC
>WLDE01000041.1 GCA_009704985.1 Actinomycetota bacterium | reverse complement strand
TCCGCCGAGCACCCATTCGACGCCGAGGTCGTCGAGGACGGATCCGATTCGAACGACGAGGTCGAGCGGGGTCACCAACCCTCGACTTCGGGATCCCATCCATAGGCGGCGATCGAGAGCTCTCGTCCGATCCGGAGCGCGACCACGCGGCGACGGACCTCCTCGTCCGAGGCTCCGGGATGGCGTTGGCGCACCCCCACGGCCGCGAGCAGGTCGACGCTGCGGTTCGCCGCATCGACGGCGCGGAACTTGTCGATCGGCGTCATCGAACGCCAGCGCTCGACCAGGAGCTGCGCGACGTCGGTTGACGTGTCCGTCGACAGGGGCCGGACCGGGCTCATGGGGCGACTGTACCGAACGGGTGCGACGAGCCGTTCGGCCGACCCGCCGGGCGTCAGCACTCGATGATGCTGACGGGGACGGGGATCGCCTCGCCGCGGCTGGAGCGGAACGTGACCGCCAGCCCGCCGCGGGCGGTCTCCTTGTACTTGTCGTGCATGTCGCGGCCGGTGTCGCGCATCGTGGCGATCGCCTGGTCGAGCGACACGAGGTGCGTGCCGTCGCTGTGCAGCGAGAGGCGGGCGGCGTTGATCGCCTTCGTGGCCGCCATCGCGTTGCGCTCGATGCAGGGCACCTGCACCAGGCCGCCGATCGGGTCGCAGGTGAGCCCGAGGTTGTGCTCCAGCGCGATCTCGGCGGCGTTCTCCACCTGCGCCGGCGTGCCGCCCATCACCTGCGCGAGACCGGCCGCCGCCATCGCACAGGCCGACCCGACCTCGCCCTGGCAGCCGACCTCGGCACCGGAGATCGACGCGTTCATCTTGAACAGCGCGCCGACCGCGCCCGCGGCGAGGAGGAAGTCGACCACACCGTCGTCGGACGAACCGGGCACGAACCGTCGGTAGTAGTGCAGCACCGCCGGCACGATCCCGGCGGCGCCGTTGGTGGGTGCGGTCACCACACGACCCCCGGCGGCGTTCTCCTCGTTCACGGCCATCGCCCAGAGGTTCACCCAGTCGAGCGCGGTGAGCGGATCGGCGGTCGTGCCCATTGCCTGGAGCGACCGGCGCAGGCCGGCGGCCCGCCGCTGCACCCCGAGTCCGCCGGGGAGTTCACCGTCGGTTCGGCACCCGCGCTCGACACAGGCCTGCATCGCCGACCAGATCTCCAGCAGCGCGGCACGCACCTGCTCGGCCGGGCGACGGGCGACCTCGTTCGCCATGGCGAGCTCCGCCACCGTGAGGCCGGTCGCGGCGCAGCGGGCGAGCAGGTCGTCGGCGCTCGTGAACGGGTGCGGCACGGGTTCGGCGTCGCCGCCGATCGGCGCGTCGAACTCGTCGTCGCGCACCACGAACCCACCGCCGACCGAGTAGTACGACCGCTGGTCGACCACGGCCCCGGAGGCGTCGACGGCCGTGAAGGTGACGCCGTTCGGGTGGTGCGGCAGCACCTCGTCGGGCTCGAGCACGACGTCGGTCGCGAGGTCGAAGGGCACCGGGTGCCGGCCGAGCAGGGCGAGCTCGCCGGTCGCGGCGACGCGCTGCAGGAACGGTTCGACGTCGTCGGGGTCCGTGCGGTCGGGCTCGAACCCGGCGAGGCCGAGCACGACCGCCGGGATCGTGCCGTGACCGACGCCGGTGGCGCCGAGCGACCCGTACAGCGTGACGCGCACGCCCGCGGCCCGGTCGAACGACCCCGTGGCGGCGAACTCCGTCGCGAACCGCCGTGCCGCCCGCATCGGCCCCACCGTGTGCGAGCTCGACGGTCCGATGCCGATGCGGAACAGATCGAGCACGCCGACGGTCATGTCCCGATCCTGCCAGACCCGGCGAGCGCCCACCGACGAGGGGTCGGACCCGCGCAACGATCTGCCAACGGGGGCGCCAGACGCGCCCGCACTTCGGCAGCGCGTTGCGCGTGGCCGGTGGCACGATGAGCGACGTGATCGAACCGAGCTACGCCGTCGTCTGGCCGAAGTCGCCCCTGGGCGTGCAGCGCGGCCGGCACGCACCCCGACTCGACGACCTCCGCGGCAAGCGCATCGCGTTCGTGTGGGAATACATGTTCCGCGGCGACGAGCTCTTCCCCGAGCTCGAGCGGTACCTGCGCGACACCTACGACTGCGAGATCGTCGGCTACGAGGCGTTCGGCAACACCCACGGCCCCGACGAGGCGGCGGTGGTGGCGGCGTTGCCGCAGAAGCTGCGCGACTGGCGCGTCGACGCCGCCGTGAGCGGCGTGGGGTGTTGAGGCAGCTGCACGCCCGCCGTGATGCGGGCATCCGTCGTCGCCGAGCTCGCCGGCGTGCCCACCGTGTCGATCGTGTGCGAGGGCTTCCAGCGCCAGGCGCTCGCGACCGGACGCGGGCTCGGGCTCGACGACCTACCGCTCGCCGTGCTGCAGGGTCACGTCGACATCCAGTCCCACGAGGAGATGATCGAGCGCTTCCGCGAGCACACGATCGACCAGATCGTCCGCGGCCTCACCGAGACCCGTGACGTCGACGACCTCGCGGGCTCCGAGCCGTCGGCGCTCGACGTGGTGGTGACCGGGAGCATCGACGACGTCCACCGCGAGTTCCTCACCCGCGGCTGGACCGACGGGTCGCCGTTCGTCCCACCCACGGTCGAACGGGTGCAGGCGTACCTCGACGGCACCGGTCACGACCCGTTCCGCGTGATCGGCCAGGCGAAGCCGTCGGGTCGCGACATGACCGTGTGGTCGGTGGCGGTGAACGCCGTCATGGCGGGCTGCGACCGCACCCACCTGCCCGTGCTGCTCGCGATGGCCGACGTGCTGGCGAACCCGCAGTACGGGGTCGAGCACTCGGGGAACACGACCGGGGCGGACGCACTGGTCGTCGTCAGCGGCCCCTCGATCGCCGAGCTCGGCTTCAACAGCGAAGGTGGAGCGCTGCGCGAGGGCGCGCACGCCAACACGTCGGTGGGGCGCTGGTTGCGGCTGTACCTGCGCAACGTGTGCGGCTTCACGACGGCCGAGCACGACAAAGCCACGTTCGGCAACAGCTCGCGGGTCGTGCTCGCCGAGCACGAGCCCACGCTGCAGGCGATCGGGTGGTCGTCACTGGCGGAGGACCTCGGCGCGGCCGCAGGCGCGGACACGTTGACGATGGTGCGCATCAACAGCGGCGTGCTGCTCGGCAGCGTCTTCGGCAGCTCGCCCGGTGAGATCCTCCCGTACCTCGCGAACGGGTTGGTACGCGTGACCGGGTGGGAGCTCACCCACGTGTACGGCCTCGGTCACCGGGCGTACCGGCCGCTGCTCGTGCTGTCGCCACTGCTGGCGCGGCTGTTCGCACGGCACGGCTGGTCGAAGGACGACGTCCGGGCCGCGCTGTTCGAGCGGGCGGTGCTGCCGGCGCGCACGTTCGAGGCGTTCATCGGTGAGTGGAGCAACCTCACCGCCGGGCGGCGCACGCTGACCGACCTGGTCGCAAAGGGCCTGCTGCCCGAACGCTTCGCCGAGAGCGACGACCCCGACCGGCTCGTGCCGATCGTGGCGGCGCCCGAGGAGATCCTCGTCGCCGTCGCGGGCGATCCGAACCGCGCGAACGCGTTCGCGTTCTCCAACGACGGACGCCACGGCGACTGGACCACGGCGACGATCGACCGCAGCGTGTCGCTCGACCTCGCGTGCCGGATCGACCGACCCGACCTCTGCGGCTGAGGCCGGCCCCGCCGGTTCAGCGGGCCGGGATCGGCAGGAGGTGGGTGCGCTTCACGACCTTCATCGCGCTCTGCGACGTGAGGGTCTTCACGTGCGGCAGCTCGGCCAACCGGTCGATGTAGATCGCCTCGAACGCGTCGGCGTCTGCCGCCACCACGCGCATCAGGTAGTCGGGCTGGCCCATCATCCGCAGCACCTCCACGACGTGGTCGATCGCCTGCACCGCGTCCTCGAACACGGTCATCGACTCACGCGTCACCCGGTCGAGCGTCACCCACACCAGCGCCTCGTACCCGCACCCCACCGCACGCCGGTCGAGCAGCGCGGTGTAGCCCTCGATGACGCCCTCGTCCTCGAGTTGGCGGACACGCCGCAGGCACGGTGACGGGGTGAGGCCCACGCGATCCGCCAGCACGTTGTTCGGCTGCCGCCCATCTCGCTGCAGCTGGTACAGGATGCTGCGATCGATCGAGTCCATGGCACGGAACGCTACGCCCGGCCCGGCTGGCAGGTGAAGCCGTCAGGGGCCGATCGCGGCGGGGGGAGCGTCCATCGACGCCCGCACGTCCACCAACGCTCGGTCCGGCACCGTGATGAACCCCCGGCGCGGCCGGTCGAGGTCGAACGACACGAACAGGATCAGCACCACGAACGCGCCGGCGAGCAGGGGACTCACCAGGTTGCGTCCGAACATCGCCAGGTACATCGCGAGCACGGCGAGCGCCACGGCGCTGCTCACGATCTGGAGCAGTTGCACCGAGGTCGGCACGCGGTTGCCGAGCGACGCCACGCGCAACCCGTGTGCGTCGATGGTCTCGTTGAGCGTCTCCACGTAGAGGCGCGGCGCCGTGCCCGTCGGATCGTCACGCACCGCGTCGCCGGCCAGCGCCCAGAGGTCGTCGTGCAGACCCTCCACCTCGGCTCGGGCCGTGCGGTACTCCGGCGAGTCGGGCACGGCCCGGGCCATGTCGATCGCCGCGTCGGTGTACTGCCGCAGCAGTTCGAGCGACTCCGACCGGGCAGGCTCCGCGAGCAGTTGCGCACGGAGGTACGTGGTCCCGATCGCGTTCGCCTCGGCCACCACCAGTGTCCGGCGAGCCTCGTAGCGGCTGACGGCCATCGACAAACCGAACGCGAGCAGCAGGCCGACCAGCCCGAGCAGGGCACCCTGCACCACGCCGACCGGTTCGCGTGGCGGTTCGGGTCGCTCGCGGAGGCGCCGCCCGAGCACGATGCCCGCCCCGATCGCTCCGCCCACGATCAGCACGAGGAACAGGAGCACGATGCCGTTCGACTGCCTGAGGAACATGGGGACGGAGACCTCGCGAGGTGTGGCTGGGAGCGGCTGGGTGCGGCTGGGAGCGGCTGGTTGGTGCCGCGGCGACCGTACACGCGCCCGGGTGGCGCCTCGCGCGGCCTCGGCGGGGGCGAACGGCGTCGGATGCGCCGAGCTGACCGGCCGGTGATCTTTCCCCGCGCGAGGGGCCAGTTGGTAGCGTCCTCCCGCATGACCGACCCGGGTGCCACACCCCCCGCCGACCGCGCGAACCCGCCGGCAGCCGCGAACTTCGTGCGCGACCTGGTGCGCGCCGACAACGAGCGCGGCACCTTCGGCGGCCGGGTCCAGACCCGCTTCCCGCCCGAGCCCAACGGCTACCTCCACATCGGGCACGCGAAGGCGATCCACGTCGACTTCGGCATCGCCGAGGAGTTCGGCGGGATCTGCAACCTGCGCTTCGACGACACCAACCCCGACACCGAGGACACCGAGTACGTCGACGCGATCGTCGAGGACCTCGCCTGGATCGGCTACCCGGTGGAGCGGGCGCTCTACGCGAGCGACTACTTCGAGCAGATCTACCAGTGGGCCGAGCTGCTCGTCACCAAGGGCCTGGCCTACGTCGACGACCAGGACAGCGAGACCATCTCCGCCCAGCGCGGCGGCTACGGCAAGCCGGGCGTCGAGAGCCCCTACCGGAGCCGCACGATCGAGGAGAACCTCGACCTGTTCCGCCGCATGCGGGCGGGCGAGTTCCCCGACGGTGCACGGGTGCTGCGCGCCCGGATCGACATGCAGCACGAGAACATGCAGCTGCGCGACCCGGTGATGTACCGCATCCGTCGCGGCCACCACCACCGCACCCACGACGCCTGGGTGATCTACCCCACCTACGACTGGGCCCACGGCCAGAGCGACGCGATCGAGGGCGTCACCCACTCGCTCTGCTCGCTCGAGTTCGACAGCCACCGCCCGCTCTACGACTGGTACCTCGAGCAGCTGCCGCTGCCGTTCGACCAGCCCCGCCAGATCGAGTTCGCACGGCTCGAGCTCTCCCACACCGTCACCTCCAAGCGCAAGCTCGCGAAGCTCGTCGCCGACGGCATCGTCGACGGGTGGGACGACCCCCGGCTGCCCACCATCCGAGCCCTGCGACGTCGCGGCTACCCCTCGAAGGCGATCAAGGACTTCTGCACCTTCATCGGCGTGCAGAAGACCAACAGCCGCCACCAGATCGAGCTGCTCGAGAGCTTCGTGCGCGACGAGCTCAACCGCACCGCGCAGCGGCGCATGGCCGTCCTGCGGCCGCTCAAGCTCGTGATCACCAACTGGCCCGCAGGTGCGGTGGAGCACGTCACCATCCAGAACAACCCGGAGAACCCCGACGACGGCACGCGTGAGGTGGCCTTCGGCGGCGAGCTCTGGATCGAGCGCGACGACTTCATGGTCGAGGCGCCGCCCAAGTACTTCCGGCTCACGCCGGGTCGCGAGGTCCGGCTCCGCGGCGCCTACTTCGTCACGTGCACCGGCTTCACCGCCGACGCCGACGGCACCGTCACCGAGGTGCAGTGCACCTACGACCCCGACACGCGCGGCGGCAACGCACCGGACGGTCGGAAGGTGAAGTCGACGATGCACTGGGTGTCGGCCGACCACGCCCTCGACGCCACGGTCGCCCTCTACGAGCGGCTGTTCCGGGCCGAGGTGCCCGGCGAGGTGACCGGCGAGCCCTTCGACGACCTCGAACCGAACTCCCGCGAGATCCTCGACCACTGCAAGGTGGAGGCCGCCCTCGGGAAGGCCGCTCCCGGGCAGGTCGTGCAGTTCGAGCGGATCGGGTACTTCGCCCACGACCCACGTACGCCGAGGCTGTTCCATCGAACCGTCGGCCTGCGTGACGAGTGGGCCAACATCCAGAAGCGGGGCTGACATGACGATCCTCGACAAGCTCGACCTGTCGCTCCGACTCGACCGAGAGCAGTACGAGAAGCGACTCGAGGACGAACAGCGCCGGCTGCTGCAGCTGCGCCTCCACCTCGGCGGCGAGATGGGTGGCCGCATCGGACCGGGGCTGCTGGTGCTGTTCGAGGGCCCCGACGCCGCCGGCAAGGGCGGGGCGATCAAGGCGATCGTCGGTCACCTCGACCCGCGCCACTACACCGTCGTCAACTACGCAGCTCCCACGCCGCGCGAGAAGCGGCACCACTTCCTCTGGCGCTTCTACAAGGAGCTGCCCGGACACGGCGGCATGGCGGTGTTCGACCGCAGCTGGTACGGCCGGGTGCTCGTCGAGCGCATCGAGGGGTACGCCACGAGGGACGAGTGGGGTCGGGCGTACCGGGCGATCGTCGACTTCGAGCGGTCGCTGGTCGAGGAGGGCATCATCCTCGTCAAGTTCTGGATGCACATCTCCGACGACGAGCAGCTCGCCCGGTTCAACGCTCGGGCCGCCGACCCACTGAAGCAGTGGAAGCTCACGGACGAGGACTGGCGCAACCGCGACAAGAACCGCCTCTACGACGCCGCTGCCGAGGACATGTTCGCGAAGACGTCGCACAAGCTGTCTCCCTGGGACGTCATCCCCGCCGAGCAGAAGCGCTACGCGCGCATCGCCGTGCTCGAGCAGCTCAACCAGCGGATCGAGGAGGGTATGCGCCGATGGGGCATGCCGGTGCCCGCCCTCAGCGACCTCGACGACCGCGACGACTGACCGGCCGCCGCGGTCGCTCGCTCCGGGTGCCGCGCTCGCTACCGTCGTCGGCATGACCACACCTCGTCGACACGTCGAGCCCGGGATGCGCGAGCAGCTGGAGCTCGGCTACGTGTTCGGCAGCGTGCTCACCTTCGCCCAGCGACCGCTGGTGACCGAGGTGCAGCAGCTCGCCGACTGGCAGGCCGACGTCGCCGTGCTGGGGGCGCCGTTCGACCTCGGCACCACGAACCGGCCCGGTGCGCGCTTCGGCCCGCGTGCGCTGCGCACCGACGCGTACGAGTGCGGCACCTTCCACCTCGACCTGGGACTCGAGATCTTCGACTTCCTCGAGGTCGTCGACGTCGGCGACGCCTACTGCCCGAGCGGCATGGTGCAGGAGAGCCTCGACAACATCAAGGCCAAGGTCGCCTCGGTGGTGCAGCACGGCATCCTGCCGGTCGTCATCGGCGGCGACCACACGGTCACCTGGCCGGCGGCCACCGCCGTGGCCGAGCACCACGGCTTCGGCCGGGTCGGCATGGTGCACTTCGACGCGCACGCCGACACCGCCGACACGATCGACGGCAACCTCGCCAGCCACGGCACCCCGATGCGCCGGCTCATCGAGAGCGGCGCGATCCCCGGGAAGAACTTCGTCCAGATCGGCCTGCGCGGCTACTGGCCCGGCCAGGACGTGTGGGACTGGATGGCCGAGCAGGGCATGCGCTGGCACCTGATGGACGAGGTGCACCACCGCGGCCTCGACGCGGTGCTCACCGACGCGATCGCCGAGGCGATGGACGGCGTCGACCACCTGTACGTGAGCGTCGACATCGACTGCCTCGACCCGGCGTTCGCGCCCGGCACCGGCACCCCCGAGCCGGGCGGCCTCACGTCGGCCGACCTCCTGCGTGCGCTGCGGCGCCTTGCTCGCGAGACGCCGCTCGTCGGCTTCGACGTGATGGAGGTCGCGCCCGCGTACGACCATGCCGACTGCACGGTCAACGTCGCCCACCGCTGCATCATGGAGGTCCTCGCCGGGCTCGCGTCGGTGCGGCGCGACGCCGGCCGGATCAACCCCACCGCAGGTGGCGGCACCCGGTGACCCCGGAGGCTCCCGCGGCGTGGGGGCGTCAGGCGGGGGAGCCGAACTGGCGGTCGCCGGCGTCGCCGAGGCCCGGCACGATGAAGGCGTGCTCGTTGAGCCGCTCGTCCACGGCCGCGGTGTAGATCGCCAGGTCGAGACCCGCCTGTTCGAGCACCTGGATGCCCTCGGGCGCCGCGAGCACGCAGACCACGATGATCGTGCCGGTCGCGCCTCGCTCCACGAGCTGCTGGCACGCGTGCGCCAGCGAACCACCCGTGGCGAGCATCGGGTCGAGCACGATGCACTGGCGACCTGCCAGGTTCTCCGGCAGCTTGTTCACGTACGACTTCGGCTGGAAGGTCTCCTCGTCGCGGCTCACGCCGATGAAGCCGACGTCCGCGTTCGGGAGCAGCTCCTGCGCGGCGTGCAGGAAGCCGAGCCCGGCGCGCAGCACCGGCACCACGATCGGCTGCGCCGCCAGCACGCGGCCCGACGTCTCCGTGAGCGGGGTGGTCACCCGCACCGTGGTGGTGGGCAAGTTGCGCGTCGCCTCGGCGAGCAGCAGCGAGCCGATGCGCTCGATCTCCTGACGGAAGATGGCGTTCGGGGTGCTGACCTCGCGCACTCGCACGAGCGAGTCGGCGATCAGCGGGTGGTCGACATGGTGGACGGCGACGGGCATGGACGCGAGTGTGCCAGACGCGCCCCGAGCCCCGGAAAGGGCGGTCGAGTTCGAGTCGGCGATCGGCCGGCGATCAGCCGGCGCCCAGGGTGGTGTCGGCGCGCAGCAGGGCGTACCGAGGCTTCACGAGACCGTTGATGATGCGGAGTCGCTCGGGGAACGGAGCGAAGGCGCTCTTCATCGCGTTCACCGTGATCCACTCGAAGTCGTCGAGCCCCCACCCGAACGCCTCGTGGAGCTGCATCATCTCGTGCGTCATCGACGTCGCGCTCATCAGCCGGTTGTCGGTGTTCAGGGTGACGCGGAAGCGCAGGCGGCGCAGCAGTCCGATCGGGTGCTCGACGATCGACGCGCACACGCCGGTGTTGACGTTGCTCGTCGGGCAGAGCTCCAGCGGGATGCGGCGATCGCGGACGAACGCCGCGAGGCGGCCGAGTTGCTCCTCGCCCGGGTCGCCGGTGATGTCGTCGACGATGCGCACCCCGTGACCGAGCCGCTCGGCGCCGCAGAACTGCACGGCCTCCCAGATGCTGGGCAGGCCGAACGCCTCGCCCGCGTGGATGGTGGTGTGGAAGTTCTCGCGCTGCACGTACTGGAACGCGTCGAGGTGACGCGTGGGCGGGTAGCCGGCCTCGGCGCCGGCGATGTCGAAGCCCACCACGCCGGCGTCGCGCCAGCGGACGGCGAGCTCGGCGATCTCCAGGCTGCGCGCCGCGGTGCGCATGGCCGAGCAGATCAGGTAGATCGTGAGGTCGGTGCCGGCCGTACCGCGACGGAACCCGTCGAGGATCGCCTCGACCACCTCGTCGAGGGTGAGGCCCGCCTCGGTGCACAGCTCGGGTGCCATGCGGACCTCGGCGTACACGACGCCGTCGGCGGCGAGGTCCTGCGCGCACTCGAACGACACCCGCTCGATCGCGTCGCGGTGCTGCATCACACCGACGGTGTGGGCGAAGGTCTCCAGGTACAGCACGAGGTCGTTGCGGCGAGCCCCACGCTGGAACCAGCGGTCGAGGTCGTCGACATCGGTGGTGGGCAGGCCGGTGTAGCCGTACTCCGACGCCAGCTCCACCACGGAGGCCGGGCGCAACCCGCCGTCGAGGTGGTCGTGCAGGAGCACCTTGGGTGCGGAGGCCAGGAGGTCGCGACTCACGGTGGGCATCCGCGGATTCTACGGCCGCGGCGTGGACGGCCGGTCGTGGGGACCGTCGCCGGGCGCCCGTACCCTGTGACCCGTGGAACCGACGACCGCCGATCCGACCGCCGGCACGACCGCCGATCCGACCGCCGACACGACCGCCGACACGACCGCGGGCTCGCTCACCGTCCTCGGTGCCACGGTGCGTCACTCGATCGACCACGTCGAGGTGTTCCCGGCACCAGCGGACGTCACCACCGTCCGCTTCACCTCCGACGAGTTGCAGTCGATGTGCCCGGTCACCCAGCAGCCCGACATCTCCCGCGTCCGCATCGAGTACGTCCCCGATCGGTGGTGCATCGAGTCGAAGAGCCTCAAGCTCTACCTGTGGGGGTTCCGCGACCGAGCCGTGTTCGCCGAGGCGCTCACCGCCGAGATCGCCCGCGAGGTCATGACCACCGCCCAGCCGCACCGGGTCACCGTCACGCTCACGCAGCGGCCACGGGGTGGCATCGAGGTCGAGGCCGTCGCCCAGCTCGAGCGCTGAGCGGTCGCGCCCGCCGCGGCGTGCGTCAGGATGCCAGGGCGGCGTAGGCCGGGTCGATCACCTGCTCGATCAGCCGGCGGCGCACCTCGTGGGGAGCGAAGCTCGACTCGGCGGCGTTGCGGACGAGCCGGCCGATCTCGTGCCAGTCGAGACCGAACGCCTCGGCCACCGCCCAGAGCTCCGAGCTCGGCAGCACGTGGCTCATCAGCCGGTTGTCGGTGTTGACGCCCACGTTGAAGCCGGCTCGCAGGAACGGGCCGATCGGGTGGTCGGCCACGGAGGGGACCGCACCGATCTGGGTGTTGCACGTCGGAGCCATCTCCAGGTGCACCTGGTGGTCGAGCACGTACCGGGCGAGTGGGCCGAGCACGAGCTCGCCCGTCGCCGGGTCGCGAGACGTGTCGCGGTCGAGGCGGACCCCGTGCCCGATGCGGTGTGCGCCGTGCGAGAGCGCGTCGGAGATCAGCTCCAGATCGGGCGGCTCGCTCGCGTGGATCGTGATGTTCAGGTGCCGCGCTCGGGCGAACGCGAGCGCCTCGGCGTGCAGCGACGGCGGCCAGCCGGTCTCGGCGCCGGCGAGGTCGAACGCCACCACCTTCGGCTCCGTGGCCCGGATCCGGTCGACGTCGTGGACGACCTCGAGCGAGCGCTCCTCGGTGCGCATCGCGCACACGATCGCGTTGACCTCGATCGGTCGCCCCGCCGCGGCGGCGTCGCGTTCGCCGCGGCGCAGTCCGGCGGCGAGCGCCTCGATCACGGCGTCGAAGCCGAGCCCCTGCTGCTCGTGCTGCTCGGGGGCGAGCCGCGTCTCCGCGTACACCACGCCGTCCGCAGCCAGGTCGACCACGCACTCGTAGGCCACCCGCTCGATGCCGGCCTGGGTCTGCATCACCGCGATCGTGTGCTCGAACGTCGCCAGGTACTGCAGCAGGTCGCGCGACTCGGCACCCCGGGTGAACCAGGCCTGCAGCGCGACGGGGTCGGTGGTGGGCAACCGGGGCGTCCACCCGATCTCGTCGGACAGCTCGAGGATCGTGGCGACCCGCAGGCCACCGTCGAGGTGGTCGTGCAGCAGCACCTTCGGTGCTGCGAGGACGGCGTCGCGGGTGACCTGGGCCGTCACCCCTGTTGACCCTTCCGGTACGGGATTCCGGCCGCGGCTGGAGGTCGGAGGCTCTGGTTGCGCACCGACACCACGACGAGCACCACCACGTACGGGAACATGTAGACGAACTGATTGTTCGGCTCCTCGAACGCGGCGTACGACCAGAAGCCGACGACGGTGGTGGCGGCCACGACGGCGACGGCGACCCACTTCTTGGTGAGGAGCACCCACACGAGTGCGAGGACCAGCGCCATCGACGCGGCGAGCACGAGACCGCGCACGAGCTCCTCGGGGCTGGTGCGCAACGTGATGCCCGACGCGTACCCGAACAGACCGGCGCCGCCGAGCAGGCCGCTCGGGCGCCAGTTGCCGAGGATCAGCGTTGCGAGGCCGAGGAAGCCGCGCCCGCCCGTCTGGCCCTCCTGGTAGCGGTTGGAGAACAGCACGAGCACCGCGCCGCCGAAGCCGGCCATGGCCCCCGAGATCGCCATCGCCTGGTAGCGGATGCGGGCCACCGACACGCCCAGCGAGTCGGTGGCGCTCGGCTTCTCACCGGCCGAGCGGAGTCGCAGGCCGAACGGGGTGCGCCACAGCACGTACCACGCGAAGACGACGAGCAGCACCGAGATGACGATGTCGAGGGTGAGGTTCGTGGTGAGGCCCTTCAGCAGGCCGGCCACGTCGGACAGCAGGAACCACTGCTTCTCCTCGAGCCAGCCGAGCGGGTCGGGGGTCCGCCAGCCGAACAGGTCGCCTCCGGAGGTGAGCGGCATCGTGAAGCGTCCGATGTCGCCCTTGTTCCCCGGCGAGTTGGTGACCGACCCGCCCGGTTCCTGGCTGAACAGCTCGTTCGCCATGAACCGTGCGAGACCCGGGGCGAGGATGTTGATCGCGAAGCCGCTCACGATGTGGTTCACACCGAACGTGACGGTGGCGAGCGCGTGGAGCAACCCGCCGAGCATGCCGCCGACGAGACCGCCGACGAGCGCCATCCACGGGCCGAAGTACCAGCCCCACCAGCCGGCGAAGATCGTGCCCATGATCATCATGCCCTCGAGGCCGATGTTGACGGTGCCGCTGCGCTCGGCGTAGAGGCCGGCGAGGCCGGCCATCGCGATCGGCATCGCCGTGCGCAGCGCCACACCGAACGTGCCCGACGAGGTGAGGTCGTTGTCGCCGCTGATCGTGCGGGCGAGCGACATGATCACCACGCCGGCCAGTGCTGCGATCAGCATCGGCCGGGTGGTGACGAAGCGGGTGAGTGCGCCCGCGGGGTTCGACCCGGAGGTCGGCAGGGAAGCGGTCGAGGTGGCCATCACACGGCTCCGATCGGTCGTGCGTCACCGGCTGGCCCGCCGGGTGGGCCGGGTGGGCCGGGTGGTGGAGCGGACTGGGCCGCTCGGGCGGACGCCTCCTGCGCAGTGCGCTCGTTGTTGCGACGCCGGATGACCTCGTAGACGATCACGGCTGCGAGGAGGAACGATCCCTGGAGGATCGTGCCGATCTCCTGCGGGATGCCGATGATCGACAGCCGCTGCGTCGCTCGCTCGATGGTCGCCCACACGAGCGCCGCGGCGGCGATGCCACCCGGGTGGTTGCGGCCCAGCAGGGCGAGCGCGAGACCGGTGAAGCCGAGCGTCTTCGGGAACTGGTCGCCGTACTTGTGGTACTGCGGGTCGGCCATGAGATCGCTCATGCCGACGAGGCCGGCGATGCAGCCGGACAGGATGATCGTCTTCAGCACCATCGCCCTGGGTCGCACACCGGCGCTCTGCGCGGCGGCCGGGTTGAGGCCCGACAGGCGGAGGTCGTAGCCGAACCGGCTGCGGTACAGCAGCAGGTAGTAGCCGATGCCGATGGCGATCGCGAAGGGCAGGAACCCCTGCAGGATCACGCCCTCACCGAGGTCGATGCCGACCACCTCCAGGAGGCGGTTGAGCGCCGGCAGCTGCGCCGACGGCGGCAGCGGCTTGGTCTCGGCCACCAGGTTCACCGCCTCGTTGCGGAAGTACTCGGCGACGAGGAAGGCGGACAGGCCGATCGCGATGTAGTTGAGCATGATCGTGGAGATCACCTCGTTGACGTTGCGGGTGACCTTCAGGACACCGGCGATCGCCGCCCAGAGGCCGCCCACCACGATCGCCACCAGCAGCACGAACGCGACGTGCACCGGCGCCGGCAGCGACACCGCCGCGCCCGCTGCGGCGGCGAACAGCGCTGCCAGCTGGTACTGGCCGTTGGCGCCGATGTTGAACAGGTTCATCTGGAACCCGATCGCGACCGCGACGCCGGCGACGTAGAACGGGACGGCGGCGTTGATGATGACGACGACGCTCTCGGTGGAGTCGATCGTCTGCCACATCTCGCTGAACGCCGTGAACGGGCTGTTGCCGCTCACCCACAGGGCGAACGACGACACCGCGATCGCCACCGCTGCGGCGAGCAGCGGTGCGGTGAGCGCGTTGGCGATCCGCTTGAACATCAGTGAGCCTCCCCGCCCGCTGCGGCCATCGACGTCACACCGGTCATGTACGACCCGAGCTCGGCCGGCGTGACCGCGCTGGGGGAGAGCTCGGCGACCACACGGCCGCGGAGCATCACGAGCAGCCGGTCGGAGAGCCCGATCAGCTCCTCGAGGTCGGCGGAGATCAGCAGGGTCGCGAGCCCCTTCGCGCGTGCGTCGCGCAGGATGTCCCAGATGATCGCCTGGGCGCCGACGTCGACGCCGCGCGTGGGGTGCGCCGCCACGAGCACGCTCGGCTCGGACGTCATCTCACGGCCCACGACGAGCTTCTGCTGGTTGCCGCCGGACAGCGTGAACGCCGGCACCTCCACGCCCGGCGTCCGCACGTCGAACTCCTCGACGATCCGCCTCGTGCGCTCCTCGGCGCCCGCACGGTCGATCCAGGCGCCCTTCGAGTAGGGGCGGCGCGTCTGGTGGCCCAGCATCGCGTTCTCCCACAGGCTGAACGGCAGCACGAGGCCGTCCTTCTGACGGTCCTCGGGGATGTAGCCGATGCCGGCCTCGCGGCGCTCTCGCGTGCCGAGCGGGGCCAGGTCGCGGCCCAGGAGGTACACCGAGCCGGTGGCCTGGTGCAGGCCCATGATCGCCTCGATCAGCTCCGTCTGGCCGTTGCCCTCCACGCCGGCCACGCCGAGGATCTCGCCGCGGTGCACGTCGAACGAGACGCCGTCGAGGGCCGGTCGCGGCGCCGTGCCGACGGTGAGCTCGCGCACGGACAGCGCGACCTCGGTGGTGACGGTGCTCTCGCGGGTCTCGGGCGTCGGCAGCTCGCTGCCGACCATCATCTCGGCGAGGTCGCGGGCCGTCACGGTCGACGGGTCGGGGACCTCGCCGACGGTGCGGCCCGCCCGGATCACGGTGATCGCGTCGGCGAACTTCAGCACCTCGTCGAGCTTGTGCGAGATGAACACGGCCGTCGCGCCCTCGTCGGTGAGCGCCCGCAGCGACGAGAAGAGCTCGTCCACCTCGTGCGGCACGAGCACGGCGGTCGGCTCGTCGAGGATCAGGATCTTGGCGCCGCGGTAGAGCACCTTCAGGATCTCCACGCGCTGCTTCTCGCCGACGCCGAGCTCGCCGACGTAGGCGTCGGGGTCGACGTCGAGACCGTTCTGCTCGGCGATCTGCCGGATCCGGTCGCGCGCGGCCTTGATGTCGAGCTTCACGCCATTGCCCGGTTCGTCGCCGAGCACGACGTTCTCCCAGACCGTGAAGTTGTCGGCCAGCATGAAGTGCTGGAACACCATGCCGATGCCCTGGGCGATCGCGTCGCGCGGGCTGCGGAAGTGCTGCACGTCGCCGTTCACGCGCACCGTGCCCTCGTCGGGGCGGTGTGCGCCGTAGAGGGTCTTCATGAGCGTGCTCTTGCCGGCACCGTTCTCGCCGACGATGGCGTGGATGGTGCCCTGGCGGACCGACAGGTTCACCCCGTCGTTGGCGACGACGCCGGGGAATCGTTTGACGATGTCGCGGAGCTCGATCACGAGTGGACGGTCGGGGCTCGCCTGATCCTGCGCGGCGGCTGATGGCATGGCGAGTGTCTAGCGCATGGCGAACAGTCGCCGCGCACTGCGTCCCGGCCGTGGTCGTGAACGGCGCGTGACACCCCAGTGGCGCCACGGGCGAGCCGCAGCGGCGTCTCCGTCACGGGATCGGACCGGGGCTGACGGCAGCCGGATCGGGCCGAAAACGCGGACGTGCCGCCCGGTCGCCCGGGCGGCACGTCGTACGGAATCCGTGAGCGAGTCGCTCAGCTGGAGGCGCTGGGAACCTCGATCTCGCCGGCGATGATCTGCGCGGCGAACTCGTCGATCTGCGCAGCGATGTCGTCGACGAAGCCACCCGAGGTCGAGTAGCCGACGCCACCGCTCTCCAGGTTGAACAGCTGGACGCCGGCCTGGAAGTTGCCCTCGTTGAAGGCCTTGATCGTCTCGTAGACCGCGACGTCGACCTTCTTCAGCATCGAGGTGAGGATGTACGGCTGCAGGTCGGCGCTCACCAGGTTGTACTGGTCGCTGTCGACGCCGATCGCCCACACCTCGCCGGGAGCACCGGCTTCCTTGGCGGCCTCGAAGGCACCGAGGCCCGAACCACCGGCGGCCGAGTACACGATGTCGGCACCGTCGGCGTACATGGCGGCGGCGATCTCCTTGCCCTTCGCCGGGTCGTTGAAGCCCGAGAAGTCCGGCGGCTGCGAGATGTACTGCACGAGCACCTCGGCGTCCGGGTTGGCGGCGAGCACACCGGCGGTGAAGCCGACCTCGAAGTTGCGGATGAGGTCGTTCTCGACGCCACCGATGAAGCCGACCTTGCCGGTCTGCGACTTCAGGCCGGCGGCGACACCGACGAGGAACGAGCCCTCGTTCTCGGCGAAGATCAGCGACGCCACGTTCGGCGCGTCGATGACCGAGTCGATGATCGCGAAGCTGGTCTCGGCGTTCTCGGCGGCACCGGCGGTGATCGCGTCGCCCCAGAGGAAGCCGACGCCGATGACGAGCTCGTTGCCGTCGTCGACGAGGAGGTTGAGGCGCTCGGCGCGGTCGCCGTCACCGGTCGGGGTCGACTCGCTGGCGGAGACGCCGAACTCGGCGACCGCCTGGTCGAGACCGGCGGCGGCGGCGTCGTTGAACGACTTGTCGCCACGGCCCGTCACGTCGAACAGCAGGCCGACGCTGGCGGCCTCGGCCGGCTCCTCGGCGGCGGCGGTGGTGTCGGTCGCAGCGGCGGCGGTGGTCTCGGTCGCGGCGGCGGTGGTCTCGGTCGCGGCAGCGGTGGTCTCCGACGCGGCGGCCGTCGTCGGCGTGCCCTCTTCCTCGTCGTCGCCGCAGGCGGCGACGACGAACAACGACGCGGTCAGTGCCAGCGCCGCGAAGCGCTTGGTCTTGCGCATGTGGTTCTCCCCCTTGGAGTGTGGATTGGTGGATCGGAGGGATCCGGGTCACAGCCTACCGAGGCACCGGTCCGGCCCGGAGCGCGCCATGTGACGGCCGGATGAAGCTTCCCCCTCCGACGGCCCACGAGTCAAGCGCTTGACGAGCCAGACGTCCTCGGAGCGGGTGGAGGTCCCGCATCGTGCCTATCGTTCCGGCATGGCCTCCGATGCACCGGCTGCCGAGGTGAGGCCGTCCCACGGGCGGGTCCGCGCGGTCGACGTCGCCGCCGCCGCCGGTGTGTCGATCTCGACGGTGTCGCTCGTCGTGAACGACAAGTGGGAGGGGCGGGTCGCGCCCGACACCGCCGCGCGGGTTCGCAGCGAGGTGCTCCGTCTCGGCTACGTCGTCGACGAGTCCGCCCGTCGTCTCGCCACCGGTGACGCCGGTGCGATCGCCGTGGTGTCGCCCGCGTTCACCAACCCCTTCTACGCGCAGGTGGCACTCGGCGCGGCCGCCGTGCTCGGCGACCGATACCAGGTGGTGTTCTCCGTGACCGAGGTCGGCGATGGTCCCGCGGCCACGATGCGCGGGCTCTGGGGCATGCGCCTCGCGGGCGCACTCGTCGCGGCGCCGTCCCCCGACCTGCTGTCGCTGCTGCCGTCCGAGCTGCCCGTGGTGCTGCTCGACGCCCCCGGTGCGGACCCCGCGCATCTGCGGGTGGACCTCGACGTCGCGGGTGGATCCGTACAGCTCGGTCGGCACCTGCTGGAGCTGGGTCACCGGCGCGTCGTGTACGTCGACGCGCTCCCCGACTCCGACACGTTCCGCATCCGGCGCGAGGCGCTGGCCGCTGCGCTGACCGCCGGCGGGGCGGAGCTCGTGTGCGAGCCGCGGCTCGTCAGCGCGGTCGACATCGGTGCGGCGCACGCGGTCGCGTCGGCCGTCCTGCACGGACCGTTGCTCGACGGTGTCACCGCGGTGGTGGGCGCCACCGACATCCACGCCCTCGCCGTGCTGCGCGTGTTCGCCGCGGCCGGACGGAGCGTGCCGGGGGACGTGTCGGTGGCCGGCTTCGACGACCAGCCCCTCTCCGCGTACGTCACGCCGTCGCTCACGACCGTCGCCCTCCCCGCGACCGATCTGGGGGTGGCCGCGGCGACCGCCCTCGCCGAGGTGCTCGCCGACCGGGAGCGGCCCACGGCGGCACGGCGGGCCGGCGCACGGCGCGACCCCGTGACCGTCCTGCCGGTCACGCTCACCGTGCGCGACTCCACCGGTCCGGCGCGCTGCTGACCAGCGAGAAGCCGCGGTCGGCACGAGGGGCCGCCGTAGCATGATGGCGATCCGCCATGGTGCCCACGTCACGTCCCGTCCCGCCGCGCCGACGCGTGAGCCGTCGCCGCTACCTGGCACGTCGCATCGGGGTGCTGGCGGCGTTCGTCCTCCTCGTCGTCGGTGTCGTCCGTGTCGGAGGCGCGATGTTCGGTGCCGAGGACACCGAGGCCGTCGCACCGGCCGATCCGGGCATCGCCGACACCTCCGACACCTCCGGCGCAGGTTCCGACGCGACCGGGTCGGCCGACGGCACCGCAGTCCCCGGCACCGCGGCCACGACCGGGTCGATCGCCGCCACGACCACCACCGTGGCGGCGCCGAGCGTGCCCACCGCCGCCGATCCGGCCGTGGTGCTCATCGCCGGCGACTCCGACGCCGGCACGTTCGGTCCGTACCTCGAGACGCTGCTCGCCGACACCGGCGTCGTGCGCACCACGCTCGACTACAAGGTCTCCTCGGGTCTCGCCCGGCCCGACTTCTTCGACTGGCCCACCCACTTCCGTTCGATCGTGCCGCAGGTGGCGCCCGACATCGTGGTCGTGACGTTCGGGGGCAACGACCCGCAGGGACTCACCGACGGGGTGAAGGCCGACGGCTCGCCGAACTTCATCGTCGGTGAACCGACCGGCGAGGGCGACGAGGAGTGGCGTGCCGAGTACGGGCGTCGCGTCGGCGAGGTCATGGACTACCTGTCGGCCGACGGCCGCACGCTCGTGTGGGTCGGCATCCCCAACGACGACAACCCGGAGGTCACGGCGCGTCTGCGGGTGCAGGACGAGGTCGTGCGGGCCGAGGCCGCGGAGCGGCCGCAGGTCCGCTTCGTCGACGCGTGGAATCGGTTCTCCGGCCGTGAGGGCAACTGGGCCGAGTTCGTGATCGACCCGCGCGACAAGACCGCCAAGGACGTGCGCGCCGACGACGGGTTCCACCTCAACGTGGTCGGCGCCGAGATCCTCGCGCTCGACATCGCCGAGGTCGTCCTCGCCGACCTGCGCGGCCGCGGCGCAGCGGTCTGACGCGACCGAGCTCGCGCCTCGAGCGCGTCGATCGACTCGAGCGCGTCGGTCGGCGAGGCCGCACGTGTCGGTTGGGTCGTCCGACTCATCCACCCACCGCGTCGGCGGACCCCGGTGCGCGACCTGCCTACGATCACACGGTGGCAGCGCGGACCTCGGTCGAAGCGGACGGTGATCGCGTGTGTCGGCGCTCCGTGTCGCCGGCAGCACGTCGACGGGCGCTGGCAGCGGCGGTGTTCGCCGCGGTCGCCGTCGTCGTTCCGCCGGGCGTCGGGACCGCCCACGCCGCGCCGGTGGCGGAGCGCTGCGAGGACGAGACGCACCTCTGGGTCGGTGATCAGCTGCTCGAGGCGCCGGGGTCGCGGCTCGACACCGGTCTCGAGGTCCCCGCCGCCGCCGCCGGCACCGGTCTCGCGATCGTCGGTGTGTCCGCCGACGGCATCGACGCGACCGGCCGCGCGCGTGTGCTCGCGGTGTACGTCGGTGGCGTGAGGACGTCGGCCGGTGTCGCCGTGACCGGGGGTGGGGTGACCGCCGTGCACGAGGCCGACCAGGCCGGCCCGCTCCGCGTCCGCGGTGTGACCGCAGTGGTGCGGCGCTGCACCCTCGTCGCGAGCGCCGCACCGACGGAGCCACCCACGACGCCGGCACCGGCGGCACCCCCTGCGACCGCGATGCCCACGGTGCCGGTCGCCGCACCCGCCGCACCCGTCGCACCTGTCGCACCTGTTGCACCCGCCGCACCCGCGACCACGCCGTCCGTGGCGGCGCCGGTCGTGCCGGTCGCATCGGTCGGAGCCCTGCTGCCCGAGACCGGCGACGAGCCGTGGGGTCGCTCACTCGTCGGCGCATCGCTCGTGGCGCTCGGCTGCGCGATGGTGTCGTTCGGCCGTCGCCGTGCCGTGCCCGCGAGGGCCGCCGCGACGTCGGATCAGCAGCTCACTGCTGGCGGCCCCGAGCCTGGATCGCCTCACGTCGCTGCGCCACGCGCTCCGCGCTGAAGTACTCGTCGCGCCAGCGACGTCCGTCGCGCGCCTCGGTCTCCCATCCCGGCCGGTCTGCGTGGATCTCCGCGTACGTGCGGCGGATCTGACGCACGCCCGGCTGGTCGTTGCCGATGATGTCCGTGGCGAGGCTGCGCGTGAACGGCAGCAGCTCGTCGTGCGGGACGACGTGGTTCACGAGTCCCCATCGCAGTGCCTCGTCGGCCGACATGAAGTTGCCGGTGAAGCTCATCTCCCGCGCCCGGCGGACACCGATGGCCTGCGGCAGCAGCACGGTGAGCCCCCACCCGGGCATCACGCCGACACGGGTGTGGGTGTCGCCGAACTTCGCGTGCTCCGACGCCACCAGGAAGTCGCAGTTGAGCGCGAGCTCGAAGCCGCCCGTGATCGCCACACCGTTGATCGCACCGATCACCGGCTTGTCCATCGGCGGGAACGGGCCGCGCACACCGGCGGCGTTCGGGCTGCCGTCGGCACCCGTGCCTCCGAGGTTGCCCGCCGTCGAGCCGAGCTCCTTCAGGTCGAGCCCGGCGCAGAACGCCGGGTCCGCACCGGTGAGGATCACCACGTCGACGTCGTCGCGTGCATCGGCCTCGCGCATCAGCGCCGGCAGCAACCGCAACACCTCGCTCGACAGGGCGTTGCGCGCCGCCGGCCGGTTCAGGGTGATCGTCGCGATCCGTGCGCTCACCTCGAGCAGGACGACGGGGGCGGCATCGGTCATGCGGCGATTCTGGCAGTCCACCGTCCGCGGACGACGAGCGGACGACGAGCGGACGACGAGCGGACGACGGACGGACGGCGGACGGACGGCGGACGGTCACTCGTCGTCGGCCGGGAGGAACTCCAGCTTCAGGTCGCCGAGCTTCACCAGGGTCGACGCGATCCACCCGCCGAGGGCACCGAAGTGCTCGTCGAGCAGGGTGCTCGACCCGTCGGCGAGCGTCTGCTCGGCCAGCTCGTAGAGGCCTTCGTAGGTGACCTCGATCGCGTACTCCGCCGGCGGCTCGACCTCGTCGACGCCCTCGATCGGGTCGACGTAGGCGATCTCGATCGTCGTCCCGGCGCGCTCGAGGCGGCCGTCGCCGATGAGCGGACTCGTGTCCGACGCGACGTGCTGCAGCACCGACCGGTCGGGTGACTCGCGCAGCCGCTGGACGCGGAACACGATCTCCATCTCGATCGCCGGGAGCTGGTCGAGCACCTCCTCGACGTACCACCGGCGGTACGCGGTCTGGCTCCACGTCGGCCAGTCGAAGTTGACGTGCGCCACCACGCGCGGCGGCTGCCCCTCGCCGGGCAGGCCGTAGCTCGTCTCCCAGCTCAGGTCGCCCAGGAGGACGTCCACCTGGAAGTGCTCGTCGAACGCCTGCCGCTCCAGGAACGCGGCCTCGAACGCGTCGCGGAGCGCGCCGATGGCGTCGGTGAACACGTGGTCGAGCATGCGGCGACGACCCTAGCCACTCCGGCGCGACGCCGGGCTGTGACGATCGGGAGGCGTCGGGTGGTGGCGTGCAAGAATCCCGCCATGTCGCTCGTGCTCACCGAACTCGTCCCCGTCGACGCCGCCGCGCCGGACGGCCCGGCCTACGCCGTCGTCACGCTCAACAACCCCGGTGAGCGCAACACCCTCACCGCGCCGATGGTGACCGAGATCGTCGCGGCGATGGAGGCGATCGAGGCCGACGGCCGAGTGGGCGCCGTGGTGGTCACGGGTGCGGCCCCGGCGTTCTGCGCCGGCGCGAACCTCGGCAACCTCGCCGAGGCCGACGGCACGAGCCTCGGCAACGTGTACGAGGGCTTCTTGCGCGTGGCGCGCAGTCCGCTGCCCACGATCGCCGCCGTCAACGGCGCGGCGGTCGGTGCCGGCATGAACCTCGCGCTGTGCTGCGACCTGCGCCTCGCCGCGCGCCGTGCCAGGTTCGACACTCGCTTCCTGCAGATCGGCATCCACCCCGGTGGTGGCCACACCTGGATGCTGCGCCGGATCGTGGGCCCCCAGGCCACGTTCGCCGGGGTGGTGTTCGGCGAGGTGATGGACGGCGCCGAGGCCGAGCGCGTGGGGCTGGTGCACCGATGCGTCGATGACGACCAGTTGCTCACCGCCGCCGGTGAGCTCGCCGCCCGCGCCGCGAGCGCTCCGCGTGAGCTCGTCATCGAGGTGAAGCGCACCATCCAGGCGATGGCCGACGTCGACACCCACCCGGACGCGGTCGCGCGCGAGCTCACGCCGCAGCTGTGGAGCACCCGCCAGCCGTGGTTCGCCGAGCGGCTCGCCGCGCTGCAGCAGAAGATCTCCTCGAAGTAGCGCTCGCAGCGAGGGCCGTCACGCCCGCGACATGTCGATCGTGAGGTGCACCGTCACCCGGTCGCCGAGCTCGACGCCCTCGGCCCGCCGCACCGCGTCCTCGACGGGAACCAGATACGTGCCGCGCCTCGGGAACAGCGAGGTCGTGAACGACGTCCCGCCGATGCGAGCACCGACGGGGATGCCGGACGGGCGTCGGAGCGTGGTGCCCCCGCACGCAGCGTGACCGCGAAGCGCGCAGAAAAGTTACCGATGGTCCCTTCCGCCCTCGAACGGTGGGGCGTACTCTCGCCACACGGGAAGCTCTTTCGCCCGTACGTTCCGAGAGACAACGGAGGTACCGATGAGCCAGCGCCATCGCAGCCAGGACGTGGCACCGCCACCGAAGATGGATCTGCGGGCACACGCCCACAACGAGCGGCATCGCATCAACAGCGAGTTGCACGCTCTCGCGAGCCAGGTGAGCGCCGGGTTGGAACCCGAGGACGCCCACGAGCCTGGTCGGGCCTGGGTTCCCGAGCACCACCGCAGTGCCGATCGCGTCCGCAGCGCCCCGCGCCAGCCCCGTCACTGGAAGATGAAGATGTGGAAGCGCCGCACCGCGGTGCGCCGGGCGAAGGCCCAGGCGTTCCGGCTCGCCGGCGCCGGCGACTGACACGGTCCGGCACGGTCCGGCACGGTCCGGCACGGTCCGGCACGGTCCGGCACACCGATCGCTGCGGTTCCGACACCGCAGCTCGTGCTCGCAGCCACCCTCGTCGGGTCGGTCGTCGTGCGGCGACCGGCCCGACGGGAGGCCGACCTCGCTCGGATCAGGAGATCCAGGTCTCCGTCAGCTCCTGACGCCGGCGGGCCCATTCCTCGGCGGTGATCGCGAAGCGCATGTGGTCCTCCCACGCGCCGTTGATCTCGAGGTAGCGCAACGCCACGCCCTCCTCGCGGAACTGGAGCTTCTCCATCACGCGCCGGCTGTTGGTGTTGCGCGGCACGATGCAGATCTCGAGCCGGTGCAGGTGCAGTTCCTCGAACGCGAACCGGGTGACCACCGCGACGCCCTCGGCGATGTAGCCGTGTCCGGCGCGAGCCCGGTCGATCCAGTACCCGATCGTGCCGGACTGCAGCGCACCGCGGATGATGTTGTTGACGTTCACCTCGCCGGCGAACGCGTTGTCGACGAACACACCGAAGCCGTAGGCGGTGCCGGCCTGGCGCTCCCGGTCGCGTGCCGCGCACCGTGAGCTGAACGCGTCGCGCGATCGGGTGGGGTCGGCCACGCGGGACGACCGCAGCGGCTCCCACGGCAGGAGCCACGACTCGTTGCGCAACCGCACCTCCGACCACTGCGGGAAGTCCGCCGGGGCGAGCGGGCGCATCATCACCCGCTTGCCGTAGAGCCGGATGCCGCCGGTGGACGGCATCGACGGGTGGCCGAACGCCCCGGAACCGCTCACGGTGCGACCGTCACGGCATCGAGATGGAGCTTGCGCATCACGGCCACCACGGCGCACGAGCCTGCCACGATCCGCTCGACGAGGAGCGGGTCGAGGCCGGGGTTGCGTGCCCGGTCGGCGCGTGGCTCGGTGGCGACGGTGCGGAACACGTCCTCGGCGGCAGCTCGCTCCAGGAGGAACGGCAGCGGTGCGGCGCCGCCGAGCTCGACCGCGACGACGGCGGTGATCTCGGGACCGCTCATCGACACGGGAGCCCCGACGAGGTCCGGTCGTTCCCGCACGAGGTCGTCGAGGTGGTCGATCACCGCCCCCACGGCGTTGGTCAGCTCCTCGGGGCGCGGTGGGTCGGAGGCGAGCTCGGCGAGCAGCGTGACGACGCCGAGCGGCAGCACGCGTCGCACCTCCGGGTCGCCGCTGCCGGCGGGTCCGGGTGGGTGGCTGACGACGATCTCGGCGTCGCCCAGCTCGACGTGCCAGCTCACGTGTCGGAGCCGTTCGCGAGATCGGTGGTGCCGGTGGTGCCGGTGGTGCCCGTGGTGTCGCCCAGCTGATCGGCGACCCACCGGCCCACGGGGTCGTCGCCGCCTGCGAGGAACCAGGCGTAGTGCGCGTGGAGGCACTTGACCCCGGTGCGCGTGCCGGCCACCCCGCCACTCGGCCGTGGACCCGTGTGCCCGGCGGGCACCCACTCGTCGCGCTCGGCGGCGTAGCGATGATGGGCGTCGGCGACCGTGTCGGGATCGAGCTCGGCCTCGGCACGGCGCACGCCGCCGGTGGACTCGAGCCGGCTGACCGCGAGGTGCTCGCGCTCGCCGACGAGCCAGTAACGCGTGGGCATCGGCGTGCCGTCGTCGAGGATCGGGTCGTTGCGCAGCACGACGGGATCGCCGTCGTCGCGTCGCACGACGATCTCGTAGGCGCCCTGCGGTTCGCGTCCCAACAGCTCGCGCACGCGGGCGCGGTCGGCCGGGGACGGGGTGCGCAGCGCCGGCACGGTGGCGGTCACGGCCGAGGGCGGCCCGGCTACTTCCGGAACCGGCGCAGCACGAGGAGGAACAGCACGAGGCCGGCGACGGCCGGCAGGAGCCGTTTGAGCACGGCGGTGCCGGCGAGGCCCGAGAGCTCGATCGGCTCGTTGGCCGGACCGTCGATCTTGCGCACGGTCGGTGCGCCGGCCGACGCTGCGCCGGTCGATCCACTGCTTGCCGCACCGGCGGCCGCGGCGGACGCGGTCACGGCCTCGGCCGGAGCG
>WLDE01000040.1 GCA_009704985.1 Actinomycetota bacterium | reverse complement strand
TTCAGTTCCTTCGGGATCGTGCCCGTCACCGCCAGGTCGGTCACGGTGAGCTCGTGGTCGACCGGAGCGAAGTTGGCCTCCAGGTACTTGTTGGGTGTGGTGGACGACGTGCTCATGACTCCCCCTGCGGTCGGATGGACGGCGACCGTCCGTATCTTGACATTGGCAAGATAGACCGTCGACGACGTCACGACAAGACCCCGTCGGCCGACTCGCGCGCGCCGATGACCGCTCACGCGGCATCGCCCGAGCGCGACGCCGCGCCTGCCGCTCAGCCGCGACGGCGGAGCACGAGGTCGACGATCTCGGCGCCGTGCGTGTCCTGCGGGACGCGGCTTGCGGGCACCTCGTCCCACGTCGACCGGGCGATGAGGCCGTGAGCGTTCACCCGGACGATCCATGTACCTCGGCCTCGTGTGCGAGAGGTCGCGAGCTGTTCGCAACGCCTCCGCCGTGTCCGATCATCAGGTGCCGGGAGCTGGACGGTACGGCTCCTCGCGCACCGCATGGGCCAGGATGAGCTTGGCCAGGAAGATCGCAGCGAACCACTCCCAACCCGGCGGTGCCGTCCATGAGCGGGACCACAGCATCACCGTGCAGAAGACCAGCATCGCTGCGGGGCGCTGCAGGTACTGAGGCACGACACGGTCGACGAGGACGGCTCCGACCACTGCACCGACGTACATGCCGATGGCCCAGCCCCACGTGCCATGCGGGTAGAGCGCGACGATCAAGAACGGGTGGAGGTGGAGCGCCGTGAAGGCGATCGGCGCGCGGATGATTCGGGCGGCACCGCCCACGTGTGCGAATCCGGCGCCGAAGTACTGGCGCTTGGTGGAGTTCGACGCGTTCGACACGGCCCCGCCGACGAGATCCCAGGCGAGGAAGGCTGCAAGGGCGTACTGCCACCACGACCAATCGCCCGGGTCCGACCGCGCGTACATGACTGCGACATACCCGATGCCGACCAGAGCACCTGCCCACATGATGGTCAGTTCGGCGCGCGTTGCGCCCGCCCCCCTCAGCCAGTTGGCGCGGGCGCCGTCCGGGGCGTTCCACTCGATGACTCCGGCACGCTCGTCGGCCCGCGTGTCCGCCCAGGCTCGTCGACCCCTCACCGTGGCTCCTGTCCGTCGCGTTCGTTCGTTCTGGTGCCAGGGTTGGTCGCGTTGGCTCCGGCTTCGGTCACCGGCGCGAGTTCGTCGAGGGATGCGAACGCCCCACCGCAGTGTGGAAGGAGATCTGTGAGCAGCCGGTCGCCGTCGATCGCCGTCTCGGGAGGGTGTACCCCCGGAGGTAGTGGCTGATCGAGCAGTTGCGTGATCGCCAGGACTGCGGGGACCGCTGTCGCTGCCGCCATGCCGGCCGGCGTCGACGTCAACTGGCAAGCCACCGTGAGCGATTGCCCCTCGCGTTCACCGCGGAGCAGCACGAAGAAGCCGGGCAGCGATCCGGCACCCTTGAATCGCGCTGACGCAATGAGCGCCCTCAACAGTCGTGCGGGGCGCGGTGAGAGCACCGCCTCTGCGGCGTCTGCGTGGGTGAGCCTGCCTCGGTCGATGTCCCGACCGATCGCGGCCAGATACGGAGCGGTGGAGCGTCTGACGAGCATCGCGTTCGCGGCGTGGCCGGTGATGCCCAACGAGACGTGCAGCGTGAGTGGTTCCGGGTGGCCGACGGTGTAGGCCGTTCCGGAGCCGCCACCTGGGTAGTCGAGCGCGATGGGTTCGAGTGGGGCACGATGCTGCCGACGTCCTCGTTCGACCACGGCAATCGCACCCGAGATCTGCTCCATCAGGTGGGCAACAGCAGCGGACGGTCGTCCGTTGGCGTCGCGTCCTTCGTCCACCGTTGCGCCTTCTTGCCCCGGCGATGGAACATCGAGCGGCCAGACCGTGTAGCAGTCGGTGACCGAGTCGAGGTGGCGAGCAGCGCGTGTGGCGAGGAGATTCGACAGCCCAGGGCTCGCCCCCATTCCGATGAGCGCTCCGACACCGGCGTCCTTCGCCCGCTGATCGAGCGCGAACATCGCCAGACTCGGCTCCGGGTCGTCGCAGATGTCCACGTACATCGTGGCGGTGTCGATCGCAGCCTCCAGGACCGGGACGCCGAACCGGAAGAACGGGCCGGTGCAGTTCAGCACCAGATCGGCATCCGACAGGACGCGGCGCAACGCGTTCGCATCGGTCACGTCGACCTCGGTGTCGACCTGACCCACTCTGGCTCGATCAGCCAGCACCAGTCGGTCGATACCCGGCACCTTCGCCAGTTCCTGGGCCGCTCGCGACCCCATGCCCCCTGCGGCGCCGAGACACACGACCTTCATCCTCGCCTCCTCTGTACGGATGTACAGGAGCGACGGTACCACGGGAGATGTACGTTTGTACAGTGCCGAACGAAGCCGTCCGCGATCGGCTCATCGCGGCAACGTTGGAGATCGTGGCGAGCGACGGGGTCGACGGTGTTCGACATCGACGGGTGGCAGAACACGCCGGCGTGTCGCTCGGCTCGACCACCTACCACTTCAGCGATCGCGAGGACCTCCTCCGCGAGGCCTTCCTCTGGTACCTGCGGTACGCCACCGCGGAGCTCGTCAGGCTGCGCCAGGATCGGCGGGCCACATCGGCGACATCGCGACTGGTCGAACTCGTCGTTGCGCTCATCCGTCAGGAATCCGACAACCAACCGCTGGTTCGAGCGGAGTACGAACTCATCATGTTCGCCGGTCGCGACCCGGCTCTCCGCCGGGAATTCCGCAACTGGGAACTGACCCAACGGCGACATCTCGCCGAGGAACTCCGGGCGGCCGGCAGTCGCCGGGCTGACGCCGGTGCCGCAACGCTGGTCGCTCTCGTGCGGGGCCTGGAGCTCGAGCTTCTCAACCACGCCCCACTCACGGCAGCTCAGCTGCGAGGCCGAGTCCAGCCGGTCGTCGAGGCACTCGTGTAGTGCTGGACCGACCCCCGTCCGGTGTGCCTGCACCTCTCGGGATCGGGGGGGTCGGATCGGATCGGCGGGTGACACCGAGGGCCTCGAATGCGTCGACGACGCAGGGCGATCGTGGCGTTGTTCGAGTCGGTGCGAGGCGGCACGTACGACGACGTCGCCACGTAGCTGACGACGGAGTTCCCCGACGACGTCCGCGGGAACAACGCGCTGTTGCTGATCGACGTCTCGATCCGGTGGGTCGGTCGCCGCTCGGCTTGGAATCCGGGTCGGGCGTGCTCGGTAGAGTTTCATTCGTTTGATCGAAACACTCGAGGGAGAGTGATCATGGAGATCGTCGACACGTATCCCCGCTCGGTGCGGGACATCGAGAACATCTGGATCCCGCTCGCCGACGGCACCCGACTGGCAGCTCGCATGTGGCTCCCCGAGGATGCCGAGGCCGACCCCGTTCCTGCGATCATCGAGTACATCCCGTACCGCAAGCGCGACAGCACCCGGGAACGCGACGAGGAGATGTACCCGTGGTTCGCGGGTCACGGATACGCATGCCTGCGGATCGACATGCGCGGCTCCGGCGACAGCGAGGGGCTGCTGTACGACGAGTACACGGTGCAGGAGCAGGACGACTGCGTCGAGGCGATCGCCTGGATCGCCGCGCAGTCCTGGTGCACGGGCAGGGTCGGGATGATGGGGAAGTCCTGGAGCGGGTTCAACTCGCTGCAGGTCGCGGCGCGACGGCCGCCCGCGCTTGCGGCAGTCATCGCGATCCACGCCAGCGACGACCGTTACGGCGACGACGTGCACTACCGCGGCGGGTGCATGCTCAGCGACAACGGTGAGTGGGCGGCGATGATGCAGGGTGCCCTGGTCCTGCCACCCGACCCGGAGATCGTCGGCGAGCGCTGGCGTGACATGTGGTCGGAACGGCTCGCCTCCTTGCCCTTCCTGGCAGAGCCGTGGGTCACGCATCAGACGCACGACGACTACTGGAAGCAGGGGTCGGTCGACGAGGACTACTCGGCGATCACGTGCGCCGTGTACGCGATCGGCGGTTGGGCGGACAGCTACTCGAACACCCCGTTCCGGCTCGCGGCGAACCTGTCCTCCCCGTGGAAGGTGCTGGCCGGACCGTGGGGGCACCAGTACCTGCACCAGGGAGTCCCCGGTCCGGCGATCGGCTTCCTCCAGGAGTGCCGCCGATGGTGGGACCATTGGCTCAAGGGCGTCGAGAACGGTGTGATGGACGAGCCGCGGATGCGGATCTGGGTCCACGACTCGGCGCCGCCGCGCACCCACTACGACGAGCGCCCCGGTCGCTGGGTCGCCGAGGAGGAGTGGCCGAGCCCCCACGTGGTGCCGACGCCGATGTTGCTGGATCCCCGCGGTCTCGTGAACGGTGCCGCATCGACCGCCGAGCTGACGGTCGGCTCGCCGCAGACGACGGGCATGCACGGCGGCCGGTTCTGCGGATTCGGATATCCGGGTGACACCGCAGGCGATCAGCGAGCCGATGACGCGATGTCGCTCGTGTTCGACAGCGCGCCGCTCGACGAGCGACTGGAGATCGTCGGCGCGGCGTCGATCGAACTCGACGTCGCCGCCGATCAGCCATCGGCCTTCGTCGTCGCGCGCCTCTGCGACGTCGCCCCCGACGGCGCATCGACCAAGGTCACCTGGGGCCTGTTGAATCTCACACACCGTCACAGCCATGCCGCGCCCGAACCCGTTCGTCCGGGCGAGCGCATGCGTGTGACCGTGGACCTCGACGACATCGGGTACGCGTTCCCGGCCGGACACCGCATCCGCCTGTCGTTGTCGTCGGCCTACTGGCCGACGGTGTGGCCGTCGCCCGCGCCGGTGACCCTGACGGTGTTCACGGGTGAGGGCCGTCTGTTGCTTCCCGCGCGCGAACCCCGCGCCACCGACGCGCAGCTGCCGGCCTTCGAGGCCCCGCTGCGTGCCCGCGGGGCTGCGGTCACGCCCCTCGCCGAGGGGAGGAGCGGGTTCACGATCTTCACCGATCTGGCGACGGGAGAGACCACGTATCGGGTCTTCGCCGAGGGCGACGCCGACTCGGGGGCGGGCGTGATCCACCTCGACGACATCGACCTCGATCTCTACGAGTGGCCGGAACTCACCTACACGATCCGGCCGGACGATCCTCTCTCGGCCCGCGCGACCTCTCGGCTCGTGTGCGGACTCCGCCGGGGCGACTGGCACGTCCGGGTCGACGCATCCGTCTGCATGCGTGCAACGCAGGAGGAGTTCGTCATCGACGGTGTGGTCGACGCCTTCGAGGGCGATCGCTGCGTCTCGCACCGCGAGTGGAGTGTCGCGGTGCCGCGCAACGGGGTCTGAGCTGCACGCGAGCAGCTACTGACGGTCGAGCGACACCGCCATCCCCGGGAGTACGACCCAGGGCTGGCGGTGCTCGCACCACACCTCGACGGTCGGGAGTACCGTCGACCGATCGTCGAGCAGGCCGGCCTTCACCGCGATCCTGCCCTCCGACTTGGCCATCTCCGACACGACCGGCGACCCGCACGACGGACAGAACCGGCGCCACACGTACACGTCGTCACCGTGCTCGCCGCGATCGTCGAAGGTGCTCAGCTCACCGCGCACGGTGAGCTGAGAGACATGGGCGACGAGGTTCACGGAGAAGGCGCCACCGCTCTGCCGTTGACAGTGGTCGCAGTGGCAGACCGCTGTTGCGATCATCTCGCCCTCGAGCTCGAAGCTGACAGCACCGCACAGGCATCGGCCGGTGCGCACGCTGCGAGCGCCTCCTGCGTCCATGATCCGGTGTCCTCTCGTTGCGACGTGTCGGTGGTCAGGTCGCCGGCACCAGCAGTGCCACGGGGCGGCCGCCGATGGAGCCACGAACCTGAAGCGGTGCACCACCGGGCATCCGCCAGGTGCCGGACACCGTGACAGTGCCCACCTGCTGGCCGTTCGGTCTCGCGATGGTCAGGGTGCCGGTGAGTGCGAACGTCGACGGGTCCCAGGTCGTCGTGCCGCTGACCGCGAGGTCGTCGACGAAACGCGCGCCGGTCAACGTGACCGTCACGACGCCGAGGCCGTCGGCCGCGCCACTCACGCCACCGCCGCGCAGCCCTGTGCTGCTGTACGCGGGGTTTGCCGCCATGGTGAAGCGCTTCAGGGCATCGAGCGTCGTCGCGACGGTCACGGTCGCGACGCGACGACCCTCGGGCCTCGACCGGTCGGTTCGAGTACTCCTGTCGACCTTCGCCTCGGCGGCGTGCGACACCTCGACCGGGAAGTCGGGCGTTGCCAGGGGCAGGATCTGCGGCGTCGACGCGCACGCCAGGTTCAGGGCCGCCGAGGGGTCGGCGATGAAGGAACGGATGATGCGCTGTGCGCACGCATCGGCTCGCACGCCAGGGATGTGGCCCCGGCCGGTGAGCACGGCGACGCGGGCGTTCGGGTAGCGGTCCGCCCACTCGGTCACGTACGCGGGCGGTACCGCGTTGTCGAGTGACGGCGACACCGCGAGCACGGGCGCCGAGGTCAGGGGCGAGCCCGCCGGAAGGGCCTCGATCGGCGATGTGGGCCACGGGACGCACAGCGAACCGCCGAGCGCTGCCGCGGTGCTGAACTCGCTCCAGGCACTGCGGGAGAACGGCGCGATCGACGACGAACGCACTCGAGCGAGCGCGGCCTGGTACTCGGCCGCAGCATTCGGGCTGCCCCAGGTCCACGGCGCCGAGGTCTGGTCGGCGCACTGTGTCGCAACGACGTTGCCCAACGAGTTGCGAGTGAACGGCAGCGGCGATCCGGTCGGGATCAGGAGGTCGGCGTTCTCGGCGAGCAGGCGGAGCAGCGGCGCTGTGTCGCCGCGTCGATACGCCCGGGCCGCGGCACCGATCTCGCCCTGGTTCAAGAACTCGGCTCCCAGTTGGGCGACCAGCGGTGTCGGCTGGTTGAAGATGAGCGAGTACAGAACGGCCACTTCGTCGCCGGTCACCTGGCGGGTCGTCCCGCTCAGGTCGACGCCGGTGCCCGTGAGTGGTGAGCGACGCAGATCTCTCACCAGCTTCTCGATGTCCTCCCGATCGGTGCGGCACCCCGCGTTCAGACGGCACGCCTGCACGGCTGACTCCACGAAGGCGCTCGCGGCGCGCACTCCGAAGAAGTCGCTGCTCGACGAGTACGGCGAGTCACCCACCATGCTCCGAACCTGCTGGGGGTAGCGGGCCGCATAGGCCTCGAGGTCGACACCGCCGTAGCTCTGGCCGAAGAGGTCGATCGGGACGTCCGGGATGCGACCTGCCGCAGCAAGGGCTCGGCGCACGTCCTCGAGGTCGTCGGCCGACGCAGCGGTCGAGTAGAGATCGGCGCCGGAACCGGGGATGCCGGAGGCGTCGACCAGGGATGCGGCGCACGCGATGACGCCGGCTTCGCTCAGGCCGTTCGCCTGGAGGTCCGGGCAGTTGATGGCGTTCGAGCCGCCCCGGCCGCGCTGGTCGACGAACAGGATCGACCAGCCGCTGCCGAAGAGCGGGCTCATCACGCCGCGCACCCGCGACACGAACTGGGGAGCTGTGCTCGCGGGGCCGGGCCCGCCTTGGCGTGGCACGATGACCCCAGTGGCGTTGGCTGCCTGGTAGAGCCGGAAGAAGACCGTCATCGAGCCGCGTTCGGGTCGCGTCCGATCTGCCGGCACCTGGATCGTGCCGCAGACGGCAGCGTCGGCCGGCGCCGGGCAGGGCACCGAGGTGATCGGCACGGCCACCGTCGGCACCGCCGGAGCGGCGCTGGCGACGGTGACGTGCGCCGCGCCCAGGATGAGCGCGAACCCGAGTCCGAGTCCGCGCCGCGCCTGTCGGCTCGACCTCGGACGGCGCGTCCCCTGCTCGCCGCGGTCGTCGATGACGTGCGCCGCGGAAGAACGATCGTCGGTCCCCACCAGTGCCTCCTTCAGGCCGATTCCCCGAGCAGGTTTCTATCAATGGATCGAATTCGCCGCAAGAGCCAACTTCGCGTGATGCTCCACGATCGCGGGCGGTGCGTCTGAGCAATGACCCGTGCTAATCTGCGACATCAGAGGAGGCGTCGTGCGAGAGCGGAGGGGTCGGACGGAGGTCGCGATCGCTGACGAGTCGGAGGATCCTGCGTCGGCCTGTGCTCGCGACGTGCTCGAACTGCTGGCCGCCACCGGGGTCGCAGGCGCGACGGTCGCGGACGTGGTGGCGGGCACGGGTCGCAATCGCTCGGTCGTGTCGCGCCTGGTGGCCGATCTCGCCGAGCTCGGTCTGGTCGTCCGAGACCCGCGGACCCGGCGGATCCGGCTCGACTGGACGTGGTACGTGCTCGCGGCCCGCGCAGGCCAACAGCGGCTGGTGAGCCGTGGGCAGATCGTCCTCGATCAGCTGGCAGCTGATGTCGGTGAGACCGCCTACCTGGTCGTGCGGGAAGGCCGGAACGCCGTCACCCGTGCCGAGGCGATCCCGCGTCAGCGGTCGATCCAGGCGACGTCCTGGGTCGGGCGGAGCTGGCCGATCGCGCGTAGCGACGCCGGACCGGCGCTGCTGCTGGACACGCGTGCCGAGGACCTCGGTGATGCGATCGGACGAGGGGCGCTCATGCGAGCCGGTGCGGCACCGAACGCACCACGGACGGTCGCCGAGTTCGCAGCGCTCGTGGAGGCGGCGCGTCGTACGGGGTACAGCGCGCTCGACGAACGAGCGGAGGCGGGGGTCGGATCGGCCGCGGCGCCCGTGCACGACGTCACCGGTCGCATCGCCGCCGCCCTCGTCGTCGGTGGGCCGATCTCCCGGATGCGATCCCGGCTCGACGTCATCGGCGAACGTGTGGCCGACGCTGCATCTCGACTGGCCCAGGATCTCGGTGCTGCCCGTGGACGAGGGGTGATCGATGGCACGATCACCTGACCAGATCGCCGCCGAACGCGACGCTCGCCGGGAGACCAACTCGATCTCGACGAACGCTGGACGACGGCTCCAACTGCTGCGCGCCATTCTCGAGTCCGAGGCGTCGGGGTCGCACGGTTCGGGTGTTGCAGCGGTCGCCGATGCGACCGCACGCGAGCGGAGTCAGGTGTCGCGAGGGCTCGCCCTCCTCGAATCCGCCGGGCTGATCGTGCGAGACGAGCACACGCTGGAGTACTCGTCGAGTCCCGCGCTGCTGAAGATCTGCGCCTCGGCAGGCCGACCCGATCTCGTCCGGGCGGCGCGGCCGGCGCTCGTCGAGCTCGCGGCGACGCTCGGTGAGCGCACCTCGCTCGAGGTGCCACGAGCTCACGACTCGTTGGTGGTGGACACGGTGTCGTCGGGCGAGGCCGTCGAAGCCGTCACCTGGATCGGCCGGACCTCGCCGCGGTGGTGCACGGCTGCCGGTCGCGCGTCGTGGTTCGACCACGACACGGCTGCGGTCCGGGCGATGCTCAGAGGACTGCGCTTCCAGGCGGGACCGCTCGCCCCGACGAGTGCTGCCGATGTGCTCCGCCGCCTCGAGGCGGACCGGGACCGCGGAGCCGCTGTCGCCGTCGGGGAACTCGAAGAGGGGCTCGTATCGATCGCGATGCCTGTTCGAGATGCGTCGGAGGTCGTCGGAATGATCGCCGTCGCCGGGCCGGCGTACCGGATCGGTGACGACATCGAGCGGTGCGTGAAGGCGATGCGCGTCGCGGTGGAGCGAATCGACCGAGCACTGCGCGAGGGCGATCGACGATCGAGAGGAGTACGAACGTGACGGAGCGTCGGCGCGGTGGTTCGAGCAGGCGAGGCGCCGATCGGTCGCGATCGACGATCGGTCAGCGGCCGTGGAAGGTCGTCGAACGTCGGTTCGCGCCGACCGAAGTGATCTCGGCCGACGAGGTGGAGGCGATCCACGTCGCGGCGTCGAGCATCCTCGAAGACGTCGGGATCCGGGTGCTCGACGACGAGGCGCGTCGCCGCTATCGCGAGGCAGGCGCGACGGTCGACGAGCTGCAGGTCCGGCTCGACCGGGAGATGGTCGCAGCGTTCCTGTCGTCGGTGCCGGAGACGTTCGTGCTGCGCAGTCGCAACCCCGAGCGCGACCTCCCTGTCGGTGGACGGCACACGATCTTCTGCTCGACAGGCGGGCCGGCGTTCGTGATGGACAACGAGCGCGGCCGAAGGTCCGGTACGTATGCGGAGTTCTGCGACTACCTGCGAGTCGTCCAGTCGCTCGACATCGTCCACCAGGAAGGCGGAGGCCCGTTCGAGGCGCTCGACCTACCGGCGCACGATCGTCACCTCGATCACTACTTCGCGCAGATCACGCTCATGGACAAGAACTGGCAGCCGCAGTCGCTCGGACGGCTGCGCGTCCTCGACGCACTCGACATGACGGCGATCGCCCTCGGTGTCTCGCGCGACGACATGTGCTCGATCACGGCGCTGTCGGGCGTCATCAACACGAACTCGCCGCTGCAGCTCGACAGCCCGATGGCGCAGGGACTCATCGCGCTCGCCGAGCACCAGCAGGTCTCGGTGGTGACACCGTTCACCCTCGCGGGCGCGATGGGGCCCGTCACCCTCGCGGGATCGCTCGCGCTGCAGCACGCGGAAGCGATGGCCGTCATCGTCCTGACCCAGATCGTCCGGCCGGGCTCGCCGGCGATGTACGGCGGGTTCACCTCCAACGTCGACATGCGGTCCGGGTCTCCGGCGTTCGGAACCCCCGAGTACGCACTGGCCGCGCAGGCGAGTGGGCAGTTGGCGCGGCGTATCGGCGTGCCGTTCCGCTCGTCGAACACCACGGCAGCGAACGACGTCGACGCACAGGCAGCGTACGAGAGCCAGATGTCGCTCTGGGGTGCGTTGGCCGGGGGAGCGCACATGGTGCTGCATGCGGCGGGCTGGATCGGGGGTGGATTGGCCGCGTCGTTCGAGAAGCTGATCCTCGACGCCGAGATGCTGCAGATGATGGCCGCGTACTTCGAGGGCTTCAGCGTCGACGAGGCCGACCTCGGCCTCGCGGCGATCCGCGACGTCGGCCCGGGCGGGCACTTCTTCGCCGCTGCGCACACGCTCGAGCGCTACCAGACGGCGTTCTACACGCCGATCCTGTCGAACTGGGACAACTACGAGACGTGGGTCGAACGCGGTCGCGTCGACGCCCGCACCCGGGCGGGCGAGATCTGGCGGTCGCTGCTCGACGCCTACGAGCCCCCACCGATCGACGACGCAGTCGTCGCCGAGTTGACCGAGTTCGTGGCGCGTCGCAAGCTCGAAGGCGGCGCACCGATGAACTGATGGACGCCGCCGACCCGACGGCTCACCCCAGCTCGGTGTCGCGCCGCACCGGGAAGTGACACGCCACTGCGTGCCCCGGATCCAGCTCGATCAGCGGTGGCCGGACCGTCCGGCAGGTGTCTGCCGCCTTCCAGCAGCGGGTGTGGAACGCGCAACCCGAAGGTGGGTCGATCGGACTCGGTGGATCGCCGGTCAGCACGATGCGCTCGCGATGGACACCACGACCCGGCCGGGCCGGCGCCGCGGACATCAGCGCGACGGTGTACGGGTGGCGCGGCTTCGCGCAGATCTCGTCGGCCGCACCCTCCTCGACGATGCGGCCGAGGTACATGACCGCCACCCGGTGCGCGATCTGGCGCACCACCGCGAGGTCGTGCGCGATGAACAGGTAGGCGAGGTCGTGCTCGTCCTGGAGGTCCATCAAGAGGTTGATCACCTGGGCCTGCACCGACACGTCGAGCGCCGAGACCGGCTCGTCGCACACCAGCAGGCCGGGCGACAGCGCGAGGGCGCGGGCGATGCCGATCCGCTGCCGCTGGCCCCCGCTGAACTGGTGGGGCGACCGTGCGGCCGCGTCGCCGGCGAGCCCGACGAGGCCGAGGAGCTCGGCCACCCGTGCGTCGCGCCCGGCGCTGTCGCCCACGCGGTGGATGTCGAGCGGCTCCCGAACGATCTCGCGAACCGACATCCGCGGGTTCAGCGACGCGAACGGATCCTGGAAGATGTACTGGGCCTGTCGGCGCAAGGAGCGCAGCTCCTTGGGTGACATGCCGGTGACCTCCCGGCCATCGATCCACACCTCGCCCGACGTGGGTCGCTCCAGCGCAAGCGCACACAGGGCGGTCGTGGTCTTGCCCGAGCCCGATTCGCCGACGAGCGCCAGCGTCTCACCCCGGCGCACGCGGAGGCTCACACCGTCGACTGCGCGGACGATCGAGCGACGCCGGCCGCTGCCGATCGGGTACTCCTTGACGAGGTCGTCGATGCGGAGAGCGTCGTCCATCACGCCGTCCCGGCGTGGTGGCAGGCGACGCGGCGGGCACCGATCGTGACGAGGACCGGCTCACTGTCGCACTCACCCGTCGCCCGCGCGCAACGGGGGGCGAACGAGCATCCGGCGGGAAGCGCGGCAGGGTCCGGGGGCGCCCCGCCGATCGACGGGAGCCGGCGCATGCGAGGTCCGTCGAGGGACGGCAGCGAGTCCAGCAGCGCAGCGGAGTACGGGTGGGCCGGAGACTCGAAGAGCTCGTCGGCGGGGGCGTCCTCGACGATGCGACCGGCGTACATCACCACCACCCGATCGGCGAAGTCGGCGACCACGCCCAGGTCGTGGGTGATCAGGATCACTGCCATCCCGCGCTCGTCCGACAGGCGACGGAGCAGATCGACGATCTGGGCCTGCACGGTCACGTCGAGTGCGGTCGTCGGCTCGTCGGCGATGAGGACCTCCGGATCGCCGGCGAGGGCCGTGGCGATGAGGGCGCGTTGGCGCATGCCGCCCGACAGCTCATGAGGGTACGCGCGCAGGCGGCGCTCCGGGTCGCTGATGCCGACGGCGCGCATCAACTCGAGGCACTCGTCGTGCCGCGCCTGACGGCTTGCTCGCGGCGCGTGGCGATCCAGCACGGCCTGGATCTGCTGCTCGATCGTGAACAGCGGATCGAGGGCCGTGAGGGCGTCCTGGAACACCATCGCGACTCGGCCACCCCGGATGTCCTCCATCGACCGCTCGGGCAGGCCGAGCAGGTCGCTGCCGTCGAGTGAGATCGATCCGGACCTGATCGACGCGGTCGGCGGGAGGAGGCGGGTGACGGCGAGTGCCGTCACCGACTTGCCGGAACCCGACTCGCCCACCACCGCCACTCGTCGGCCACGCTCGAGGGTGAACGACACCCCACGGACCACGGGCACGCGATGTCCCGCCCGAGCGAACTCCACCACGAGATCGGACACCACGAGCTGGTCCATCAGCGACCCTGCTCCGTCGTGGGGTCGAGGGCCGCGCGGAGGCCGTCACCGACGAACCCGACGAGGAGCACCACTGCGGCGAACGTGATCGAGGGCACCAGCGTCTGATAGGGGAAACTGTTGATCTGCTGGGCGCCCTCGTAGATCATGACCCCGAGCGACGGGCGAGGCGGGTCGACCCCGACCCCCACCAGTGACATCGCCGCCTCGGTGAGCATCGTCACCGGGATCAGCAACGCCACCGACACCGTGATCGGGGCGATGCAGTTGCGCAACACATGGTGCACCACGATCCGGAACGGGCCGGCGCCGAGCCCGCGGGCCGCCCGCACGAAGTCGCGCGCCATCACGACGCGGGTCTCGCCCCGCACGATGCGTGCCATCGACACCCAGAAGAACACGACGAGGACGACGAACACCGGGGTGAGACCCGCCGTCAGCCGGTCGATCGAACGGAGGACGTCCGCGACCGCCCCGGAGCCGGATGCGACCTGCTCCTTGATGTTCATGCCGATGAGCAATGCGATGAGCAAGCCGGGCACCGCGAGCATCACGTCGACGCTGCGCATCGCCACGGAATCGATCCAGCCGCCCCGGTAGCCGGCGAGTAAGCCCAGCGGCACGCCAACGGCGAGCTGGACCAACACGCCGAACGCCGCCGCGGCGACGGACAGCCGGATCCCGAACATCAGTCGGGCGAGCAGATCACGTCCGAGTTGGTCGGTGCCGAGCAGCCCGGCGTCGCCCAATGGTGGCTGGTTCCGCACCAGCGGGTCCTGGTCGGCGTAGTCGCGAGTGAGCCACAGGTCGGAGCTGAACGCGAGGACGACGATGAGCACGAGGAGCGCGGCCGACACGAGGGCGATGCGGCGGTGGCTGAACCGCCGGGCGATCTCGATGGGTGCGAGCGTGGCCGGCACCCGGCCCGCCGACAACCCCGCCGACTCGATCGAGCTCATGCAGACCGGATTCGCGGGTCGAGGCGTGCGTACGCGACATCGACCAGGAGGTTCGCGACGACGATGACGGCGGCGAAGATCAAGGTCGCCGCCATGACGACCGGGTAGTCGCGAGCGGTGATCGCCGCCAAGAACTCCTTGCCGAGACCGGGCACGTTGTAGGCGGATTCCACGAGCACCACGGACCCGAGCAGTCCGGCGACCTGCAGGCCGGTGATGGTGGTGACCGGAACGAGGCCGTTCCTCAGCGCGAAGCGGAACACGACGGTCCGACGAGCGAGTCCGCGCGCACGCGCCGTGCGGTGATGGTCGGACCGCAGCACCTCGATCATCGAAGCTCGTGTGAAGCGGGCGGTGACCGCGATCGGCTCGAGCGCGAGGACGACGATCGGGATGATCGCCGTCGTGCTGATCAGCCCGTCCCATCCCTGGGCCGGCAGCCATCCGGCGTACACCGACAGCACGATCACGAGCACCGGCGTGGCGACGAACACGGGGATCGCGACCCCGAGGGTGCTGACGCCCGACAGCAGATGGTCGAACCACGAGTCGTTTCGCAGCGCTGCGGCGACGCCCAACGGGACACCCACCACGAGCCCGACGAGCAGCGCCGCACCGACCAGCGACATCGTCGGCCAGGCGCGAGCGACGATCACGTCGACCACGTCCTCGCCCTGGTGGGCGTACGAGACCCCGAAGTCGCCGGAGAGCGCCCTGAAGAGGTAGCGCACGAACTGCACCGGCCACGGGTCGTCGAGACCGAACTGGCGCTCGAGGCGTGCCTGCTGGTCGGGGGAGAGCGCCCGCGGTGCCCGCGCTGCGAACGGGTTGCCCGGTGTGAGGCGGACGCAGACGAAGGTGATGGCGTACACCACCAGCAGCACGACCCCCGTCCGCCCGACGCGACGAGCGATCGTGCCGTTCGCGCTCATTCGGCCGAGACGTGCCGCAAACCGTAGAACTCGCTGCCGTAGGCGGCGAACTGCCCGGCGATGCCCTCACGCCGAACCTGGATGTCGTTGAGCAGCGTGACCGGGATGATCGGCAACTCCTTCATGATTGCGGCGTTCACCTCTGCGAGCGCCGACGCTCGCACCACGGGATCGACCTCGTAGAGCGCGGCTTCGCACCGTGCCAGCAGGTCGTCCGGCATCGTCCAGTTGTGGTGGTAGACCACGCCGCCGAAGTACAGCAGATCGGGGAAGGTGTCCGCCGGATCACGGAAGGCAGCCGGCCACGGCGCGTCGGCGAGATCACCCCACTCCGCCACGTCCTCAGGAGTGATCACGGCGGAGAACCACGAGGCGGGGTCGAGGCGCTGCAGCTTGACGGTGATGCCGAGCACGTCGTTCCACATCCCGATCAGTGTCTGGCTGATCAGGTCGAACGAGGCGTCTCCCTGGGTGATGTAGGTCAGCTCGGGGAACCCCTCGCCGCCGGGGAAGCCGGCCTCGGCGAGGAGCCGCTGCGCCTCGGCCGCCGGGTCGGCGACGTCGACGGCGCGGAAATCGGGGTCGTAGCCCTCGTAGCCGGGGGACAGCAACCCCTCCATCGGGAGCGCTGAGCCGGAGAGCACGGATTCGGCCAGGACCTTGCGGTCGATCGCCAGGTGGAGCGCGGTGCGGACGCGCGGGTCGCCCAGCGGTTCGCGGTTGTGGTTGACGACGACCATGTTGTAGTTCGGCCACACGATCTGCGTGGTCCGTGCCGACAGGTCGGCGTCGGCCTGCACCGAGGGGATGTCGTTCGCGCCGACCGTCACGACGTCGAGCTCACCCGACCGGAAGGCGTTGAACGACTGGGACGAGCGCATCGCGTCGAACACGGTGGTGACCACTCGATCGGCCACCCCTGCGGGCCCCCCGCTCGAGAACCTCGGGTTGCGCTCGTAGACGATCGATCCGGGGGAGTTCTCGGTGATCACGTACGGGCCGTTGCAGACGAAGTTCGCCGGGTCCGACATCGACGCGAGCACCTCGGACGAGTCGGCATCTGCGAACAGGTGCATCGGGATGGGGAAGAAGTCGCCGTTGGATGCGAGGAAGCGTTCGATGAACGGTACGGGCGCGGTGCTGCGGAAGATCAGCGTCTTCGGGTCCGGTGCCTCGTAGCCGAGCGTGGACGGATCGGCACCGTTGAAGAGCACGTCGTTCATGCCCACCAGCCAGGACGGCCCGAAGATCCCGCCGAGCGGCAGCCGATACAACAGGGAGTCGATGTAGGTCTGCGCGTCGTAGGGCGTGCCGTCGGACCACTGCAGCCCGTCGCGCAGCGTGAACACGTGCTCGGTGAGGTCGGCGTTGGGTGTGTACGACTCCGCATCGGCGAGCACCGGATTGCCCTCGTTGTCGAGCGCGACGAGTGAGTTCCAGGCGAGTCGCCGGACGACGGTCTCACCCGGGTCGAAGGCGAAGCCGGGTACGATCGCACCTGGCGCCTGGGTCGCGATGCGCAGCTCGGCGAGCGGCTTGCCCGTTCCACCACCGCTGAAGCCGACGACCCGGAAGCCCTCGAGCGTGCCGCTCCCCTCCACTGACGTCGTGGCTGCGCCGGCGCCATCGGTGCTCGCAGCTCCGGTCGAGGGAGCACCTTCGTCGCCGTCGCTCGAGCAGTTCGCGAGCAGCGCGGCGCTGGCGGCGCCGAACGCCGAGGTCATGGCGAGTCGCTGCAAGAAGCGGCGTCGCGTCACAGCCGCCTGGAGTGCGAGCAGGCCGTCGTCCGGTGCGGTGTTCCCCATGGTTCCCCCCCCGAGAGTGATGTCGGACGGTGTATCTATCACACTATCGAAACATGTGCCAGAGGTTGCCACGTGGTTATGGTGGCGGCCGTGACGCGACGTACGGGCCGACCGCGGCTGGCACCCATGAACGACCCGAACCTCGACCCGGCGGAGCAGATCCTCATCGAGGCATCACGCCTGTTCGCCGAACGGGGCTTCTCGTCGACGACCACCAGAGAGATCGCGCAGGCAGCCGGCATCCAGCAGCCGTCGCTCTACTACTGGTTCCCCACCAAGTTCGACATCCTGAACCGATTGGTGGAGTGGGGGATCGTCGAGTCAGCGGCCTTCGCACGTTCGATTCGTCGCAAGCGAGCGCCGGCGCTGGTGCGCTTGTACGCGCTGCTGCTGTTCGATGCCCGCCGCCTGTGTGGCTCTCCCTATGACCTCAGCTTCCTGCCCGACGCGCCGGAGCTGAGGGACCCGCGGCTCACCTACCGCCCGCATCTCGCGGCGTTCCACGAGGTCGTCGACGACCTGATCGCCCGAGCGATGACGGTCGGAGATCTCGTCGACATGGATCCGCAGCTCGCCCGCGAGGTGATGCTCGCATCGACCGCGGTGGCGATGCGATGCCGCGTGAAGGGGGACGAGGTCGAGTCGACCGTCGCGGCGATCGTGCGCTACACGATTCGTGGGCTCGCCTCGGGGAGTGTCGACCTCGATCAGACCGAGGCTGCGGCCCAGAGTTTGTCGAAGCCGTAGACCGCTGCGGCGGTGCCGCTGAGCACCTGTTCGCGGGTGGCCTGATCGAGATGGCCCATGGTCCGATCGATGACCTCGCCACTCGTGGGATACGTCCCTTCGTCATGCGGGTAGTCGTTCGACCACATGACCCGATCGGCACCGATGTGGTCGATGAGCAGCATGGCGATCTCGTCGTCCGAGATCGTGATGTACCCCTGCCGACGGAAGTACTCGCTCGGCTGCAGTTCGAGCTTGTTGAGCCCGTAGTGGCGGCGCCGCTGCATGCGATCCATCCCCGCGAGCGTCCACGGCAACCAGCCGGCCTCGCACTCGGCGAGGACGAAGCGCAGATCGGGGTGGCGGTCGAGTGTGCCGCTGCCGGTGAGATGGATCAGCGGGCTCATGGCCGCGACGCACCCGCCGACCGTGGTGCCCAGCACCTCCTCGAACCCGCGGATGCGGATCCGCTCGCGGTACGCCTCGAGGCGGTCGAGCGGGATGTTCAGCGGGTCGGCGAACTCGGTGAACTGACAGAGGTTGCCCGTGAACACGTGGAAGTTGCAGAGCAGGCCCGTCTCCTCGAACGCCGACCACAGCGGATCCCAGTCGCGTTCGCTGTAGGGCAGCCACGGCACCGACGCAGCGATCATGGCGGTCCGGAAGCCGAGGCCCGCCACCCGGTGGAGTTCGGCGACGGCGTCGTCGATGTTCATGCTGGGCAGGACCGCCACCGGGACGAAGCGGTCTGGCCGACCACCGAACTGCTCGATCATGTAGTCGTTGTAGATCGGAGACGCAGTGCGTTGGAACTCGTCGTTCGGGTGGTTCATCACCCCCATGAACGTGTTGGGGTAGATCACCTCGGCGTAGACGCCGTCCTTGGCCTGCATCGCGAGGCGTGTGTCGGGGTCGCGACCCTTCGACTCGTCGTCCCGGAACTCGCGCTGTCGCTCGTCGTCGTCGACCCAACCGTCGTAGCGCTCGGTGTAGGCGAGCCGCATCGGGCGCAGGCCCGGCCCGTCGAGGTAGGACTCGCCGTTGCGCTCGACCTTCTGGCGGTCCATCGCACGCAGGTGCTCCGGCAGGGACTCGAGGAGCGACTTCGGTTCTGAGATGTGGTTGTCGGCGGAGATCACGCGCAGCGTCATGGATCAGAAACCTATCACTCTATAGAAATCGGTCAAGGCTGGGACTACGGTGGCGCGATGCGCACGGTCGAAGAGGACTTCTGGTCGCTGGACATGCAGCAACGCGATGCGGTGTTCGCGGAGCTCCGGCGCCGCCCAGCACTGAGCGACGAGCCGCTCCCGCGGCCGCTCGGCAGCCCGCCGGCAGCGCCGTACCGGTCGGTCGTTCGCTACGACGACGTGTGGATGGTGAGCCGGCGGCCCGACGTGTTCGTGAGCCGGTACGGCACGAACATCGACGACGATCCGCCGGAGTTCGAGGACTTCTTCGGCTCGATGCTGAACATGGACGATCCGGTGCACGCTCGTCTCCGGTCGATCGTCGCGCGAGCGTTCAGCCCGAAGCAGATCGCTGCGCTCGAGGGTCTCGTCACGACGGTGGCAGCGGAGGTGGTCGACGCCGCGATCGAGACCGTGGGATCGGGCGACGGTGACTTCGTCGACCTGTTCGCGCAGCCACTCCCATTGACGATCATCATGAGCATGCTCGGCGTGCCGGCAGCAGACCACGCGCTGCTGAGGTCGCTGACGGACGAGATCCTCGGTCTCTCGCACCCCGACGGTGAGGACCCGTACGACACGATCGCTCGTGCAGGACGAACGCTCTACGACTACGCGCAGGAACTCGCCGTCGAGCGGCGCAAGCGACCGCCGGCGGACGACGTCATCGGCACGCTCGTACACGCCGAGGTCGACGGCGAGCGCCTCACGCCGCAGGAGTTCGGTGCGTTCACCGTGCTGCTGGTCGTGGCCGGCAACGAGACGACACGCACGGCGATCGCCCACGGCATGGATGCGCTCGCCAGATTCCCCGACCAGCGCGAGCTGTGGTTCGGCGCGTTCGACGCCCACGCTCGGACCGCGGTGGACGAGATCGTTCGCTGGGCCACGCCCGTCCTCTACTTCCGCCGCACCGCTGCGGTCGACACGACCCTCGGCGGGACGGAGATCGCAGCGGGGGAGCGGTTGGTGATGTGGTACTGCTCGGCCAATCGGGACGAGTCGGTGTTCGCGGATCCTCACCGCTTCGACGTCCGACGCGGTCTGCAGCCGATGCAGGTCGGCTTCGGCGGCGGCGGCCCGCACTTCTGCCTCGGTGCCAACCTGGCCCGGGCCGAGATCCGTGCGATGTTCGATCAGCTCGCGAGGCGACTCCCGAACCTCACCACCGGCCCGGTCGAGTTGGCGGGTACCGACTTCGTCCACGGCGTGCGTGCGATGCCGTGCACGCTCGGTCAGCCCATCCCGTACTGAGGCACCACGTGGCGACGTCGGGAGAAGTGCGCCATGCGCACCGTGTTCCCGGTCCAGCTGGCCGGCACCTCGATCGGGTCGGCATCGTGGTCGTGACCGGCCTCGACCGCCTGCACGAGCGCCGCGATCAACTCGCCGACGAACGGTGCCTGCTTGAAGCCGTGGCCGCTCGTGCCGATCGCGACGAACCAGCCGTCGAGCGACGTGCGGTCGTAGATCGGGATCCAGTCCTCGGTGACGTCGTAGACACCGACGATGCCGCGCGGCTGCGACGGGATCGTCGCGCTCGGCATCCGGCGAGCGAGCCGGAGCGACTGCAGTTCCCACGTCTCCGCGCTCACCTGTTCGACGGCGTCGTCGGGACTGTCGAGGTGGACGAGCGGGTCACACGGCGGTTCCATGCCGCCCACGAGCAACGTGTGCGCGCCGTGAGCACGGAAGTACGTCGCGAAGTCCGGGTCGGTCACGCTCGTGCCGCCGTCATCGATGCCGAATCCCTGGGGTGCGGGGAGCGAGATCACCTCCTGCATCAGCGGCCGGGTGGACGTGTTGAAGTCGTCGAGCACCTCGGCCATGCGGTTGAGCGCCGACGACCAGGGCCCGGCGGCGTTGACCACCGTACGAGGATGGATCTCGGTGGTGCGACCGTCGCTCGTCGCGATCGACAGCGAGCACACCCGACCGTCGTCGCGGCCGACGCCGCGTACCTCCGTCGCGAAACGGAACTCGACCCCGACAGAGGCTGCGGCGTGCGCCAGGTTCGCCGCGGCGAGCTGTGGGTCGGACACATAGCCGGCGTCCGGCGTCCAGAAGGCACCGATGGTGCCGGTGGGCTCGGCCCAGAACTGCTCGTCGTCGGTCCGCGTCGGCGGTCCGAGGCGAGACGGATCGATCGCGGGGAACCGACTCGCGACCTCCTCGGCCGTGAGCTCCTCGACCGCGATGCCGAGGGTACGCAGATGTGCAAGTGGTGCCTCTCGGTCCATCAGTGCTCCATCGAGCACGAGCGCACCACAGCGAACGAACTCGGCCATCCCCTGAGGGTCGACGGTGCCGAGGTAACGGGGCCAGTCCATCCAGCGCCGTCCGGCCTCCCATGCGAGCACGGCCTCGTCGAGGTGGTCGTAGTGGTAGCGGACGATGGCGGACGACGCGCTCGTCGACCCCAGGCCCGGACCGGCGTGGCGGTCGATCACGAGCACCTGCCGACCTTCGCGAGCGAGTTCGAGCGCCACGGCGCATCCGATCACGCCCGCTCCGATCACGACGACATCGACGTTGTCCTGCATCAGCACAGTGTGTTACACATGGCGCAGTTGAGCAATGGCTGTTGCTCAAAATGCTCATCGACGAGAGGAGCCCGGTGACACGTCGATATCGAGTGACCGTGATCGGCGGAGGGATCGTCGGCGCCAGCGTGTTGTACCACCTCGCCCGCCGTGGTCTGACCGACGCCGTGCTCGTGGAGCGGGACGTCCTGACCGCAGGGTCGACCTGGCACGCTGCCGCAGGGTTCCACGCGGTGAACGACGACCCGCGGGTCTCGGCGCTGCAAGGGTCGACGGTGGAGCTCTACCGGCAGGTCGAGGCCGAGAGCGGTGTGCCGGTCGGTCTGAAGGTCACCGGGGGGATCACGATCGCAGGGACACCGCAGCGATGGGAGGGGCTCCGAGCTGCTCGATCGATCCACGACTCCCTCGGCATCGAGGCCTCGCTGCTCACGCCCGACGAGATCCACGACCTGTGTCCACTGGTCGACGTCACCAATGTCGTCGGGGGTCTGTACGACCCGCACGAGGGCTGCGCCGATCCGCACGGGATCACCCATGCGTTCGTCACCGCGGCACGCGGGCGGGGCGCGGCGTCGATGCTGCACACCCGGGTCACCGGGATGCGCCGCACCCCGTCGGGCGACTGGCTCGTGGAGACCGACCAGGGTGAGATCGAGTGCGAGCACGTCGTCAACGCGGCTGGGCTCTGGGCGCGCCGCGTGAGTCGCATGGTGGGCGTCGACCTCCCGCTGGTGCCGATGCAGCACCACTACCTCCTCACCGAGGACATCGACCTGCTCACATCGCGCGACGGCATGATGCCGGCAGTGGTGGATCTCGAGGGCTTCAGCTACCTCCAGCAGGAACACCACGGGCTGATCCTCGGCGTGTACGAGACCAACCCCCGGCACTGGCACGTCGACGGAGCGCCCTGGGACTTCGGGATGGAGCTCATCCCGCCGGAGGTCGACCGGATCGCGCCCGAGCTCGGCGTGGCGTTCTCCCGCTACCCGAGCCTCGCCGACGTCGGGATCCGCCGATGGGTCAACGGTGCGTTGACGGTGACACCGGACGGCAACCCGCTCGTCGGCCCGCTCCCCGGCAGGGCCGGCCAGTGGGTGGCGAACGGCTGCATGGCCGGATTCTCGCAGGCAGGGGCGATCGGTTCGACGCTCGCCGACTGGATCGTCGACGGCGAGCCGTCGACGGACGTGCTCGGCCTCGACGTGGCCCGTTTCGGCGAGTACGCCAACGATGACGCGTACCTGTGTGCGATGACCGGGCAGTTCTATGCCCGGCGCTTCGTCATGACGTACCCCAACGAGGAGCTCCCGGCTGCGCGGCCGCTCGTGACGTCGCCGTCGCACGACGAGTACATCGACCGGCACGCCAGGTTCACCTGCATCTGGGGGCTCGAGACACCGGCGTACTTCGCGCCCGGCGAAGCATTCGTCGAGGAACTCACCCACCGTCGCTCGAACGCTCACGACTGCGTCGCCGCCGAGGTGAAGGCGGTGCGCACCGCAGCCGGAATGCTCGACACGTCGATGTACGCGCGATACGAGGTCAGCGGCACTGGCGCCGAGGCATGGCTCGATCACCTGCTCGCCGGGACGACACCGCGAACGGGTCGCATGCGGTTGTCGCCGGCGCTCGACCAGCGTGGACGGCTCGTCGGCGACTTCTCCGTCGCCCGTCTCGCGGACGACCGGTTCTGGATCGTCGGTTCGTACCCGATGCAGCGGATCCACCTCCGCTGGTTCGCCGACCGCGCACCGGCATCCGGCGTCGAACTCACCAACATCTCCGACGAATGGATGGGATTCGCCGTGTCCGGTCCTCGCTCCCGGGCGATCATCCAGCGACTGGTCGACGACGACGTGTCCGACGCCGGCCTCAGCTTCTTCGGTTGCCGGCCGACCACCGTCGCAGGTATCGACGCCGTGATCGCTCGGGTCTCGTTCACGGGAGAGCTGGGCTTCGAGATCACCGTTCCCCGCTCTCGTCACCGCGAGCTGTTCGTGCACCTGCAACGCGTCGGACAGGGGGACGGCCTCGCGCTGTGCGGCCTCCGGGCGTCGGAGTCGCTCCGGCTCGAGAAGAGCTACGGCGTGTGGTCCGCCGAGTTCACACCGACGTCCACTCCCGTGTCGTGTGGCCTCGACCGTTTCGTCGACCTCGCGAAGCCGGAGTTCATCGGCCGGGATGCAGTGCTCGCCGAGCGCGACATCCCGCCGAGGCAGCGACTGGTCACGCTCGCCGTCGACGCTGCAGACGCCGACGCGATCGGGTTCGAGCCCGTCTGGTGCGGGACGCGCCGCGTCGGGGTGGTGACGTCCGGTGCGTACGGCCACACGGTTGGCCGGAGCCTCGCCATGGCGTACGTCGACGCCGATGCGATCGACAGTGGCGAGCCGATGTCGGTCGACGTCGTCGGCGACCGGTGTCCCGCCGAACTCCTCGACCGACCCGCCTACGACCCGACGGGCGCCCGCCTGCGGTCGACAGCACCGGGGCAGGGCGGTTGATGGCCGCCGGCGCGGCGACGGCGGGACGATGAGGATTCGAGCTGCGGTGCTCCGTGGTGCCTCTGCCGCCTACTCCCTGGAGGATCTCGAGCTCGCACCGCCAGGGCCCGGAGAGGTCCGGGTGCGCGTGGCCGGGGCCGGGATGTGCCACACGGACCAATTGCCGCGAATCGGTCTGGCCGACGTACCGATCGTCTGTGGGCACGAGGGGTCGGGCGTCGTGGACGCCGTCGGGGAGGGCGTGTCCCGACTCGCCGTCGGCGATCACGTCGTGCTGTCCTTCGACTCGTGCGGCAGGTGCCGCCCATGTGTCCAGGGCGCACCCGCCTACTGCGACACGTTCATCGACCGCAACCTGACGGGTCGGCGCCCCGACGGCACGAGCAGCCTCGTCGACGCCGTCGGCGGCCATGTCGGCGGACGTTGGTTCGGTCAGTCGAGCTTCGCCACCCACTGCCTGGCAACCGAGCGGAACGCCGTGAAGGTCGACCCGTCGCTCCCGCTCGAGTTGCTGGGGCCGCTCGGCTGCGGCGTGCAGACGGGTGCAGCATCGATCCTCGTCGCGATGAAGGTGCGCGCCGGCAGCAGCCTGGTGGTGTTCGGTGCCGGGGCCGTGGGCCTCAGCGCCGTGATGGCCGCGGCGATCGCCGGAGCGGCGACGGTCGTCGCCGTCGATCTGCACCAGCACCGACTCGATCTCGCAGCCGAACTCGGCGCGACGCACGTGGTGCTCGGCGACACGCCGGATCTGCTCGAGTCGATCCGCGACCTCACGGATGGCGGCGCCGATTTCAGCTTCGACACCACCGGCGTACCGCACGTGATGCTGCACGCGCTCGGATGCCTCCGGATGACCGGGGTCTGTGGTTACGTCGGTGTGCAGCACGGAACCCTCGAGCTCGACGACATGGCGCTGGTCGGCAAGACCGTGCTGGGGATCATCGAGGGCGGCGCCGATCCACAGCGATTCATTCCAGTGATGATCGACCACTGGCGTGCCGGCCGGTTCCCGTTCGACCGACTCGTCGAGACCTTCCCGCTCGATCAGATCGCCGCCGCCGAGCAGAGCTCGCTGGCCGGTGGCACGATCAAACCCGTTCTGATCCCCGAGAGGTGATTCCTCGGAGGAGTCGGGCATCGTGGCGGCTGGCGATGAGCGTCGGCACCGGTGTCGAACTCCGTCGACATGGCGCGATCCGGCCCCGGCTCGGACACCTGCGTAAGAATCTGATGTAACGTTGGGCACATGGCGCTCAGTGCGAACGACCGGCCTCCCGCTCCGGGTGCGCGTGTCGACGTGCTCTTCCTCCAGATGATCCCGATGCGCGACGGGGCCCGCCTCGCCGCCAACGTGTTCCTCCCGAAGGACCGCACGGTCGCCGCACCGGCGATCGTGGAGTTCACGCCGTACTCGCGTGACACGGGGTCGCCCGAGGGCGTGCGGTTCGCCAGCGAGGGGTTCGCGTTCGTGTCGGTCGACTGCCGCGGCCGGGGCGACTCCGAGGGCATCTTCCTCGGTCATCACGCCGGCGAGGCCGATGACGGCCACGACCTCGTCGAGTGGGTGGCCGCACAACCCTGGTGCAGCGGAGACGTCGCTCTGTTCGGCGGGTCGTACACGGGTCAGAACCAGTGGACCACTGCGGCGGCTCACCCGCCCCACCTGCGCACGATCATCCCGGCCGTCGCCTCGATGGGCGGGCTCGCGCCGGGCGCCGGAGGGATCCCGATCGATCACCAGTTCAACTGGGGCATGCTGACGGCCGGCAAGAGCCTGTCGTCGCGCCTCGTCGCGGAGGCGGCGATGCACGTCGCCCGGCTCGCGGAGGCCTTCGAGGCGCACGAGTCGTTCCGGTCGCTCAACGCCGGGCTGGGCGGTCCCTGGGGGCTGCCCGACGAGATGAACACCATGCCGCAGTTCGCCCCGTGGCGGCCGGAGTGGGGGCCGGCGGTCGCCGGTCTGCCGGGGATCGACGTGCCGGTGCTCGAGATCACCGGGCCGTACGACCTCGCGGTGCGAGGCGCGCTCGAACACCATCGCCGCTACTGCCGCGCTCGTCCGGCGGATCTGCGCCCGCACCATCACCTCGTCCTCGGACCGTGGGAGCACGGTGCGGCGTTCAGCGGTCGACCTCAGGCGGGCGATCTCGTGTTCGGGCCGGCGGCCGACGTCGACCTGATGCAAGTGGCGATCGACTGGTACCGCTGGGTGATGGGCGACGGCGAGAAGCCGCCGTTCCTCGATGCGCCGGTTCGGTACTACGTCACGGGCGCAGAGGAGTGGCGCTCCGCTCCGGACCTCGACGCCGCGACCACGGCCACGATGCCCTGGTACCTCGTCGGCCACGACGGCCGGCACAGCGCTGCACACCCCGGTTGGCTGCGCCCGGAACCGGCCGACTCGCCGTCGTTCCGGTTCGTGTGCGACCCCGACGAGCGCACCACCATGCTCCT
>WLDE01000403.1 GCA_009704985.1 Actinomycetota bacterium | reverse complement strand
GGGTACTGCGCGTCGCGGGTGGCGGCGTAGGCGTTGCGCACCGCTGCAGCGGTGGCGGCCGTGGCCGCAGGGTCGCCGCCGCTCGTCGCCACCTCGGTGCTGTCGCCGAGACCCCAGCGGTCGATCACCTCGTGGTGCGTGACGCCCGACGCAACGGCGGCGGCCTGCACGCACGCACCGGTCGCGACCGCCTCGTCGGCGGTGGCCACCGCCACCGGCAGGCCGCAGAGGTCGGCGAACACCTGCCGGACGGCCGCGCTGCGGGCCCCACCGCCGGTGAGCACCACGGACGTGACCGGGGCGTGCGCGCGCAGCGCGTCGAGTGCGTCGAGCATCCCGCACACCACGCCCTCCACCGCCGCACGGGCGAGCTGCTCGCGCGACACGTCGCTCCGGATGCCCGCCAGCACGCCGGTGGCCGACGGCAGGTTGGGGGTGCGCTCGCCGTCGAGGTACGGCAGCAGCACGAGGCCACCCGACCCGGGTGGCGCGGCGAGGGCGAGGGCGTCGAAGCCGGCGCGGTCGACGGCGAGCAGCCGGGCGGTGGCGTTCAGCACCTTGGTGGCGTTGAGCGTGCACACGAGCGGCAGGAACCGTCCGGTCGCGTCGGCGAAGCCGGCCACCGCCCCGGTCGCGTCCGCGGTCGGCGCGTCGGCGACGGTGAACGCGGTGCCCGAGGTGCCGAGCGACACCACGGCCCGGCCGGTGCTGATGCCGAGGCCGAGTGCGGCGCCCATGTTGTCGCCGGTGCCGCAGGCCACCTTCGCGCCCTGCCAGGTGCCGACGACCTCGAGCGGGTCGGCCACGCGGGGCACGACGTCGGTCCAGTCGCGTTCGCGGTCGATGATCGACAGCAGGTCCCAGCGGTACTCCCCCGTCGCCGGCGACCAGTAGCCGGTGCCGGAGGCGTCGCCACGATCGGTGGTGAACGAGCGGGCGAGCTGGCCGGTCAGCCAGTCGTGGGGCAGCAGCACGTGCGCGAGGCGCGCCCACTGCTCGGGCTCGCTGCGGTGCAGCCACGACAGCTTGGTGGCGGTGAACGACGCGGTGGGCACGCTGCCGACGGCCTGTGCCCACCCGGCGGCGCCGTCGGCGAGCTGCTTGCGCAACCAGCCGGCGTCGGGTGCGCTCTCGGTGTCGTTCCAGAGCTTGGCGGGACGCAGCACCTGACCGTCGGCGTCGAGTGCCACCATGCCGTGCTGCTGCCCGGCGATGCTGATCGCCGCGACCGTGGGCGCGCCGACCTCGGCCCACGCGGTCTGGAACGCCTGCAGCCATGCGGCCGGGTCCTGCTCGGAGCGCGGCGGCGTGGTGCCCGGATGGGGTGCGCTCGCCTGGGCGACGACCGCGCCGTCGTCGAGGCGGCGGATCTCGACCTTGGTGCTCTGCGTCGACGAGTCGACACCGGCGACGAGGAGGGGCTGCGCGCTCATGGGTTCATGATGCCCTGCGATCCCGAACCACACCCACTCCGCGATGAGAGACGGGGTCGGCGGCGACGCTCATCGCTCATCGCGGATCGGGGTCAGGTCGGGGTCGACCAGATGATCCGGTTGACCTCGTTCTCCAGCCACTCCTGGCGGCCGGAGACCGGCTGCGGGGCGAGGTCGGTGGCGACGGCGTCGTCGGCGAGCGTCGCGAGGTCCAGCTCGCCGGCCAGGATCCTGCGGCCCTTCTCCCCCGACCAGCGGGCGTAGCGACGGTCGCGGGCCTGCTCGAGCGTGCCCTCATCCAGCATCGCCGCGGCCACGAGCAGCGAGCGGGCGAGCGTGTCGATCCCGCCGATGTGGCCGTGGAACAGGTCGGTGCGGTCGAGGCTCTGGCGACGCAGCTTGGTGTCGAAGTTGAAGCCGCCCGTGGTGAAGCCACCGTGGCGGATGATCTCGTACACCGCGAGCGACATCTCCTCGACCGAGTTCGGGAACTGGTCGGTGTCCCAGCCGTTCTGCGGGTCGCCACGGTTGGCGTCGACGCTGCCGAAGATGCCGAGGTCGAGCGCCGTCGCGATCTCGTGGTGGAACGAGTGGCCACCGAGCGTCGCGTGGTTGACCTCGATGTTCACGAAGTACTCGCCGACGAGGTCGTAGCGCTCGAGGAAGCCCATCACGGTGGCGGTGTCGTAGTCGTACTGGTGCTTGGTCGGCTCCTGCGGCTTCGGTTCCAGCAGCAGCGTGCCGGTGAAGCCGATCTTGTGCTTGTGCTCGACCACGAGGTGCAGGAAGCGGGCCAGCTGGTCGGCCTCCTGCTTCAGGCGGGTGTTGAGCAGCGTCTCGTAGCCCTCACGACCGCCCCAGAGCACGTAGTTGTGTCCGCCGAGGCGGTGCGTGGCCTCGAGCATGTGGCGCACCTGCGCGGCCGCGTGCTGGAACACGTCGGGGTCGGGGTTCGTGGCGGCCCCGGCGGCGTAGCGCGGGTGCGAGAACAGGTTGGCGGTGCCCCACAGCAGCTGCACGCCGGTCTCGGCCTGCTTCTCGGCCGCACGGTCGACGAGCACGTCGAGGTTGGCCTTGCTCTCCTTGAGCGTGGCGCCCTCGGGCGCCATGTCGACGTCGTGGAAGCAGTAGAAGGGCGTGCCGAGCTTGGTGAAGAACTCGAACGCCGCGTCCTGCTTCGCGAACGCCGCCTGCATCGGGTCCGCGCCCTGCTGCAGCCAGGGCCGGTCGAAGGTGCCGGCACCGAACACGTCGCTGCCCGGCCAGTTGAAGCTGTGCCAGTAGCACACCGCGATGCGCAGGTGCTCGGCCATGGTCCTGCCGGCGACGACCCGGTTCGGGTCGTACACGCGATAGGCCAGGCCGTCCGTGGCACCGCTGCCGGCGAAGGCGACGGGACCCGGGACGTCGGTGAAGAACTCGGCCATGGGGACTCCTCTCGGGAGAACGGGGCGAACGCGGGGGACGTTCGTCGGGTCGGTGGCGGGCGGGTGCCCGGCGCCGGTCAGGAGGTTCGCTTGCGGCTGATCGCGTCGACGGAGGCGGCGAGCATGAGTGCAAGACCGGCGCAGATGAACTTCACGCCCGAGCTGCCGAAGTCGATCTCGACGCCGAACGGCTCGCGCTTGCCGACCAGG
>WLDE01000402.1 GCA_009704985.1 Actinomycetota bacterium | reverse complement strand
GCACCCCTGGCACGTCGACGTGCGCCGGGGCCCGGCCGCCGAGCTCCACGGGGCGGTGCCGCGCACGGACCGTCGGTCGGCGTCGTGGTTCGAGGTGGAGCGCACCGTCCTGGTGCTCGGGTCCGCGCAGCGCGACGAGGTCGTCGACGCTGCCGCGTGCGCCGCGGCCGGGGTCGAGGTGGTGCGCCGCCGCAGCGGGGGAGGGGTGGTGCTGCTCGTCCCCGGCGAGTCGCTGTGGCTCGACGTGGTCGTGCCGGCCGGCGACCCGCGCTGGCACGACGACGTCGCCACGGCGATGTGGTGGCTCGGCGAGGTGTGGTGCGAGGCGCTCGTGGCGTGCGGGGTCGACGGCGCCGCGGTGCACCGGGGCGGTCTGGTGCACTCGCCCTGGTCGCGGCTCGTGTGCTTCGACGGTGTCGGGGCCGGCGAGGTGCTCGTGGCCGGGCACAAGGCGGTCGGTATCAGCCAGCGTCGCACGCGCGACTGGCTGCGCCTCCAGTCGTCGATCCACCTGGCCTGGCGTCCCGAGCTGCTCGTGTCGCTCCTGGCCGGAGCCGAGCCGGCGGCCGCCGACCTGCGCGCACCGTACGTGCACGAGGGTGCCGCCGCCGACCTTCGGCTCGCGGTCGAGCAGGCGCTCGCCTCGCGCTGACCCGCTCGTCGGACCCCGCTCGTCGGACCCCCGCTCGGCCGGCCGGTCCACCCACCCCCTGATCACGCCGCGGCCACCGCCCCCGGCGCCCTGGCCGGCGCCGGCCTCCGGAGATCGCTCACGCACGGTCGGTCCCGCGCGCCCACGTCGTCCGCCGTGCCACGGAGAAAAGGGGGCGTCGGGCAGGCCGCGGCCGGTCTCCGGTGGGTCCTTCGTGGCTCCTCCGTCGGGTTCTCGAGGGGTCCCACGGGGGGCGTGGTGGGTCGGAAGTGGCGCGAAGGGGGGACATGTGGGGACAAGTGTTGACCTGAGGGGTGTCGGTGGGGAAGAATGGGGATCGGGCGGAGGATCCGGGACGATCACATCCATTGGTCGGACTCGCGCACTTCCGTTCACGGGACCGGCGGGCAGGCCGGCTCCCACCGCACGCAGGCGGGCGTCTCGCCCGGCGGCACGGAGGCAGGGAAGCGAGGTGAGAACCAGGTGCTGTTCGTCGGGACGCACGAGCGTCAGCTCGACGAGAAGGGACGGCTGGCGCTGCCGGCTCCGTTCCGCTCGCACCTGGGTGAGCGCTGCTACCTCGCCGTCGGCGACGACCAGTGCATCAACGTCGTGCCAGTCGAGCGGTTCGAGGCCATGGCCGCCGACCTGGTGGAACGCGTCCGCCGGGGCGAGGTCGACCGCCAGTACCAGCGTGTCGTCAGCGCCAGCGCGACACCTGTCCAGGTCGACCGGCAGGGCCGCGTGGTCGTGGACGCGAACCTCCGCGCCTACGCCGGTCTCACCCCGGAGTCGAAGGTGATCGTGAGTGGCAACTTCGACGTGATCGAGATCTGGGCGCCCGCCCAGTTCGAGTTGATCCAGCAGGCCGGCACCCAGGCCATCGCCGGGGGGATCCGGTGAGCACCGTGCGCGATCCCCACCGGCTCCCCACCGCTCCCCACCGGAGCCGCCGGCCCGACCGGCACCCGAATCACCCGAATCACCCGATTCACCCGATTCACCCGAATCTCGAGGCAGCGAAGGAGGAACGAGGCACCGACGACGAGCCGATGGCTCCGTCCCACCCATGACCACCACACGCCAGGCGCCACGCGATCGCCGTGATCATCGTGGTGCATCTGCAGTCCGCCGGCCGGCAAGATGGACAGCCCCACTCCGCCCGCTTGCCGTCTCGTCGACCGGGGAGACATCCCGGCGGCACCCGCCGACCGGCGGGCTGCAGATGCCCCACGACCCACAGAGCGAACCGTCCGATCATCCGGAGGCCCATCGATGAGCGAGTTCGCACATCGGCCGGTGATGCTCGACGAGATCCTCCAGGTCTTCGCGAGCGTGCCTCCCGGATGGGTGCTCGACGCGACGCTCGGCGGCGCCGGGCACGCGACGGCCCTGCTCGATCGGCATCCGCACCTGCGGATCCTCGGGCTCGACCGTGACGGCGATGCGCTCGCCGTGGCGAGCAGGCGATTGGCGGTCTACGGGGATCGGGCGGCCACCGCGCACCTCCGGTTCGACCACCTCGACCACGCCATGGAAGCACTCTCGATCCCGAACCTCTCCGGTGCACTGTTCGACCTCGGGGTCAGTTCGCCCCAGTTCGACCGGGCCGAGCGCGGGTTCTCGTACCGTCACGCCGCGCCGCTCGACATGCGGATGGACCAGCGCGAGCCGTGGACGGCGGGTGACATCGTCAACGGGTACGAGGAGTCGCAGCTCGCACAGGTGTTGCGCCGGCACGGGGACGAGCGCTTCGCCACCCGGATCGCCCGCGCGATCGTGGCTGCCCGTCCGATCGAGACCACCACTCAGCTGGCCGAGATCGTCACCTCGGCGATCCCCGCCGCGGCGCGCCGCACCGGTGGTCACCCGGCCAAGCGCACGTTCCAGGCGATCCGCATCGAGCTCAACCGCGAGCTCGAGGTGCTGCCGGGTGCGCTCGACCTCGCGATCGAACGCACCGTGGTCGGCGGTCGGGTCGCCGTGATCTCGTACCACTCGGGCGAGGACCGCATCGTCAAGCAGCGACTGCGCTTCGCCGAGACCGGCGGCTGCGAGTGCCCGCCGGAGCTGCCGTGCGTGTGCGACGCGGTGAAGACCGTGCGCCTGGTGCGTGGCATCCCGCGGACACCGGGTGAGGCCGAACGGACCGCGAACCCGCGGGCGCGCAGCGCGCGCCTGCGCGTGGTCGAGCGCATCGAACCCACGCGCCGCGGCTGAGATGGCCCTCGCAGCACGACAGCACGCCGCGCAATCCGCGCTGCCCGCGTCCCCCCGTCGTCCGGGCGGTGGTCGGCGCGCGCCGCGCGAGCGGGTGATCGCCACCCGTCGCCACGGCGCGGCCGCGCCGGCCGGCCCGCATCCGCTGGTGCGTGCCACCGCGGGTATCCGGACCAACGATCGCCCGCACCTCGTGCTC
>WLDE01000401.1 GCA_009704985.1 Actinomycetota bacterium | reverse complement strand
TGGTCGGGCCGGCCGACGAAGCGGACCGGCCGGCCGGTCGCGTTGCCGAGCGCGCCGGCGACGTAGAGCGGGCTCCACGAGAACCGCCGCTCGTTGGTGACCAGCAGCGCACCCTTGCGCGCGGGCAGGTGGTCGAGCCCACCGACGCTCACGTTCCACCGCAGCCGGGCCACCGGCCACAGCAGCCGCACGAGGTGGTCGTCGCGACCCCACTCGTCGACCGAGTGGTCGGGCAGCAGCGGCCGGAACGGCGCGGTGACGGCCGTCGCGGTGGTCTCGACCGCACGGCGGGGCAGTTCGATCAGCTGGGCCATCAGCGCGTCACCTCCACGAGTGCCATCAGGCGACCACCTCGACCGACGACGGCGCACGGTCCTTGGTGATCCGCACCACGCTCTCCCACTCGAAGAGCCGGTCGATCACCTCGGGCGTCGTTCGGTGCGGCGTGACGCCGAGCAGTTCGGTGGCGAGGCTGCCGTCGGCCAGGCGACCGCGGTGCAGCACCTCCATCACGTGCTCGGGGATGGGGGCACCCACCACGTGCGACGCCCGACGGGCGATCGCCCACTCGGGACCGACGAGCGGCAGCGGGATGCGCTTGCCGCGCAGCACCGCCTGCAGGCCGGTGATCGCACCGGGTGCGACGACGTTGACCGGGCGCGACAGCCGGGTGTGGGCGGCGGCGACGAACGCACGCGCCGCGTCCGCGTCCTCGACCACGGCGAACGGCGGATCGGCGAGGATGCTGAACGGCACGACCGGCTGGCGCAGCAGCCGCCCGAGCGGGCTGGGCACGTGCGGACCGAGCACCGGGGCGAGGCGCAGCGCGCCCACGGCCACGCCGATGCGGGCCGCGACCGACTCGGCCACCCGCTCGATGCGCTCGACCATGCGGCCGTACTCGCTGGTGGGATCGGGGGAGACGGTCTCGTCGGGACGGGTGAGCGAGTGGCGCTTGCGGCCGTAGATCTCGATGCCGCTGCGCACCACGATGCTCTCGAGCGACGGGCACTCCGCCGCGGCACCGAGGAACGCGGTGGTGGCATCGGCGGTGAACTGGCGGGCGTGGGCGGTGCCGGCGCGGGCGTCGGGCTCCCAGACGGCGAGATGGATCAGCACGTGGGGGTCGAACGCGGTGACCACCTGCACGATCCGGTCGCGGTCGGCGGGCTCGATGCGATGGAACTCGGCGCGGCGGAGCCGCCGGCGTGGCGGGTCGACGTCGATGCCGCACAACGCCCCCACCCACGACTCGCGTTCCAGCAGTGATGCGACGAGGGAGCCGAGCTCCCCTCCCATCCCGCTCACGAGCACGCGTTGCCCGTTCACGCTGGGCACGCTATCGGGTCAACTCCCGGCCCGGAGGATCGCGAACCGGACGTGCACCTCCGCCGCGAGCTCCACCTGACCGCCCCCGATCGCCATCTCCGGTGCGGCCGCACCCCGCGCGGCCATGGCGAGCATCGGGCGATCGCCGACCGGGTCGGGTGCGACGACGATCGGCGTCTCGCTGATCAGCTCGACGGCGCCGAGCGCCAGCCCGAGCGCGGCCGTGTACGCCTCCGCCCGGCGGCGGGCGTCGAGCGCGGCGCGGCCGAGCAACTCGTGGCGCACCGGGTTCGCGTCGTCCACCTGCCAGCGCAGCTCGCGCACCTGGGCGCCCGCGTCGCCGACCGCGACCCGGAGCAGCGGTGCGAGGCGGTCCATGCGGTCGGGACGGTCGATCGTGACGGTGACGGCGGTGGTGGCGCGATGGCCGACCAGGGTGTGGGTGTCCCGGCGGTACTCCCACTCCTCGGCCACCCCCACGCCGTCGGTGACCCAGTCGCCGGGTTCGAACCCGAGGTCGGCGAGCCGGTCGCGCAGGGTGATCGAACGGGCGCTGACCTGGTCGAGCGCGGTCGCGGCGTCGGCGGCGACGGCCGACAGGCCGAGGCCGACCGACACCCGGTCGGGCTGGACGAGCTGCCGGGCGGTGCCGGTGACGACGACGGAGGACATGCGGGCGAGTCTCGCGCGGGAGGACGGTCACCCGTCCGCGGCGTCCACGGTCCCGCCGCGCGAGCACTCGCGTGGCGCGGGGCACCTCAAGGCGGGGCGCCGGCGCGCCGATACCTCTCCTGTCATGGACGAACGGACGGTTGCCGAGCCGTCCCCGCGCGGGGCGGGTGTCGCGTCGTCGCCGATCGACGGGTTCGAGGACCGGGTCGAGCGGCGGGTACGCGATCTGCGCCGTGCCCGCGCACGAGCCCGACGGCGCCGACTGGTGGCGATCGCCGGCCTGGCGGTGCTGCTCCCCACCGTGTCCGCGGCCGTGCCGTCCACCGTGACGGGCGCAGCGGCGAGGCGGGCCCCGGCCGACTGCACCACGCTCTACACCGTCGTGCGGAACGACTCGTGGTTCTCGATCGCGCAGAAGTCGCTGGTGTCGATGAACGCGCTGATGCAGGCCAACAACGCGAACGCGTCGAGCCCGCTCCACCCCGGGATGCAGGTGTGCCTCCCCTCCGGCGCAGCGGTCACCACCACCACCGCCGCCCCGGGCGGCGCCACGACCACCACGGCCCCGGGCGCGCTCCCGGTGCAACTGGCGGCGTTCCCGACGCAGGGTCCCTGCTGGTTCATCGACACCTGGATGGCACCTCGTGGCGGCGGCCGCCTCCACGAGGGCGTGGACATCATGGCCAAGGCCGGCCAGTACGTGTACGCCGTGTCCGACGGGCGGCTGAGCCGGCAGGCCGTCGACCGGCCCGGTTCGCGGTCGGGCAACGCCTGGTGGCTCACCGCCGACGACGGCACCTACTACTTCTACGCCCACCTCTCGGCGTTCGCGCCGGGCCTGGAGGTCGGCAGCCGGGTGGCCGCCGGCCAGGTGATCGGCTACATCGGGCGCACCGGCAACGCGAGCGGCCCGCACCTGCACTTCGAGGTCCACCCGCGCGGCGGCGCCCCGGTGAACCCGACCCCGATCGTGCGGGCCGTCGACGGCTGCCGGAACAGCACGCCACCGCCGCAGCCGAGCGGTTCGCTCCCGCCCACACCGTCGACGCTCGCGCCCGCCGGGCCGGGCACC
>WLDE01000400.1 GCA_009704985.1 Actinomycetota bacterium | reverse complement strand
CGATGAACGGCCCACGCCGCGCCGACAAGCGAAGCAGGCGCTGCGCCGGACGTCGCGAGCCCGGGGTAGCCGTAGTGCCCGCTCGGGGGGCAGAACGCAAGAGGCGTGGCAGCGCAGAACAACTCATCTGCACTGCCCCCAAACGCCGGATTGTCGTCGTGCGCCACGGCGTTGCCTCTGGGGTGGCTCTGCCTTTGGTGCGACGGGATTCGCATTGTCGGACACTGGGTAGGTCAGTGAGGTGGCGGGGTGACCGTCGGCTGCATCCGACAACAGGCGGGCGATCAGAGTGCGAGCGGGCGCAGGGCGCTCATGACTCGGTCAAGGAGCTCGTCCTCGCTGTCGCCGATGTCGACTTCGATCGCACGGAGTCCGAGGCGGTCGAGGTCGTTGCGGAGGCGATCAGTGAACATGGCGTCGCGCTCCAGCAGGTTGGACAGCGCACGCTCGGGTTTGCTTGTCCTCGAAGCGATGTCCCACAGCGTTCCTCGATGCTCGAACGCGGAACGCCGGAACTCCGGCGTCGGGAGCAGCCACGCAGCGTCTCGCGGATCTGCGAGCAGCGGTGCGACGAGGTTCGGCAGCAGCCGGAACCCTTCCGCGACCGCGGCCTTCCCAGTGTGGGTGGCCGTAGCGAGATCGTCGACGATGAGCTCGAATCCCTCGCCTGCGTACCAGTGAAAGGAGGCCAACATCTCCGAGGGCGAACCGCGGACCCAACGGTCGTCCATCGAGCCGTTGCGGAACGCCTGCAGTAGCGGCGCCTCTGTCGGCGTGAGTCGGCTTGCGTGCTCGGCCATGACGTCGTCGGTGCTGTACAGCGTGGCGTTGTGGGTCGATGCGATCCGTCGTGCGATCGTCGTCTTCCCAGCACCGCTGCCGCCGCCAATCCAGCGCACTCGCCCCATGAACTCACGAGCTGGCACGCCCCGAACGTACCAGCCGGCCCACATGCCACCTACCGCCGGGTCGTGGTGCCGTCGTGATGCGCTCTCCGGCGGGCAGCGGCGGACCTGACACCGTGTCGGAGATGTCCGAAGCATCTGGCGGCTACCTTGGTGCCGTGGCGTTCGAGGTTGCTTGCGCAAGTGATGCCGTGAGGGTCGAGCTGAGCGGTTGGGACCGCCTGTTCACTTGGCGGCGATCGCTTGTCGTCGATCTCGCCACCGTGCGCTCAGCATTCATCGAGAGTCGCGGCGCGCTCGAGGCCGACATCGATCATCGAGCGGCCGGGTTTGGGACACACAACGGGGGTAAGCGGCCGGGCCGACGTCGTGTCGGGGCGATGCTCGGCAGAGGTGTACCTGGGCGCCAGTTCTGGGCGGTCTCGGCCGGGGCGCCGACGGTACGACTGCTCGTGCTGGAACCGGAGTCCGGTCCGTTCGCACGCGTGGTGCTTGAAGCCGGCGCCAACGTCGAATCGTGCGTCATCGCTGCCGTGTCGGCAAGCTGACACGTCACGAGGTGTCCGCCAAGTCGTCTGGCGAGGTCTGCGTGGACGTCGTCCGCCGCTCTGCCATGCCCTGTGCCACCGGCTCGAGGTCCCGAGTCCGCGCCCTCTCGACTCATCATCGGAGACGGCGACGGCTGGGCTGGGCCGCCCGAATCGCAGTTGGGCTACGCCCGAGCCACGGTGAGCATGCGACGCGAGTTGATCGTGAGTGGACTCTGGTCTCTCGAGGTGATGCGGACGTCGTGGAAGCCGGCGTCGTGCAGCCAGGCGCGAAGCTCGGGTGCGGTCGGCAGGCGCACATAGTGGTGCGAGGTTCGCATCACGCCGTTTCGGATGACGGTCCGATCGGTCTCGACGCGCCCGGTCGTCGAGTCGAGCGTGGATCGGTCGTACATCACGTCGTCGCCGACCTCGGTCATGTTCGTGAACGGCGGCTGGACGTGATGGCGGACGAACCAGTCGTGATGCAGCGTTTCGAGCAGCAGCAGGCCGCCGGGCTTCAGCGTTCGGTGGTAGGCGGCGAGGATCAACTGGAGTTGCTCGTCGTCGTGGTAGCCGAACGAGGTGAACCAGTTGATGACGGCGTCGAACGGGCCGGTCACGACGGCGTCGAGATCGAGGAGATCTCCGAGTCGATAGTCGACGGTGACTCCGAGGTTGTCGGCGTCGTGGCGAGCGACGTCGAGGAACGGTCCGGTTCGATCGATGCCCACGACGTCGATGCCTGCCTTGGCGAGCAGATTGCTGATCCGGCCGTGTCCGCACGGTGCGTCGAGTACGCGGTCTCCTGGCTGCAGGTCCAGTGCGGCGATGATCTCGGCAGCGTCGGCTTCGTTCCGGTCGGTCGTCAGCGCGGGAAGGTAGAAGTGCAGGTAGTCGTCACCGAAGGTGGCGTCGAAGTCGAACTTGCCCATACCCCAGTATTCCGCAATGCCGGAAAGAACCAAGGACGACTTCCATCTCGACGCGCCTGCCACCTACCGCCGGTTCGGGTGCGGGCTGCGGCTCATTCGACGGTCGGGCCTCACCGATCGGCACGAAGTGCCGGAATCTCAGAGACCAACGGCCGTGCTCGCCTGCAAGCATGCACCGCCATGGAAGACACCCGTGCTGAGGATGTGATGAGGGCGATGGTGACGATGTTCGCCTCTGGCGATCCGTCGCTGGCCACAGACTTCGTGGACGAGAGCTACCTCGACCACCAAGGTCTCGGCGAAGGTCCGCTCCGGGGCGTCCACGGGTTCGCCTTCGTGGTCCGAACCAACTTCGCCTCGTATCGAGATCTCGACGTTCGGATCGAAGACCTCTTCGCCTCCGGTGACCGCGTCGTTGCCAGGATCACGTGGCAGGGGCATCGCATCAACGGCGAATACGTCGTTCGTCGCACCATCGACATCCTTCGCATCGAGAACGGTCGAGCCGTCGAGCATTGGGGCGCCGCTAGTTGACCGGTGTCTGTCCCGTCGTCGCACCTGCCACATACCGCCGGGTCGTCCGCAGCCTTGCGTCTGGTCGGCGAGCGGGTGCGACTCGGGCAGAATGCTGCGGTGGTGGTTCGACGGCTTTGGGTTGAGCGGTATCGCTCACTCGTCGAGCTTCGACTCGATCTGCACCCGGTGACGGTGATCCAGG
>WLDE01000399.1 GCA_009704985.1 Actinomycetota bacterium | reverse complement strand
TGGTGAGGGTGACGGCGTGGACGCGGCCGAGCTCGATCGCGATCCGCCGCCAGGTCATGCCGGTGCGTCGTTCGGCGACGCGGATCAGCAAGAGCGCGAGCCAGCAGAGCAGGACGTGGGCGCGGATGCGTGGCTCGATGCGATGGAACACGGGTCGGAGCTCGAGGGTGGACTTGAGGTCACGGAACCCGCGTTCGGCTTCGAGCAGGTTCTTGTAGCCGAGCGCGACATCTTCCGCGGACAGGTCCGGGTCCGAGGTCGACAACAGATACTTGCCGTCGAGCTTGGCTTCGGCGGCGACCTTCGCCCGGTCGATCACCAGCCGACCGGACGGGGTCTGGCGCAGCCAACGACCCAGCGACGGGTGGTCACGCAACGCGCACTCGGCGCGCCGATGTGCTTCATCACTGGGTCGCCGTCTGCTCTTCGACTTCTTGGCCTCGCGTTCGCGGCCTTGGCGGATGCGTTCGAGCTCGGCCTCGATCCGCTCGAGCGCAGCGTCGCGTTGCGCGGCGTCGCGTTCGGCTTCGAACGGGTTGTGGCACACGATCCACCGCTTCCCGGTGTCGTCGTCGAGGCGAACTTCCTTCACTCGGAGGTTGTCGCGCACGGTCTGATAGCGACCCTGCCGCGACACTGCGGCCTGGGCGTCCGCGGAGCCGTCGCGCATCTTCTCCCCGGCGATCCAGTGCCCGCCGGCGCGTCGCAGGTAGTCCAGGTTTTTGTCGGAGGAGAACCCGCGGTCGACCACCGTGACGACACGGCCGAGCCGCCAGCCGCGCAGGCCGTCTTTCACCTCGGGCAAGATGCTGTTGTCGTTGGTGTTGCCCGGCCACACCCAACAGCGAACCGGGATCCCCTCACGCGTCACGGCGAGACCGATCACGATCTGCGGGAGATCAGGACGCGAGTCCTTCGACTTGCCGTGCCGGCGGAACTCGTCCGCGTCCTCGGTCTCGAAGTAGGTCGAGGTCGTGTCGAAGAACAACAGATCGACCTCCAAGTTGAGGAGATCGGCGACGGCGAAGAACACCGCCTCTTGCACTTGGGCCTGCGCATCAGCGGCGACCAACAGATCCATCGCCCGATACGCCTGATCCTCATCCATCGACTCCAGCCCCGAGATCGCGACGTCGTTCGACGCCCACTCCGCAGCGGCCAGCTTCGACGCCGGGCCGATCGCCCGGTTCGCGACCAACGCGAACAGCACCCGCTCCACATCGGTCGTGAACCGCCGGCCACCCAACACCTTCGCGAGCGCAGTGTCGACACCGAGCTGACGCCACAAGCCATCGAGCAGCCAGGCGACACCCATCGGCCGCGACGCGACGATCGACAGACCGTCACCGACCGGAACATCACCGCCGCTGTCGTCCTCGCCGAGATAGCGGTTGATCGACCCCACCAGCCGGCGCAGCCCGTCACGATCGAGGAGGTCCTCACGGCCGAGGTTCAACAACACCTCCGCCTGCGTCACCCCGTCCACGCGGCGGTTGTGCGCGAGCTGCACGTAGCGGACGACCGACCCGTCACGATTCTTCCGCTGCGTCGACCGCACGTACATGCCCACACCATCGCGGAACAAGCCAGCCAAAGCAACGACTGTGGACAAGTCGTGTGCCCACGTTTTCGAGCTCGTCAGACCACCCGCAACCCGCTGACCAGCATGTTCGCCCGCCCAACACCCCTCATGTGCCCATCAACTGCGGAACCCGGGGAACACACTCTCTGTCAATGACCAAGTTGATGTCCTCGCTGGTGGCCATCGGATGTCCTCGCTGGTGGCCAACGAAAGTCCTCGCGGTCAGGTCCACCTGCCTCGTGTCAAGGTTCCTGAGACAGGTGAAAGTTGGGGCCTGACTTGAAGGAGTACCGATGCCACGTCCACCGTCGAAGTCGGCGGAGCACAAGGTCCGGATCGTGCTGTCCGTGTTGCGCGGTGAGCAGACGATCGCTGAGGCCGCCCGTCGTGAGGGTGTGTCGCAGACATCGATCGCGAACTGGCGTGATCAGTTCCTCGATGGCGGCCAGCAAGCGGTCGCTGCCTGCGAAACCAACGAGCCGTGAGCAACAGCTGACGGCTGAGAACGAGCAACTCGCCGCCGCCTTGGGTGAAGCACACATGGAGCTTCGCCTGTGGCGCAGAGGGGGGCTCTCCACCCGGCTTCGATGAGCTCGAGGCCGCCCGTGTCGAAGCCGGGATGACCGTCATCGCGTTCTGCGAGACACTCGGGATCCCGAGGCCGACGTGGTATCGGTGGCGGCTCGCCGGGTCCTGCGTGAAGGGTCCGTGGCCGACACCGGCCCAGGACGCGGTCGAAGCCGACGCGAAGTCGTTGGCGGCCTCGTGGGACGCGTGGGGTCATCGCAAGCTCGCCGAGCTGAAACGGGTCGGCATCGATGACGTGCCGGCCGGTCCGGTGGGCGACTCGACGATGTATCGAGCGTTGAAACGCAACGGTCTGTGCCTGCCGGTCGGTCACACCGCCGAGGTCCGCCAGCTCGCCGGCGCACGCCGCGAGGCGTTCATCGATCCACCCACCCGCCGGAACCGGCTGTGGCAGGCCGACTTCAGCGAGTTCGAGACGCTCGGCGCGGGCACCTGGAACCTCGGCGGCGTCGTCGACTACGTCGCGAAGGTCAACCTTGCGTGCACGGTCACGCTGACGAAGACGACCAAGGAAGCGATCGCGTTCTTCGACGCTGCGCTCGCCGAGGTCGAGGCGCTGCTCGGCATCTCCTGGGTCGACGAGCTCACCGACCGCGAGACCGGCGAGATCGGCAAGCTCACGATCGTCACCGACGACGGGCCGTGCTTCAAGAGCGCCGGCTTCGCTGCGTGGGTCGCGTCCCGCAAGCACATCCGACACATCCGCACCCGCCGCAAATCACCCTGGACGAACGGTGTGATCGAACGGTTCTTCGGAGCGCTCAAGTGGCTCTACGCGTGAGCGTGGGGACGTGGGGTTCTGAGGATGGGTGGGGTAGGCCGGTTCGGCCAGGTTGGTTTGCCGGCGCGGAGGAGCACGCGGAGCCGGTAGTGCTCGAAGTTCTCGAACCCGCGCCCGCAGCGCTTGACGTCCTTCACGAGGAGGTTCAGGCCTTCGGTCGGCC
>WLDE01000039.1 GCA_009704985.1 Actinomycetota bacterium | reverse complement strand
GGACGGGAGGTGGCTGCGGATGAGCACGCCCGAGCTGCCGTTCCCCGACGGTGGGGCGCCGACCGGACCGGTCGAGGCGCCGACCGTGCCGGTCGACGTGCCGGTCGACGTGCCGGTCGACGTGCCGGTCGATGTACCGGTCGACGTGCCGGTCGACGTGCCGGTGGGGGTCGGCGCGGCCACGCGCCGGGCCCGCCTGCTCGTCGCCTACGACGGGAGCGGCTTCCACGGCTTCGCCGAGGCCGACGCGCAGCCGACCGTGATGGGTGTGCTCCGCGAGGCGCTCGAGCGGGTCACCCGGATCGCAGTGGCGCCGGTGGGTGCCGGTCGCACCGATGCCGGCGTGCACGCCTGGGGTCAGGTGGTGAGCGTCGACCTCCCGGCGGACACCGACCTCGACCGCTTGGCGCACCGGCTGAACCGGTTGTGCGGACCAGCGATCGTGGTGCGCGAGGTGGCCTGGTGCGTCGACCCGGCGTTCAGCGCGCGGTTCAGCGCGCAGTGGCGTCACTACCGCTACCACGTCCTGGCCGCACCCGTGCCGGTGCCGGCGCTCGCCGCGACGACGTGGCACGTCCCCGCCCGCCTCGACCTGTGGGCGATGCAGCTGGCGTGCGACCCGTTCATCGGCGAACACGACTTCGCCTCGTTCTGCCGGCTCCCGAAGGTGCGCGCCGACCAGGAGGCGCCGTCGCTGCGACGACGGGTGCTCCTGGCGCAGTGGTCCCGGGTCGAGTCCGACTACGGGTCGCTGCTGCGCTTCGAGATCCGGGCGAACGCGTTCTGCCACCAGATGGTCCGCTCGATCGTGGGCACGATGGTCGACGTCGGCAGCGGTGCGCTGCACGCCGGACAGATCCGGGGCATCCTGCTGGCCCGATCGCGACAGGTCGCCGGCCGCGTCGCGCCACCGCACGGACTGACCCTGTGGGAGGTCGGCTACGGCGACGCCCGCTGATCGGCGGCCGGCGCCGGCACCGGCGTCAGGTGCCGCGGATGGTGGTGAGGTACGGGCCGATCGTCGGCGCGAGCGCAGGCATCCGGTCGGGCAACGAGGTGAACGTCGCGATGTAGGCGTTGGTCGGGGTGACGGTGACGGCCTGGACGAATGCCAGCGTCGGCAGGCCGGTGAAGGTGCCGGACCACCCGATGATCTCGACCTCCACGCCGTCGGCACCGACCACGCGGCGCTGGTCGACGAATTGGAAGTCCGCCGCCTGCGTCTGGATCTGGCCGATCGCCGCGACCAGGTACTCGTCGAGCGTGACCGCCTGAGCGAGCACCTCCACGGCGACGCTGACGTTGTCCTGGAAGTCGGGGGTGCCGGTGCCGGTGAACCAGGCGGTCGCGTCGGGCGACACCGTCCAGGCCGGATCGAGGGCGATCGTCCATCCGGACGGATCGCTGTGGATCGTGGCGCCCGGCGGGATGTCGACGACCGCCAGGGACGCGTCGGTGGTCGGCGGGGCCACGGTGGTGGGCAGCACGAGCGGGGTGGTGGTGGCCGGCGTCGTGTCGGCCACCGTCCCGGCGGTGTCCGCGGCCGTCGTCGGCGCAGCGTCCGTTCCCCCAGGAGCGGTGCCGTCGCCGCCGTCGGTCTCCTCGGTCTGCTCCGTCCGCTCCGTCTGCTCGGTCTGCTCCGTCCGCTCGGTCTCGCCCGCGTCCCCCGCGTCGTCGCCGCCTCGCGTGAGCCACAGCACGGCCCCGGCACCGACGGCGATCGCCACGAGGGCGCCGACGACCGCGGGGACGCGTGAGCGGCGTTCGGGTCCGCCCGCCGCGGGTCCGCCCGTGGCGACCGGCGGTCGTGGCATCACCACGGTCGGGGGGTCCGCCGAGGCGGCGCCGGGGATGGGGGAGCCGGGCGGCGGCGGGGGAGCCACCGGAGGAGGGGCGGTCGGGGGAAGGGTCGGGGGAGCTGCCGGGACGCGTGGTGGCACCACGCCGGGCGGGACGGGCCCCGGTGGGGTCGGGCCGGACGCTGGCGGGTTCCAGGGGCCCGAGGGCGGCGGCGGATCGGTCATGGGTCGACCGTACCCCGTGAGGGCTCCGCCACGGGGCGCGACGCGAACCCGGCGGCCGAGGACGGAGTCGCGACCGGCGAGTCCGGTCGCCGGAGCGGTGATTCCGGTGTCGCGGACGTGTGACCGAAGTGGCAGACCGCCACGCAGGAACCGGCCGGTCGGGGGCGACAACCCGACCCGACGGGGGCAGACTCGCGACCGGGAGGGCACGACCGAGCCGGCGCACGCCGGCGGCGACGCACGCGAGTGGGTCGCATCGCACCGATGGGAGGCCCGACATGGGCACGAAGCGCAGCCCTGCGAAGCGGATCCTGATCTGCTCGACCCCCGTCGGCCCGCTCGGGAGCGGGATCGGCGGTGGTGTCGAACTCACGCTGCACGGCCTCGTGCTCGGCCTCGCCGAGCAGGGTCACCACGTGGAGGTGGTGGCGCCCGAGGGGTCGCTCCACGTGGGTGCGCGTGTGCACCAGATCCCCGGCAACTGGCAGATGAGCAGCCAGCACGCGACCCGCGGCACCCCCGTCGAGCTGCCGCCGTCGCCCGTGATCGGCGCGATGTGGGACTGGGTGCGCGCCCACCAGCACGACCACGACGTCGTGCTCAACCTCGCCTACGACTGGTTGCCCCTCTACCTCACCCCGTTCCTCGCCGTGCCCGTCGGCCACCTGATCTCGATGGGCTCGCTGAACGACGCGATGGACGCCGCGCTCACGGATCTGGTGCGCGTCCGACCCGGGTCGGCCGCCGTGCACAGCCGAGCGCAGGCCGAGACGTTCCCCGGGATCGCCGACCGGTTGCGCGTGCTCGGCAACGGCATCGCCGTCGAGCGCTACGACGTCCACCTCGCACCCGACGAGCCCCGACACCTCGGCTTCATCGGCCGGATCTCGCCGGAGAAGGGGATCGAGGACGTCTTCGCCGTCGCCGAGGCCACCGGGTTGCCCGTGAAGGCGTGGGGGCTGATGCAGGACGAGGCGTGCTGGGCCGCCGCCGCTGCGGCGCACCCGCGTGCCGTCGTCACCCACGAGGGCTTCCTGGCCACCGACGACCTGCAGGCGGCGATCGGCGGGTGCGCCGGGCTGTTGATGACGCCCAAGTGGGTGGAGGCCTTCGGCAACGTCGCGATCGAGGCGATGGCCTGCGGGGTGCCCGTCGTGGCGTACCGCCGCGGTGGTCCGTCGGAGATCGTCATCGACGGCGAGACCGGGTTCCTCGTCGAGCCCGACGACGTCGTGGCGATGGCCGAGGCGGTCGGCCGCCTCGACGAGATCGACCGGGTGATGTGCCGCCAGCGGGTGGACGAGCGGTACTCGACCGACGCCCTGGCCGAGCGCGTCGACGCCTGGCTGGACGACCTGATCCACCACCACGCCACGGTCTGACGCACGTCGGGGGCAGGTCGGACACCCCACCGGGCCGCCGAGGCGGGTCACCCGCCGGGAAAATCGGCGGGCGGTCGTTTGCCGCTTTCGCCGACGCGCCCGTATCATTTCACGGTTCCCCGGCGACCTGCGCCCGGCGGAGTCTGCTGTCGAAGGATTCGAAGATGCGTACGTACAGCCCGAAAGCCAGTGAGATCGAGCGCGCCTGGCACGTGATCGACGCCGAGGGCATGGTCCTCGGCCGTCTCTGCACCGAGGTCGCCCGCGTGCTGCGCGGCAAGCACAAGCCGATCTTCGCGCCCCACATCGACACGGGCGACCACGTGGTCATCGTCAACGCCGACAAGATCGTGATGACGAAGGGCAAGTCCGGCAAGGAGATGGTGTACCGGTACTCGGGCTACCCCGGTGGTCTGAAGAGCGAGACCTACCAGAACCTCCTCGACCGCAAGCCCGCCGACGCCATCCGCCTCAGCGTGCGCGGCATGCTGCCCCACGGCCCGCTCGGCCGTCAGCAGATCAAGAAGCTCAAGGTGTACGCCGGCCCGAACCACCCGCACGCCGCGCAGCACCCGACCGTCCTCGACATCCCAGCGGCGAAGGCCCGCTGACCCAGCCGGAAAGCGTCATCACCATGGCCACGAAGCCCCTCACCCAGACCACCGGCCGCCGCAAGGAGGCCGTCGCCCGCGCCCGTCTGCGGCCCGGCACGGGTGTGCACACGATGAACGGCCGGCCGTTCGACGACTACTTCCCGACCGCGGTGCAGCGCATGATCGTCACCGAGGCGCTGCGGGTGACCAACACCGAGGAGAGCTACGACATCGACGCCACCATCCACGGTGGTGGCGTGAGCGGCCAGGCCGGCGCGATGCGCATGGCCATCGCCCGTGCGCTCGCCGAGCTCGACCCCGAGATGCGCCCCGCGCTCAAGAAGGCCGGCCTCCTCACGCGTGACCCGCGCAAGAAGGAGAGCAAGAAGTACGGCCTCGTCAAGGCCCGCAAGGCCAAGCAGTACACCAAGCGCTGACCGACCCCGGTCACGTCGACCCCGGTCACGTCAGAGGCCACGCGAGCGTGTCGGGCGTGCTGCGTTTCGGCACCGACGGTGTCCGCGGCCACGCGCTCACCGAGCTCACCACCACCTACGTCGGCTCGCTGGGCCGTGCCGCGGCATCGGTGCTCGGCGACGGTCGGTGGGTCGTTGCCCGCGACACCCGTGAGTCGGGTCCGCAACTGGTCGGAGCGCTGATCGCAGGCCTCGGTGACGGCGCGGTCGACCTCGGCGTGCTGCCGACGCCGGCGCTCGCCTACTGGTCGCAACGACTCGGTGTGCCGGGTGCGATGGTCACCGCGTCGCACAATCCGTGGCACGACAACGGTGTGAAGATCTTCGCCGCGGGCGGCACCAAGCTGTCCGACGATGTCGAGCGCGCGATCGAGGCCGCACTCGGCGCCGAGGTGGCGGTGCCCGCACAGTACGACGTCACCACCGGTACCGCCGCGGACGACTACGTCGACCACGTCGTCGCGTCGCTCTCACCGATGCCCGGGCTGAAGCTCGTGCTCGACTGCGCGAACGGTGCGATGAGCGCGGTCGCACCGGCGGCGTTCGAGCGCCTCGGTGCCGAGGTCGTCGTGATCCACGCCTCGCCCGACGGCCGCAACATCAACGACCGCTGCGGCGCCACGTCGCCGGCGTCGCTCGCCGCGGCCGTGGTGGCCGAGGGTGCGGCGCTCGGCCTGGCCTTCGACGGCGACGGTGACCGGGTGATCGCGGTCGACCATCTCGGCAACATCGTCGACGGCGACCGGCTCATCGCCCTCGCCGCCCTGCAACTGCGCGCCGAGGGGCAACTCGTGGACGACACGGTCGTGGTGACGGTGATGACCAACCTCGGCTTCCGGCGGGCGATGGAGCACCACGGCATCCGGGTGATCGAGACCGCCGTCGGCGACCGCTACGTGCTCGAGGCGCTCGACGCTGGCGGCTACGCCGTCGGCGGCGAGCAGAGCGGTCACATCATCTACCGGCGGCTCGCCACCACGGGCGACGGCCTGCTGGCGGGGCTCCGCCTGGCCGAGCACGTGGTCGAGCAGCGCCGCCCGCTCGCCGACCTCGCGGGCGAGGTGATGACCAGCTACCCGCAGGTGCTGGTGAACGTGCGCGTGGCCGATCGGCACCCCCACGTGGCCGACGAGCTCGCCGCCGAGATCGCCGAGGCCGAGACCTCGCTCAGGGGTGAGGGCCGGGTGCTGGTGCGCGCGAGCGGTACCGAGCCGCTGGTGCGGGTGATGGTGGAGGCCGCGACGAACGACCTCGCCGACGCGGTCGCGGGCCGGCTCGCCGACGTGGTCCGCAGCCGGTTCGGCCCGGGCTGATCCTCCTCCGGCCCCGGTCCGGCCTCGTCCGCAGCCGATCGGGGCCCGTGGGTCGTCCGGCCCGTTCCGGGTCAGCTGACGGACCCGCCGGGGTGGGCGTCGGTAGCCTGGGCGGCCATGTGCGGCATCATCGCGATCCTGAGCCGGCCCTCGACCCGGGCGGTGCCGGAGGCCGCCTGGCTGGTGGAGCGCCTCGATGCCGCCCTCGCCGCCGACGGTCTGGGTGGGGCCGCCCGCCTGGTCGCCGAGTGCGATCAGCAGCTCCACGGGGTGCCGGGGGTGTGCGCGCTCGTCGGCCGTCACGAGCTCGTCGCCTCGATCACGTCCCGGCTCGACCAGCTCGATGCCCGTGCGGTCGAGCGCGAGCGCTGGATCGAGGGTGCCGTCGAGCTCTCGCCCGACCGCATCGAGCAGGAGAACGCCGACCTCATCGCGCTCCGCGACGCCGTGTGGTCGATCCGCCAGGACCGCCTTCGCACCGCCCGCGAGGTCGATGCGCTCGCCGGCCGGGACGCCGGTCGCCCGGCACTCGCCGGCTATCTCGCGGTGCAGCAGGCCCTCTCCGCGATCGACCGGCTCGAGGTGCGCGGCCGCGACTCGGCCGGTCTGCACCTGTTCGTCTGGGACCACGGCCTCACCGCCGACGATCCGGCGGTGGCCTCGCTGCTCGCCCAGCGCACCACCGACCCGCTGTTCCAGAGCGGTTCGGTGCGCCTCGTCGAGCAGTGCCTCAGCTTCGTCTACAAGGCCGCCGCCGAGATCGGCGAGCTCGGCGACAACACCCGGGTGCTCCGACAGGCGATCGCGGCCGACGACCTGCTGCGCCTCGCGCTGTCGCGGCCCTCGGCGCGCCTCACCGTCCTCGGGCACACGCGCTGGGCCAGCGTCGGCATCATCAGCGAGCCGAACTGCCATCCGCTCAACAGCGAGGAGTCGGAGATGACGGCGGGCGAGCTGCGCCCGTACGTCGTGGCCGCCCTCAACGGCGACGTCGACAACCACGCCGACATCAAGGTGCAGCACGGGCTGCGCATCCCCGGGCCGATCACGACCGATGCCAAGGTGATCCCGGCGGTGATGTCGCGGATGGCCGCCGACACCGGCGGCAACCTCGCCGAGGCGTTCCGTCGCACCGTCTCGGGGTTCGAGGGCAGCGTGGCGATCGCTGCCGCCAGCGCGGACGCGCCCGACCAGATCTTCCTGGCGCTGCGCGGCAGCGGCCAAGCCCTGTACGTCGGTCTCGCCGAGGACCTCTACGTGGTCGCCAGCGAGCCCTACGGCGTGGTGGAGGAGACCGACCGGTACCTGCGGGTCGACGGTGAGACGCCGTCGCCCGCAGGGAGTCGCGGTCAGGTGTTCGTGCTCGACGGCCGCCACGCCGGCGAGCTCGCCGGGGTGCGCCGCCTCGCGTACGACGGCGCCGAGCTGCCGATCGACACCGACGAGGTCGCGACCGCGCAGGTCACCACGCGCGACATCGACCGTGGGGAGGCGCCGCACTTCCTGCTGAAGGAGATCCAGGAGGCGCCGAACAGCTTCCGCAAGACCCTGCGCGGCAAGATCTCCGAGCAGAACGGGGTGCTGCGCTCGGTGGTCGGCGACCGTGCGCTGCCGCCGGAGATCGCGGCGCGGCTCGCCAACGGCGAGATCTCCAAGGTCCGCGTGATCGGCCAGGGAACCGCCGCCGTCGCCGGTCGCAGCATGGCCGCCGTGCTCGACACCCTCTGCGAGGGCCGTCTCGACATCGACCCGATCACCGCGACCGAGCTGAGTGGCTTCGGGCTTCGCCTCGACATGAGCGACACGCTGATCGTCGCCGTCAGCCAGAGCGGCACCACCACCGACACGAACCGCACGGTCGATCTGGCCCGTGGGCGCGGTGCGTCGGTGCTCGCGATCGTGAACCGTCGCAACAGCGACCTCACCGACAAGGCCCACGGCGTGATGTACACGAGCGACGGCCGCGACGTGGAGATGAGCGTCGCCTCGACCAAGGCGTTCTACGCGCAGGTGGCGGCCGGGGTGCTGCTGGCCTGTGCGATCAGCGAGGCCGCCGGTCTGGGGTCGGATCGCCGCCGCCACGATCTGCTCTCGTCGCTCCGCGAGCTGCCGGCGTCGATGACCGAGGTGATCGCCCGCCGCGAGGAGATCGGCGAGGCGGCACGTCGCTTCGCCCCGGCCAAGCGGTACTGGGCGATCGTCGGCAACGGCCCCAACGTGGTCGCCGCCGAGGAGGTCCGGATCAAGCTCAGCGAGCTCTGCTACAAGTCGATCGCCTGCGACGTCACCGAGGACAAGAAGCACATCGACCTGTCGAGCGAGCCGCTCATCCTGGTGTGCGCCGCCGGCCTCGTCGGTGGCACGGCCGACGACGTGGCCAAGGAGGTCGCGATCTACAAGGCGCACAAGGCGACGCCGATCGTGGTGGCCACCGAGGCCGACGAGCGCTTCGGCGCGGCGTCCGCGGTGCTGTCGGTGCCGGCGGTCGACTCGGCGCTCGCATTCGTGCTCTCGGCGATGGTGGGCCACCTGTTCGGCTACGAGGCCGCGCTCGCGATCGACGCATCGGCCCGTCCGCTGCGCGAGGCCCGCGAGGTCATCGAGCACTCGCTGTCGCTCGGCGGCACCGGCGACGAGATCCTCACCCGCGTGTGCCAGGGCGTACCGGTGCACAGCGGCCGGTTCCTCGACGGCCTGCGAACCGGCCTGTACGACGGCCACCTCGAGGCCTCGACCGCGGTGCGGCTCGTGTCGCTGCTGCACGACCTCACCGGTGAGAACCCGCTCGAGGCGTACCAGCGGGCCACCGCCACCGTCGCGACACCCGGCCTGCTGCTCGACGACCTCACGGCCGCGCTCACCCGCGCGATCGAGGAGCTCACCCGTCCGATCGACGCGATCAAGCACCAGGCCAAGACCGTGACGGTCGGCATCAGCCGCAACGACGAGGGCGTCCTCGACCGCCGGTTGGTGCAGGAGGTGCTCACCGCCGGGGCGGGGCGCGACCGGCTCAGCTACCGCACGCTCAAGGTGCTCGCCGATCTCGACCCGGCGGTCGATGCCGTGGTCGGGTTCACCCGCTACCGCATCGAGGGTGATCCGGCGTCGGACGCCACCATCTCGATCGTCGACCGCGGCGGCCTGTCGCGCGACGTGCCGAGCCGGGTGGAGCGCAACGCGCAGCTCGTCGGCACCAAGCGTCGCGTGGCGAGCGACCGTGAGGTGCTCGTCGCCCGGGGCCGCTCCGACGGCCGCACCGTCGTGTTCGTGCCCGAGGTCAAGGCGGGCACCTGCACCGGCATCACGCTCCTGCACGTGCGGTTCCACGACCGGCTGCCGGCCGCCGTGATGCGCGGGGTGCTGCAGGGCTACGACCGTCGCTACGACCGCCTGGTCGACTGGGTGTCCGAGACCGAGGGCACCTTCCGCGACGATCGCCTCGCGGACCTGTCCGTCGCCGATCTGCTGATCCTGCCGATCTCCGAGACCGCCGACCACTGGCGGTCGTGAACGCGGTCGCAGCGGGGGGCGGCGCCGCGTCCGCCGGTCCGATCGTCGGCATCGGTGTGGACGCGGTCGACGTCGAGCGGTTCCGTCGCTCGCTCACGCGCACCCCGTCGATGCGCGAGCGGCTGTTCACCGCCGAGGAACTCGCGTACGTGGCCCCGCAGGCCGACCCGGTGCCGTCGCTCGCGGTGCGGTTCGCCGCCCGGGAGGCCGTGATGAAGGCGCTCGGGGTCGGCCTCGGCGCGTTCGGGTTCCACGACGTGTGGGTGACCCGAGCCGCGTCGGGTGCGCCGTCGCTCGTCGTCACGGGCGCGGCGCTGACGCTCGCCGACGAGGCCGGTGTCGGCCGCTGGGACCTGAGCCTCACCCACACCGACCTCGTCGCGATCGCGTACGTCGTGGCGAGTCGCGCGGTCTGAGCGCCGGCGGCGCACCCGCGACCGGCGAGCGAGTCCTGTCGAGTCCTGTCGAGTCGTGGGAGTCGTGGGAGTCCTGGGAGTCCTGGGAGTCCTGGGAGTGGGGCCGGAGTTCGTGACGCCCCGATGAGCGCGGGTGCCCGCAGTAGCCTGCGGCGCATGCTGCCGATCGTGACGCCGGCCGAGATGCGTGCCGTCGACGCCGCCGCCGCCGACCGGATCGACCTGCTGATCGAGCGGGCCGGTGCCGCCGTCGCCCGAGCGGCCGTGCGGTTGCTCGGCGGCACCTACGGTCGCACCGCCCACGTGATCGTCGGCCCCGGCAACAACGGCAACGACGGGCGCGTGGCCGCCCGGCTGCTCGCCGACCGCGGTGTGCGGGTGCGGGTGTTCGACGCCGCTGCGTGCCCGCCCGTGCTGCCGCCCGCGGACCTCGTGATCGACGCGGCCTACGGCACCGGCTTCCGCGGCACCTGGCGGGCCCCCGACGTCGGCGCCGCCGCAGTGCTGGCCGTCGACGTGCCGAGCGGCGTCGACGGTCTCACCGGAGGCGTGGCACCCGGCAACGCCGTGCTCGCCGCCGACCGCACCGTGACGTTCGTCGCGCTCAAGCCGGGGTTGCTGTTCGGCGAGGGACGCGAGCTCGCCGGCGAGCTCGAGCTCGTCGACGTCGGCCTCGACCCCGGCGACGTCCACACGCACCTGCTGCAGAGCGCCGACGTGGCCGACTGGTTGCCCGCCCGCACACCCGACGCGCACAAGTGGCACGCGGCCGTGCGCGTGATCGCCGGCAGTCGCACCATGCCGGGTGCGGCGGTCCTCGCCGTGGCGGCAGCGCAGCGTGCCGGTGCCGGCATGGTGCAGTGGTCCACACCGGGGGCGGACGCCGCCGGGTCGATGCCGCTCGAGGCGGTGCACCGGCCGCTCCCGGCGACCGCGTGGGCGGCCGAGGCGCTGCGTTCGTTCGACCGGTTCCACGCCGTCGTGATCGGGCCGGGGCTCGGGCGCCTCGACGACGTCGCCGCCAACACCCGCGAGGTCGCGATCCGCACACCGCTGCCGATCGTCGTCGACGGCGACGGACTCTTCGCGCTCGCCTGGAACGCGAGCGGTGCGGCGGCGCTGCTGCGGGAGCGGGAGGCGCCGACGGTGCTCACGCCGCACGACGGTGAGTACCAGCTCCTCACCGGGGCGCGGCCCGGCGCCGACCGGATCGCGGCGGTCCGCCGGCTCGCCACCGACACCCACACCGTGGTGCTGCTGAAGGGACCGACCACCGTGGTCGCCGCGCCCGACGGTGAGGTGCTGGTGGTGCGCGCCGGCGACGCACGTCTCGCGACGGCCGGGACGGGCGACGTGCTGGCGGGGGTGATCGGCGCACTCCTCGCGATGCGGCTCGATCCGTTCGAGGCGGCCGCGATGGGCGCCTGGATCCACGGTCGTGCGGCGATGCACGGCCCGGCCGACGGTCTCGTGGCGGGCGATCTGCCCGACCTCATCCCGCGCGTGCTCGCCGAGCTGCGCGGCGCGCCGTGACCGCCGACGCCACGAGCCTGCGCAATGCCGGATCCGGCCGGTGGGCGTGGGCGGAGATCGACCTCGACGCCGTCGCCCACAACGTCGGTGTGATCCGTCGCACCGCCGCGCCCGCCGAGGTGTGGGCGGTGGTGAAGGCCGACGCGTACGGCCACGGCGCCGTGCCGGTGGCCCGCACGGTGCTGGCCGCCGGAGCGAGCGGGCTGTGCGTCGCGCTGGTGCAGGAGGCGGTCGAGCTGCGGGCGGCGGGCATCGAGGCGCCGGTGCTGGTGCTGAGCGAGCAGCCGCCGGACACGCTGGTCGATGCGGTGCGCCACGGTGTGATCACCACCGTCGCGAGCCTCGCCGGCATCGACGCGCTCGCCGCCGCCGGTGCCCACGACCACCCGGTGCAGCTCAAGGTGGACACCGGCATGCGCCGCATGGGCTGCCGGCCCGACGAGGTGCTCACCCTCGTGCGCGAGATCGAACGGCGGCCGTCGGTGCGCCTCGACGGCGTGTTCACGCACCTCGCCGTCGCCGACGAGATCGCCCATCCCGTCACCGCCGAGCAGCTCGACCGCTTCGACGCGGTGCTCGACGACCTGCGTGCCGCCGGGATCGACCCGGGTCGTGTGCACGCGGCGAACTCCGCCGGTGCGCTCGCGCACCCGCGGGCGCGTCACCACCTCGTGCGCGCCGGCGTCGCGCTGTACGGCATCGAGCCGGGTCCGGGGGTGTCGCACCTGTGCGCCGAGCTGCGACCGGCGCTGACGCTGCACGCCCGTGTGTCGTTCGTGAAGCGGGTGGCCGCCGGCGACCGGATCAGCTACGGGCTGCGTCACGCGTTCGCGCACGACACGGTGGTCGCCACCGTGCCGATCGGGTACGCCGACGGTGTGCCCCGGCGGCTGTTCGAGACCCGCGGCGAGGTGATCGTCGGTGGTCGCCGGTGCCCGATCGTCGGGGTGGTCACGATGGACCAGCTGATGGTCGACGTCGGACCCGATGCCGACGTCGCCGTGGGTGACCCGGTGGTGCTGCTGGGAGGCGGCTCGGCCGGCGACGTGGCGACGGAGCCGACCGCACCGGTGCGTGCCGAGGAGTGGGCCGAGCGGCTCGGCACGATCGGCTACGAGATCGTCTGCGGCATCTCGCGCCGCGTCGCGCGCCACCACGTCGGCGGTCCGGTGGGCTGACGCACCGGCGGGTCGGGGCCGCGGCCTCGTAGACTCGACGTCGGTGATGGTGTCCCTGCGCTCCGATTCACCGGACACGACCCGCCGCATCGCCGCGGCGATCGCCGGTCTGGCCCGCCCGGGTGACGTCGTGCTGCTCGCCGGCGAGATGGGCGCCGGCAAGACCGCCTTCGCCCAGGGCTTCGGCGCCGCGATCGGGGTGACCGACCACATGACCTCGCCCACCTACAACCTGGTGCACAGCCACCCGATCGGACCGACCGGCAAGCTCACGCTGCACCACGCCGACGTGTACCGGCTGAGCACGCAGCACGAGGTCGCGGATCTCGCGCTCGCCGAGCTCGCCGAGTCCGACGGCATCGTGCTGGTGGAGTGGGGCGACGTCGTGGGGGCGTCGCTGGGTGACCACCTGCTGGTGCGCCTCGACCTCGACCTCTCGGACGACCATCCGGACGACGATCCCGACGACGATCCCGACGACGATCCCGACGACGATCCCGACGACGATCCCGACGACGCGGCCGAGCCCACGCGCACGATCTCCGTGTCGGCGGTCGGGCGTTCGTGGGCCACGCGCTGGGATCGTCTGCGCACCGCGCTGGAGCCGTTCGCGTGCTGATCCTGGGCATCGAGACCGCCACCGAGCAGGTGAGCGTCGCCATCGGCGGCCACGAGGGGGTGCTCGGCATGTTCGAGGTGTGCCGCGGCCGGCGGCACGCGGAGACGCTCACGCCCGCCATCCAGTTCGTGTGCGCGCAGGCCGACATCGACATCGCCGAGATCGGTCTGGTCGCGGTCGACGTCGGCCCCGGGCTGTTCACCGGCATGCGCGTGGGGCTCGCGGCCGCCAAGGCGCTGGCGCAGGCGCTGCGGGTGCCGATGATCGGCATGAGCTCGCTCGACCTGCTCGCGTTCCCGCTGCGCTTCAGCGACCGCACCATCGCCGCCGTCGTCGACGCCCGCAAGGGCGAGCTGTTCTACGCGTTCTACAAGCCGGTGCCCGGTGGGGTGCAGCGCGTCCTCGAACCGCGCTGCGGCACCGTCGACGACCTGATCGGCGACATCATGGCGCGCGGCGACGACACCCTGTGCGTGGGCGACGGCGCGCTGCGCTACCGCGACGAGATCCGCGCCGACCTGCGCTGCGAGTTCGCCGAGCAGTTCCTGTCGCGACCGTCGGCCGCACCGCTCGTGCAGCTCGCGCACGCCCGCGCGCTGCGCGAGGACTGGGTGAACCCGTGGGAGATCCAGCCGCTGTACCTGCGCCTGCCCGACGCCCAGATCAACTGGAGCACCCGCGAACAGGGCCGCACCGACCAGACGGGGCCGATCGAGCGATGAGCGTGCTGTCGCGCCTGCTGCGCCGACCCGGCGAGGACGCCGGCATCGTGATCGAGCCGATGCGTCGTCGCGACGTGCCGGCGATCATGGAGATCGAGCAGGTGTCGTACCCGAAGCCGTGGACGCCGAACGTGTTCCAGAGCGAGATCGAACTGTCCCGCCGCGGTGAACGCCACTACCTCGTCGCCCGTCGCGACACCCGGCTCGTCGGCTATGCCGGGGCGATGTTCGTGGTCGGTGACGCCCACGTCACCAACATCGCCGCCGCCCCCCACCAGCGCCGCACGGGCGTGGCCACGCGGCTGCTCGCCGAGCTCGCGTGGGAGGCGATCCGGCGCGACTGCCAGGCGCTCACGCTCGAGGTGCGCGCCAGCAACACCGGTGCCCAGGCGCTGTACCGCGAGTTCGGCTTCGCGCCCGTCGGCATCCGGCAGAAGTACTACGAGAACGTGGAGGACGCGATCGTCATGTGGTGCCACGACATCGCCGAGGCGCCCTACCGCGCACGTCTCGCCGAGCTCTGCCCCGAGGCCGCCCGATGACCGGGTCCGCGTCCGCCGCGCCGACCGGTGGCGCACCGCGGCTGCTGCGTCCGTCGGGCGCGCCGGCCGGTCCGGTCGACGAGCACACCCTCGTGCTCGGCATCGAGACGAGCTGTGACGAGACCGCCGCGGCGCTGGTGCTCGGCGGCTACGACGTCGCCTCCAGCGTGGTGAGCACGCAGGTGGATCTCCACGCCCAGTACGGCGGCGTGGTGCCCGAGATCGCGAGCCGTGCCCACCTCGACGTGCTGAACCCGGTGGTGGCGCGGGCGATCGTCGAGGCCGGGGTGCCCGATCGTCGCATCGACGCGATCGCCTGCACGATCGGTCCGGGCCTGATCGGAGCGCTGCTCGTCGGCGTGTCGGCGGCCAAGTCGCTGGCGCTCGCGTGGGACGTGCCGTTCGTGGGTGTGCACCACCACGAGGCGCACCTGTACGCCGCCTTCCTGGAGGATCCGACGCTCGAGTTCCCGCTCGTCGTGCTGCTCGTGTCCGGTGGGCACACGATGCTCATCGAGATGCAGGACCACGGCCGGTACCGGCTGCTCGGCCGCACGATCGACGACGCCGCGGGCGAGGCGTTCGACAAGGTCGCGCGGTTCCTGGGCCTCGGCTATCCCGGTGGGCCGGCGATCGACCGCGAGGCCGCGCGCGGCAACCCCGAGGCGATCCCGTTCCCGCGGGCGATGCTCCACGACGGCCTCGACGTCAGCTTCAGCGGGCTCAAGACCGCGGTGATGAACCACGTCCGCAAGCACCCCGACGTGTCGTCGGAGGACGTGGCCGCCTCCTTCCAGGCGGCCGTGGTGGACGTGCTCGTGCAGAAGTCGCGGCGTGCCGCGCAGCAGGTGGGCGCCAAGGGCCTGGTGCTCGCCGGTGGGGTCGCGGCCAACTCGCTGCTGCGCGAGCAGTTCCTCGACGCGTGCGAGGCCGACGGCATCCACGCGTTCCTGCCGAGCCGCGAGATGTGCACCGACAACGCGGCGATGATCGCCGCGGCCGGGTGGCACCGGCTGCGCTCCGACGGCCCCACGCCGCTCGACTGCGGCGCCTTCCCGAACCTGCGCATCCCCGGCCTCACCTGACGATCGCGGGTTCGGTCGGTACCCTGAGCCGGATGGCCGAGCTGAGGATCGGATCGTTCACGCCGGCGGCGCCGGTGGTGCTGGCGCCCATGGCGGGCGTCACGAACGCGCCGTTCCGCACCATGTGCCGGGAGTTCGCGCCGGGCCTCGTGTACGTCAACGAGATGGTGATGGCCACCGCGGTCGTGCACGGCAACGCGAAGACCGAGCGGATGATGACCTTCACCGCCGACGAGCAGCCGCGCAGCCTGCAGGTGTACGGCAGCGACCCCGTGATGATCGGTGAGGCGATCCGGAAGATCTGCGCCGCCGGCCGCGTCGACCACGTCGACATGAACTTCGGCTGCCCGGCGGCCAAGGTGACGCGCAAGGGCGGTGGCGCGGCGGTGCCGGCCAAGCCCAACCTGCTTCGCGCCATCCTGCGCTCGGCCGTGTCGGCCGCGTCGCCGTACGGCGTGCCGGTCACGGCCAAGTTCCGCAAGGGCCTGTACGACTCGCTGCTCACCCACGTCAGCACCGGCCGCATCGCCGCCGAGGAGGGCGTGGCCGCGATCGCGTTGCACGCCCGCACCGCCGAGCAGCACTACGCCGGCACCGCCGACTGGGATGCGATCGGTGAGCTCAAGGCCGCGGTGCCCGAGATCCCCGTGCTCGGCAACGGCGACATCTGGGAGGCGTCCGACGCCGTGGAGATGATGCGCCGCACCGGCTGCGACGGCGTGGTGATCGGCCGCGGTTGCCTCGGTCGCCCGTGGCTGTTCCGCGACCTCGTCGAGGCGCTGAACGGCCGGCCGGTGCCGCCGTCGCCCGCGTTGGGCGAGGCGTGCACGGTGATGCGCCGCCACGCGGGTCTGCTGTGCGAGCACCTCGGCGAGAACGTCGCGATGCGCGACTTCCGCAAGCACGCCGCCTGGTACCTCACCGGTTACCCGGTCGGCGGCGAGCTGCGTCGCCGCTTCGGGATGGTGAGCACCCTCGCCGAGCTCGACGACCTGATCGCCGAGACCGACCCGGCCACGCTGATCGTCGAGGGCGGCGAGCGCATCCGGCGCGGCCACACCAACGGCCCGATCCGGGTGGCGTTGCCCGACGGCTACCTCGACCATCTCGACGACCTCACCGTGCCCGACGACGGTGAGGTGATGGCGCTGAGCGGTGGCTGAGCCGGCCGGGACCGCGGCCGGGCACGTCTCCCCGCCGATCGTGCTCGCGTCCGGGTCGCCCCGGCGCCGCGAGCTGCTCGAGCAGTTGGGGCTGCGGTTCGAGGTGCGACCGGCCGACATCGACGAGTCGGTGCGCGATGGCGAGCCCCCCGTCGAGTACGTGGCGCGGCTGAGCCGTGAGAAGGCCGCCGCGGTCGCGGTGTCCGACGTGACACTGGTGATCGCCGCCGACACCACGGTCGACGTGGACGGGCAGATCCTCGGCAAGCCCGCCGACGCGATCGAGGCACGGTCGATGCTCGCGGCAGTGTCGGGACGGCGCCACCACGTGCACACCGGCGTGACGTTGCGCGTGGGGCACGAGTGCCGCACGGCGGTGGTGTCCACCGCGGTCGACGTGGTGCCGATCGACGAGGCCACGGCGGCGTGGTACGTCGCGACCGGTGAGCCGTTCGACAAGGCGGGCGGGTACGCGATCCAGGGCGCCGGTGGTGCGCTGATCGCCGGCGTGGAGGGCAGCGTGAGCAACGTGATCGGCCTGCCGCTCACGACCGTGATCGCGCTCGCCCGCGACCTCGGCGTCGCGCTGCCCTGAATCGCTCTGGTCTCGGTCAGCTGCCGCCGAGCTCGACCCCGTCGGCGCCGAGCCAGGTGACCTCGAACGGGGCGCGGGGATCGACGCGGACGGCGGCGGCGCTGGTGCCACCGACCAGCCCCACCAGTGCGACCTCCTGGACGATGTCACCCTGGCGAACGACGACGACGGAGGCGATGCGCCCGTCGGCACCGCCGCGCGTGGCGTCGACGACCACGAGGTAGGCGGCCTCGGTGTTGGCGTAGCGGGTCGCAGCTCGTCCCTCGGTCGGCGGGTAGCGGGTGCTCAGCCAGCCGTCACTGGCGCTGATCCACATCGAGCTCGACGAGACCTGGACCGACCAGCCTTCGTTGATCGAACCGCCGACGGGTACTGGCCGATCGTCGATGCCGGTCGGGGTCCCCTCGTCGGCCATCGCCGCGGCCCACTCGTCGGGGGAGGCCTGCTCGAGTGATGCGACGAGGTCGAGCAGTTCACCCGTTCGACCGTTCGACACCACCATCACCTCGTTGCCACCGCCGTCGTACCAGACGGCACCGATCGCGCTGGGGTCGCGGGCGGCGCGGAACAACGACACCTGGCGCCCGGCTCGGGCGAGGTCGTGGATCGCATCGAGTTCGGCCCGCCGCAGCGCGGTGTCCTCGACGGGGACGCGGACCATGAACTGTGCGATGAACAACGACGGGGTGGCGACGGCGGAGACGACCACGGCGGCCTGTGCTCCGGTGCGGTTGCTGCCGAGCCAGGTGAAGGCGCGGCCCCGACCGGTGACCGTGGCGCCCGGATCCCAGTCGGTCGTGCCGTTGTAGGTCTCGACGAGCTCGCTGAGCGGTCCGCCATCGGCCACCAGGTCGTCCGGGTAGCTGATCGAGCCGGGCTCGACCTCGACGTCGGCGGCGAGGGTGAGGAGCTCGCCCAGCGACCACCCGTACCCGGTCAGCGCGAACCATGGCAGCAGCGGATCGGTGCGGGCGACGGCGAGCTCGACCACGCCGTCGTCGGAGCTGGTGAGAAGTGCCGGCCAGGTCCCGTCGGTGCGGCTGACGTCGATCACCGTGGCGTCGCGCCGGAGTTCGGCGTAGTCGGTCGGGATCTCGTCGATCGCGAGCCATCGACCGGAGGTACGCGTGGCTCCCTCGGTCGACCAGAACGCGAACGCATCACCGGCGGATCCGGAGCCGGTCGACGACGTGGCACCGGCGACGACGAAGCCGGCACCGTCGCCGGTGGGCAGCCAGCCGGGTGGCCGTTCCAGCGACGACGGCAGCAACGGATCGTCCGTCTCGAGTGCGTCCGGTGCGGCCGGCGCAGTGGTGGCGGTCGGTGACGATGTCTCGGTCACCGCAGTGGTCGGGGGCGATGCGTCGTCGCCGTCCCAGGGGGCGGCGGCGATCACACCGCCGGCGAGGAGGCCGGCGACGGCGAGCGCGGCGAGCGCGGTGAGCCAGGGCGAGCGCGGCTCCTCATCTGGCTCGTCGTCGAAGTCGTCGTCGTCGAATCCGTCGACGCCGACGAAGTCGGCGGCGTCGCGGTCGCCGAAGGCGCCGTCGCGGGGTGGGAGGAACTCGATCACGGCAACGACGCGGTGGACGCGGCCGACGCGGTGGACGCGGCCGACGCGGTGGACGCGGCGGCGTCGATCGGACCCTCCACCGGCAGCTCGTCGGCGTCGCTCCACCGCACCGTGTAGGGCAGCGATGCGTCGAGCTCGACCACGGCGGCGAGCACGCCGGTGCCGGGGATCTCGACCAGCTTCGCCTCCTGCGGTTCGGTGGCCTCCTGCGTGACGACGATGCGACGCGCCTCGTTCGGGAACGTGGTGGTGGCGCGGAGATAGGCGACCCCGAAGGTGCGGTACTCGACGAGCTGCGGACCCTGGCCGTGGGTGAATGCCTCCCACGTCCCACCGTCCGGACCGCCGATCGACAACCACGAACCGGTCACGTCGGCCGACCACTGTCCGCCCCCACCGATGGTCGTCTGCCGGACGTCCGGCATCGACGACATGTCGGGTTGCAGGCCGCCGTTCACGCTGGCCGTGACGAGCTCGATCCACTCGTCGTCGGTGGCGGGCCGCAGGTCGACCACCAGGTCGAGGAGGTCGACCAGGTCGTGCGGACCGGTCACGGCGAGCCGGGTGCCGTCGGCGAGCGGGACGTCGACGATCGTGAACCCGTTCGACTCGAGCACGCCGAGCTCCACCCGCAGGCCGCGACGGGCGAGCTCGTCGACGCGACGCTCGACGTCGAGGGTGAGCTCGTCGGCCGGGACCGGCCGCACGAGCAGGAGCCGCTGGACCACGGCGCCGACCGGGTCGGGCCGGTACAGGCGAACGCCCGCCCACTGGCCGCCCCGCGTGTCGACGACGTCGGTCCAGCTGAGCGACGTACCGAGGTGCTCCGCCCACGGGTTGATCGCGAGGTCGTCCACCGGCACCGGTTCGAGCCCGTCGAGTGGGCCACCGGGGCCGAGCGACGCGGTCACGTCGGCGACCCGCGCCCCGACGCCGGTGCTGTCCCAGTCGAGCTCGACGGTGGCCGCGACCGACAGCATCGCGGCGAGGTCGATGCCGAACGCGGTGATCGTGACCGCCGGTCCGCGAGGGGACGTGGCCGCCGTCGTCCACGGGGCGACCTCCACCCGCACCACGCCGTCGGGTGCCGACGACACCACCACGCGGCGGTCGCCTGCCGTCGTCTCGACGCCACCGGCCCGGAGCTGGGCGGTGTCCATGCCCGGTTGGCTCGGCACCACGGCGATCCAGCGGCCCGACGTGCGCCCGACCTCGTCGCGCGAGGTGTACAGCACGGCGCCGCTCCGGAACCCGTTCCACGCGAACGCATCCGCCTCCTCACCGAAGGAGAACACGTAGTTCGGCGCCCACCTCGAGCCGTCGACGGGGATCCAGCCGGCCGGTTCGGTGGGGACGTCGCTCGGCAGCGTGGGTTCGGTGGGGACGGTGATCGACGCGGGACGGCGGTCGACCGTGGTGGTGGGGGCGGGCTCGGTGGTGCTGGGCGCGGTCGCGGCCTCGTCGCCGGCCCAGGGGGCCGCAGCGATCACCCCGACCGCGAGCAGCCCCACGACGGCCAGGCCGGCGAGCAGGGTGAGCCAGCGCGACCGCGGCGGTTCGTCGTCGAAGCCGGCGTCGTCGCCGTCGAACCCGACGAAGTCGTCGGCGTCGGCCGGACCGAAGGCGTCGTCGCGCGGCGGCAGGAACTCGATCACACGTCACCACCGAGCAGCCACGGGTCGAACGAGGTGAGCACGGTGCCGTCGGGGCCGACGATCTCCGCGGCGAACGGTGTGCCGGCCACGGTGGGTTCCACCGCGACCGCCACCATCGACGCTCCCTCCCACGACGTCCAGAACGACTCGTCGAGCCGCCCCGGTTCGGTCGGCGGCTCGTCGGGTGCGGTGACCGCGGTGAGCGAGCGCTGGGTCACCGACCCGTCCGACGAACGGATGCGCAGCTGGGCGCCCTCCACCGAGGAGGCACCCACCACGACGGCCGCGCCGTCGAGCACGATCGAGCCGATGGCACCCTCGCGGTCGGTGCCGATGACCGACGTGAGCGGTCGGGGGGCGAGCACGAAGCCGCGGACCTCGGCCGTCACGTCACCGCTGGGGGCGAACACGTCGACCGACCAGTCGGACCCGTCGGCCAACGTGCCGGATCCGATCGTCGTCCGTGCGTCGTCGCGTGGCAGTTCGGTGAAGCCGGGCGTCTCCATCGAGCGGTCGCGGGCCTCCGCCCACTCCTCGGCGGTCACGCGGCGGACGTCGTCGAGCAACGCGGGCAGCGCGCCGCCCGCGAGCGTGGTGACCAGTACCACCTCGTCGTCACCCGTCGTGAAGCGCACCACCCGCAGGTCGAACTGCTCGACGGCACGTTCGCCGACGGCGTAGTCGTCGGGCCGGAAGCCGTCGAACAGCGCCCACGTCGCAGCGCCGTCGCGCAGGCCGCTCGTGAACGCGAGGGCCTCCAGTCGGCGGTCGACGCTGCCGGCCGGCCGGTCGACCAGCAGGGTGACGTCGCGAGGGTCGGGACCCTCGTACCAGGCGCTGGCACCGGGACGGGACCCGAAGAACACGGCGTCGACGAGGTCGATCGAGGTCGGCTCGGCCGCGATCCGCTCGAGCCCGTCGAGCAGCTCGGGTCGGCCCACGACCGGCCGGTCGTCGTCGGCGCCCGGTCGGCCGGTGTCGAGCGTGAGCCCGGCGGCGAGCTCCAGCAGCCCGGGCACCGTGAACCCGAACGCGTCGATCGTGACGAACCGAGGGGCGGCGTCGCCGTCGCGCAGCAGTTGCAGCTGGAGCACCCCGTCGCGGGCGAAGACCGCTCGGGCCGGCCGACCGGCGTCGTCGACCGGGATCGCTGCTGCGTCCACCGGGTCGAACGGCTCGCGCCCGCGATCCTCCAGCACCGTGATCGAGATCCAGCGCCCGGTGGTGCGGGTGGCGTCCGGCGAGGCCCACACCTCGCCCCACCCGAGCGGCAGGGGGTCGACGAACTGGCCGGGATCGGCCAACGCCACGAGCCGCTGCCCGGCCACGGGCGGGTCGAGCAACCAGCCGCGCACCGTCGGGTCGATCGGTGCCGGAGCGGTGGTGACGGTGTCGCGTCCGTCGGTGCCGCGGTCCGAGGTCGTGGGTGGGGCCACCGGCAGGGTGGTCGGCACCGTGGTGGGTGCCGTGGCCGGGTCGTCGCCGGCCCAGGGGGCCGCGGCGACGACGCCGGCGGTGAGCAGCCCGACCACCGTGAGCGCGGCGACCAGGGTGGCCCAGCGCGACCGAGGGGTGTCGTCGTCGGGGTCGGCGCCCCAGTCCGGCTCGTCGTCGAGGCCGTGGAAGGTGGTGCCGTCCGCGCCGCCGAACGCGTGCTCGTCGGGCGGGAGGAACTCGATCGCGGTCGTGCCCGAGGGTCCCCCACGCCCGTCACGGTCGGCCCGGCGTGCCACGTCTGCGATTGTCGCACCTGCGCCGCCACGGGGGAACTCGCGGAGGAACTCGCAGAGGACGTCGCGGAGGAAGTTGCGGAGGAAGTTGCGGAGGAAGTTGCGGAGGAACTCGGGCCGCACCGGCCCGGTCGGGGTCCGGTCCGACCCGGTCGGGCGCCGTTAGCACTCGCGGGCCCCGGTTGCTAACGGGCGGGTTCGTCGCGTAACCTTGGCACTCGCGACGGTCGAGTGCTAAGCGCCGCTCACACCGTTCCATCCGTTCAGTCCACAGAACCACGTGTCACAGCCAATGGAGGCCTGCACCATGTCACTCAAGCCGCTTGACGATCGGATCGTCGTGAAGCCCAACGAGGCCGAGCAGACCACTGCGTCCGGTCTGGTGATCCCCGACACCGCCAAGGAGAAGCCGCAGCAGGGTTCCGTCATCGCCGTCGGCCCGGGCCGCTGGAGCGACGACAAGGGCGCGCACACCCCCCTCAGCGTCCAGGTCGGCGACACCGTGCTGTACTCGAAGTACGGCGGCACCGAGGTCACCGTCGACGGCCAGGATCTGCTGATCCTCACGAGCCGCGACGTGCTCGCGATCGTCGAGAAGTGAGCTGACCCATGGCGAAGATGCTGAAGTTCGACGACGACGCTCGTCGGGCACTCGAGGCCGGCGTGAACAAGCTGGCCGACACCGTGAAGGTCACGCTCGGGCCCAAGGGCCGCAACGTCGTCCTCGACAAGAAGTTCGGCGCGCCGACGATCACCAACGACGGTGTCTCGATCGCGAAGGAGGTCGAGCTCGACGACCCGTTCGAGAACATGGGCGCCCAGCTCGTCAAGGAAGTCGCGACCAAGACCAACGACGTCGCGGGTGACGGCACCACCACCGCCACCGTGCTCGCCCAGGCGCTCGTGCACCTCGGCCTGCGCAACGTCGCCGCCGGCGCCAACCCGATGGGTCTGAAGAAGGGCATCGAGAAGGCCGTCGCCGCCGCCGTCGAGTCGATCAAGTCGCAGGCCCGCGAGGTCGACGACAAGAACGACATCGCCGCGGTCGCCACCATCTCGGCCGCCGACGCGTCGGTGGGCGAGGTCATCGCCAACGCGATCGACAAGGTCGGCAAGGACGGCGTCGTCACCGTCGAGGAGAGCAACACCTTCGGCACCGAGCTCGAGTTCACCGAGGGCATGCAGTTCGACAAGGGCTACCTGTCGCCCTACTTCGTGACCGACCCGGAGCGCCAGGAGGCGGTCCTCGAGGACCCGTACATCCTGCTCCACAGCGCCAAGATCTCGACCGTCCAGGCCATGCTGCCCACGCTCGAGACCGTGATGAAGACCGGCCGTCCGCTGGTCATCATCTCCGAGGACGTCGAGGGCGAGGCGCTCGCCACCCTCGTCGTCAACAAGATCCGCGGCACGTTCAACTCGGCTGCGGTGAAGGCGCCGGGCTTCGGCGACCGCCGCAAGGCGATGCTGCAGGACATGGCGATCCTCACGGGTGGCCAGGTCATCAGCGAAGAGGTCGGCCTCAAGCTCGACAACGTCACGCTCGACCTGCTCGGCCGTGCCAAGCGCGTCATCATCACCAAGGACAACACCACCATCGTCGACGGTGCCGGTTCGGCCGACGACGTGCAGGGTCGCGTCAACCAGATCAAGACGGAGATCGAGAACACCGACTCCGACTGGGACCGCGAGAAGCTCCAGGAGCGCCTCGCCAAGCTGGCCGGCGGCGTCGCCGTCATCAAGGTCGGCGCGGCCACCGAGGTCGAGCTCAAGGAGAAGAAGCACCGCATCGAGGACGCCGTCTCGGCCACCCGTGCGGCCATCGAGGAGGGTGTGGTCGCCGGTGGCGGCACCGCCCTCGTTCGTGCCCGCGCCGCCGTCGCCGAGGTCGTCGCGAGCCTCACCGGCGACGAGGCCACCGGTGCCCGCACCGTGTGGGAGTCGCTCGTGGCGCCCGCCCGCCTCATCGCCGACAACGCCGGCCTCGAGGGTGCGGTCACCGTGCAGCAGGTGGAGGCCGCGACCGGCTCGACCGGTCTGAACGCCGCCACCGGCGAGATGGTCGACCTGGTGAAGGCCGGCATCATCGACCCGGCCAAGGTCACCCGTGCGGCGCTGCAGAACGCGGCGTCGATCGCGGCCCTGGTGCTCACCACCGAGTGCCTCGTCGCCGACAAGCCCGAGAAGGCCGCTGCGGCCGCCCCGGGCGGCGGCATGGGCGGCATGCCCGGCATGGGGATGATGTGACCGTCGGCTGACCTGTCCGACCCGACCGCCCCGGTGCGGCCTCACTCCGAGGCACGGCATCGGGGCGGTCGCCGTTTTCGCCGGATACTCCCGTGCACCGCCGCTGCCGGTCCGGCCCGTCATCCGACGGATGGCCCTGCCCGGGGGAAGTGTCGTGGGAGTGCTGGGCGCCGCCACATCGGCGACGCTGGCGGTCGTGGTCGTGATCGAGGGCGACGACCCGGACGTGCGGGCCGTTCGCACCATCGAGCAGCGCGGTTGACGTCCTCTCCTCCCAGCGACCCGGCGACCGTCGGTGCGGGAGCCTGCTTGCCGGACAGGGCTTCGCTCGGACAGTGGGTCACAGGTAGCCACACCATGGATCGACGCGAGCTCTACTCCCTGACCGGGTCCTACGTCCGGATCAGCGCCCCCGGTGACCACCGCGTCGCGGTCTTCACCGTCGACTCGGCGTCGGGCGACGTGGCGGTGCTGCGCCCGTGCGACCGGAAGGCCAAGCAGTTCGCATCGGAGCGCGAGCCGGGCAGCGAGCTCGTCCTGTCCGCCGTGGCACCAGGTGGCGTGCTGAACGGCAAGCTGCGCGTCGACCGGTGGTCTCCCTCGCAGCGGATGCTGATCGTGGACAATCCCCGCCTCGTGTTCAGCCAGCGGCGCCAGGCGTCGAGGGTGAAGGCCGAGATCCCGGTCGAGGTGTACGTGCCCGATCCGGGCGAGCCCGCGGGAGTACGGATGCTGACCGGCGAGACCATCGACGTCTCGCGCGGGGGCTGTGCGTTCGCGCTCACCGATCACCGCCTCGAGGAGGGGGTCGAGCTGGTCCTCGTGCTGTGCATCGAACACCACCCGGTCGTGGTGACCGTGGAGGTGCTCGGCCCGCATCCCGACGTGGAGGTGGCCAACCGCTGTCGGTTCGTGAGGATCACGCCGGGCGACCAGCGGATGCTCGCGGCCGAACTCGGCCGCCTCGAGGGCCTGATCAGGCCGTCGGCCACGTCCTCCCTGGCGGCGCGATGAACGCGGGGTCGCGGGTCGCGCTCGTGGTCGCCCACGACGGCCAGTGGCGCCTCTGCGGGGCGACGGTGGTGCACTGCGGCGGCGAGGTGACCCACGTCGAGGCCGACGGGCCCGACCTGGTGCCCGACGAGGCCGTGGTCGGCGTGATCGACGGTGCCGACGGCTCGACACTGCTCGCCGTGGTCACCGGTCGCTCCGGGCCCTCGGCGCTCGTGCTCTCGAGCGTCGCTCCGCTGAGGTGACGGCGGCCCCCGGCCGGAGGGTCGCCGGGGGACGGCACCGCTAGCCTGCCCCCGTGGGGACACCGACCGGCAAGCAACCGTTCTGGATGCACCAGATCGTCGAGTACCTGCTCGGGGGCGCCCTCCTCGCCCAGGGACTCCAGAGCCCCGAACCGGTCGCCCCGGCGCTCGCAGGGCTGCTCGTGCTCGCCAACGCGGCGACGGTGCGGGGTGCCGCGTTCTCGGCGTTCCGGTTGGTCAGCCGGCGGGTGCACCGGGTGCTCGACCTCGTCGTCATCGCAGCCGTGGTGGTGCTGGCGGTGCAGCCCTGGATCGACGTCGACGACGGGTTGCGTCTCGTGATGCTCGGGATCGCCGCTGGGCTCGGGTTCGTCTGGTGGCGGAGCAGCTTCGCGGAGCGGGCCCGGCCGAGCGTGGCGACCGGTGCCGTCGACGACCGTGGGGTGCGGATGGGGCGTGCCGCCGGACGCTTCGTCGGAGACGGCATCAACGCCGTGAAGCGCACCGCCGCCCGTCGGGGCGAACGGCCCGACAGGACGTGACCCGACCCGAGCCGACGGGGCTGCAGCTGACGGGGCTGCAGCTGACGGGGCTGCAGCTGACGGGGTGGGGGTAGCCTGCGACCATGGCGTTCGAGACCCCAGCCCCCGACCTGAACAAGTTGATCACCGCCTGGGATGCGTGGGAGCGCGGCGAGGAGGCGC
>WLDE01000004.1 GCA_009704985.1 Actinomycetota bacterium | reverse complement strand
GACGCGGCGAAGAGCTCGATCGCGAAGACGATGAGCTTCCTGGCCGAGCACGCCTGACGGCGGGCCGAACCCGGCGAACGACGACGCCGACGCGACACCGACCTCAGTCGAACAGGCTGGGCGACCCACCCCGCTCGGGCGGCACCGGCAACCCGAGGTGTGCCCACGCAGCTGGCATCGCGACCCGACCCCGTGGGGTGCGGGCGATCATGCCCTGCTGGATGAGGAACGGCTCGTACATGTCCTCCACCGTCTCGGGCTGCTCGCCGACGCTGATCGCGACGGTGCTCAGGCCCACCGGTCCGCCGTTGAACTGGTGGCAGATCGCGGTGAGGATCGCCCGGTCGACCTTGTCGAGGCCGAGCTCGTCGACGCCGAACAGGGCGAGCCCGCGCTTGGCCGTCGCCTCGCTGATCGTGCCGTCACCGCGCACCTCGGCGTAGTCGCGCACCCGCCGCAGGAGGCGGTTCGCGATGCGAGGCGTGCCGCGCGATCGGCGGGCGATCTCCCACGCACCCTCGGTCTGGATGTCGACCTTCAGGATGCCCGCGGCGCGCACGACGATCGCCTCGAGCTCGTCGTCGGTGTAGTAGTCGAGCCGGGCGACGAGGCCGAACCGGTCGCGCAGGGGGCCGGTGATCATGCCGGTGCGGGTGGTGGCACCGACCAGGGTGAACCGGGGCAGCGTGAGGCGGATGCTCGACGCGGCCGGCCCCTTGCCGACCACGATGTCGAGCTGGAAGTCCTCCATCGCCGGGTACAGGATCTCCTCCACGGCTCGCGAGAGCCGGTGGATCTCGTCGATGAAGAGGACGTCGCCCTCCTCGAGCTTGGTGAGGATCGCGGCGAGGTCGCCGGCGCGTTCGAGCGCCGGACCGGACGTGATGTGCAGGTGCACGCCCATCTCGGCGGCGACGATGCCCGCCATCGAGGTCTTGCCGAGGCCGGGCGGACCGGCGAGCAGCAGGTGGTCGGCCGGTTGCGAGCGCTTCTTGGCCGCTTCCAGCACGATCGTGAGGTGCTCCTTCAGTTCCTTCTGGCCGACGAACTCGGCGAGGCGCTTGGGCCGCAGGCCGACGTCGTCGACCTGGTCGGCGTCGTCCACCGGACGCGGATCGACGGGGCGGGTGGCCATCGGGTCGAGGAACTCCTCACGCACGCTTGGCCCCCAACAGCTTGAGCGCGTCGCGCAGCAGGGTGGACGCGTCGCCGGTGGCGGGCAGCTCGCGCAGCACGTCGCGCACCTCCTCGGGGCCGTAGCCGAGCCCGGCGAGCGCCTCGCGCACGTCGCCGACCACGCTGCCGCCCGACGCCCCACCCGGCGCGCCGACCGGGTCGAGCATCGGCAGGCTGAGCCGGTTGCGCAGCTCGACGAGGAGCCGCTCGGCGGTCTTCTTGCCGACGCCGGGCACGAGGGTGAGCGCCCCGAGGTCGTTGGTGGCGACGATGTCGACCAAGGCCGACGGGGCGTGCGTGCCGAGGATCGCGATCGCGAGCGCCGGACCGATGCCGTGGGTGGCGATGAGGATCTCGAACGTCGCCCGCTCGTCGCGTTGGCGGAACCCGTACAGCGTCTGGGCGTCCTCGCGGATGTGGTGGTGCACGTACAGGAACACCGGCGACGAGGGTTCGAGCTCGGCGAGGGTGCGCGGGGTGACGGTCACGACGTAGCCGACGCCACCGACCTCGACGAGCACCGACGTGTCCCCGCTGCGTTCGAGCACCGTGCCCCGCAACGACCCGATCATCCGACGACCTCCTGTGCTGTCGCTGTCGTGATGGTTCCGCCGGTCGTGGTTCGTCCGGTGGTGGTTCCTCCGGAGGCGGCGGCGGCGCGCCGCACCTGGGCCGCCATCGGCGCCATCGCGAGGTGGCAGAGCGCGAGCGCCGCGGCATCCGCGGCGTCGGGCGGTTCAGGCACAGAGGCGAGGCCGAGGCGCGCCTGGACCATCTTCTGCACCTGCTCCTTGCCGGCCCCGCCCCAGCCGGCGATGGCGTTCTTCACCTGGTTGGGCGTGTACTGCACGACCTCGCACCCGGCCGCTGCGGCTTCGGCGAGGGCCAACCCGCTGGCCTGGCCCACGCTCATCGCGGTGCGGACGTTCACCTGGAAGAACACCTGCTCGACGGCCACCGCGTCGGGGCGGAACTCGGCGATCAGCGCCGCCAGCTCACCGCGGAGCTCGGCGAGCCGCTGCGGCAGCGGTGCGCTGGGCGGGGTGCGCAACACCCCCAGCGCGAGCGGTCGGAGCGAGCGCGGCCCGTCGGCTTCCACCACCGCGTATCCGCAGCGCGTGAGCCCGGGATCGATGCCGAGCACCCGGAGCGCAGGGCGGGTGCTCATCGGCACGTCCCGGTTGCGGATCGGTCGGGGGCGAACACGCGTACGACCTTAGCAACGGTCGCCGGGCGAACGGGTGACGGTGAGCGGATCACCGCCGTCCGGGCGGGCGCGTGTGTGCCTGTCGACTACAGCTTCTGGAGGACGTCGACGAGCTCGCCCACCGGGCGGAAGGTGAGCCCGGCGATCGCACGATGGGCGTAGCGGACCACGCCCTGTGCGTCGACGATGAAGACGCTGCGCCGCGGGAACCCGATCGGCCCCAGCGTGCCGTACAGGGCGGCCACCTTCTTGTCGGTGTCGGCGAGCAACGGGAACCCGAACCCGTGCTTGCCGCTGAAGCGCTCGTGGCTGTCCACGCCCTGCGCCGAGATGCCGATCACCTGCGCGTCGAGGGCCTCGAACTGGGCCAGCTCGTCGTTGTAGCTGTTGAGCTGCTTGGTGCACACCGGCGTGTCGTCGCCGGGGTAGAACACCAGCACCACGGGACGGCCGAGGAAATCGTGCAACGACACCTCGGCACCGCCCGTACCGGGCAGGGTGAAGTCGGGCGCCTGGTCGCCCACGCCGACGCTCATCAGCCGACCGCTTCCATGAGCTCGTCGCTGATGTCGAAGTTGCCGAACACGTCCTGGACGTCGTCGTTGTCCTCGAGCGCGTCGACGATGCGGAGCACCTTGCGAGCGTCCTCGGGGTCGGTCACCTCGATGACCGTCGACGACACCATGGTCGACTCGGCCGACACCACCGTGACACCGGCGGTCTCGAGCGCGTCGCGCACGTCGTAGACGTCGCTCGGGTTGCAGGTGATGCGGAACCCCTCGCCGTCGGCGGCGACGTCCTCGGCGCCGGCCTCGAGAGCCGCCATCATCACGTCGTCCTCGGCACCGGTGGCCATGATCACCCCCTTGCGGCTGAACTGCCAGCCGACCGCACCGGGCTCGGCCATCGACCCGCCGAGCTTCGAGAAGATGTTGCGGACATCGGCACTGGTGCGGTTGCGGTTGTCGGTGAGCACCTCGATGAGCAGGCCCACGCCGCCGGGGGCGTAGCCCTCGTACATGATCGTCTCGTAGTTGCCGCCGTCGGTCTGACCGGTGCCGCGCTTGATGGCGCGGTCGATCAGGTCGTTGTTCATCTGCGCGGCCTTGGCCTTGAGCACGAAGGTGCGCAGCGTGGCGTTCGAGGCCGGGTCACCGCCGCCGTCGCGAGCCGCGACCTCCAGCTGCCGGGCGATCTTGGCGAACACCTTGGCGCGCTTCGCGTCCGCGGCGCCCTTCTTGTGCTTGATCGTGGCCCATTTGGAATGACCGGACATCGTTGACTCCGTGAGTGGTCGGGTGGACGGGTTCAGGCAGCTCGCGCTGCGGACGGGGGCACCATGGCGAGGAACATCGCGTGCAGCCGGTCGTCGTCGGTGAGCTCGGGGTGGAACGACGCGACGAGCACGCGGCCCTGCCGTGCCAGAACCGGCACGCCGTCGTGCCGTGCGAGCACCTCCACCCCCGGGCCGGTGCGCTCGACCTTCGGTGCCCGGATGAACACGACGTGGAACGGCGCGTCGAGGCCGTCGACGTCGACCTCGTGCTCGAAGCTGTCGATCTGGCGGCCGTAGCCGTTGCGCCGCACGGCGATGTCGATCGCGGCGAAGCTGCGCTGGTCGGGGCGGCCGTCGAGCACCTCGGCGGCGAGCAGGATCATGCCGGCGCACGTGCCGAACACCGGCATGCCCGCCGCGAGTCGCTCGGCGAGCGGGTCGAACAGCTCGGCGGTGTGCAGCAGACGAGACATCGTGGTGCTCTCGCCACCCGGCATCACCAGCGCGTCGACACCGGCCAGATCGGCGGGGGTGCGCACCTGGCGCGTGCGGGCACCGAGGCGGTCGAGCACCGCCTGGTGGGCCTGGAAGGCACCCTGCAGCGCGAGCACGCCGACGACCGGCGTGGTGCCGGTGGGATCAGCGCTGCCGGTGTCGGGGCGCGACGGGGACGACACGTGATCGTCCACCTGGGGGCCGCTCCGCCGACGAACGCGTCATGCTCGTGAGGGTCCGGTCACCAACCGCGCTCGGCGTAGCGCTGGTTGATCTCGTCCATGCCGATGCCGGTCATGGGCGCACCGAGGCCGCGGCTGACCTTGGCCAGGATGTGCGGATCGCGGAAGTGCGTGGTGGCCTCGACGATCGCCTTGGCACGCGGGGCCGGGTCGTCGCTCTTGAAGATGCCCGAGCCGACGAACACGGCCTCGGCGCCGAGCTGCATCGCGAGCGCAGCGTCGGCCGGGGTGGCGATACCACCGGCGCAGAACAGCGGCACGGGCAGCCAGCCGGTCTCGGCGATCTCCTGCACGAGGGGCAGCGGAGCCTGCAGCGACTTGGCCCACTGGAACAGCTCGGCCGAGTCGGCCTGCGTGACCTTGCGGATGTCGCCGGTGATGTTGCGCAGGTGACGCACCGCCTCGACGATGTTGCCGGTGCCGGCCTCGCCCTTCGAGCGGATCATGCACGCACCCTCGCTGATGCGACGCAGCGCCTCGCCGAGGTTGGTGGCGCCGCAGACGAAGGGCACGGTGAAGGCGAACTTGTCGATGTGGTGCGTCTCGTCGGCCGGCGTGAGCACCTCGCTCTCGTCGATGTAGTCGACGCCGAGCGCCTCGAGGATCTGCGCCTCGACGAAGTGACCGATACGGGCCTTGGCCATGACCGGGATCGTCACCGCGGCCTTGATGCCCTCGATCATCTCCGGGTCGCTCATGCGGGCCACGCCGCCGTCGCGGCGGATGTCGGCCGGCACGCGCTCGAGCGCCATGACGGCGCAGGCACCCGCGTCCTCGGCGATCTTCGCCTGCTCGGGGGTGACGACGTCCATGATGACGCCACCCTTGAGCATCTCGGCCAGGCCCCGCTTGACGCGGTAGGTGCCACGAGCAGCGGGAGAATCGGCGGCGTTCGAACTCATGTGCGCCATCGTACCTCCCGCCCCCACGGCCACCCACTGTTCATTCGCCGGTCGGAACGGGTGTCACGAGTGACACTGATCGCACCGCTCCCCCCGGGCGGGGGCGTCAGGTCAGCGGCGTGGTGTTGCCGATGCGGGGCAGCTCGACCCACGTGCGACCGGGGGTGAGCGCGATCACGGAACCGTTCTCGTCGGTGAGCGTGAACGGCTGCGTGCGGTCGTCGCGGGTCCACGTGCCGCGGATGAGCGCGCCACCCGTGAACACGTAGGCGGTGCCGGTGCCGATGGTCTGCGCCTCGGGGCTGCGCGAATCGGCCGGGCTCGGGCGGTACTCCACCTCGAGCACCACCACGTTCTGCGTGTTCACCTGACCGAGGTCGTCGAAGTGCGGCTCGCCGTCCTGCTCGCGCAGGTACGCGGCGTTGTCGCGGTCCCACGTCCAGCGCACGTCGAGGCCGTCCATCTCCAGCTCCACACCGCTCGCCTGCTCGCCGTTGAACGCCTCGTCGGGCGCCCGGTACTCGAACTGCGGCGTGGGCGGAGGGTTGAAGATCGGGGTGAAGTTCATCCAGAACTCGGTGGTGGTGCCGAACAGCGTGTGCTCGCGGTCGACACCCGGGCGCTGGTCGCGGAAGAACCCGACGTTGCGGGTGGTGCTCGGGCTGAGGCCCACCAGGTCGCTGTCGTTGATCGCGCGGGTGACGGCGGGGTTGCCGCCGCTCCACACGAACAGCGGCTCGCTGAACGAGCCGAGCAGGTCGACGTCCTGGGTGCGACCCGAGCGGATCGGGCCGATGCGGCCGGGGTCCTGCGAGTGGAACACGGCGGCGAACCGGGTGAGGTTCTCCACGTTCTCCTCGAACACGATGTCGGCCCGGTTCAGCCCGAACTGCGGCCGCGCCTGCGGGTGGTTGTCGATCTTCGCGACGAGCGCCGGACGCGCGGCGAGGGCCTCGTCGGTGAGCGGCAACCCGGTCAGCGCGAACGTGGGGCCGGCCTCGGCGACCGTGGTGGGCGTGTCGGTGTCGGCCGTAGCGGTGGTGGTGGGTGCCGACGTGGTGGACGTGACGGCGGCCTCGGTGGTGGTGGGCGCCGGCGCCTCGGTGGTGGTGACCGCCGACTCCTCGTCGCCGCCACCTCCACCGCACGCGGCGACGATCAGGCCACCGGCGGCGAGGAGCGCGAGCGAACGGACCGGGCGGCGCCGGACTCCGTGCACGGGGTGCGAACGAGTGGTGCGGGGGGTGCGGGGGGTGCGGTGCAGCACGTGGATCAGAGCTCCCTCAGCAGGGCGATGCGCTCATCGAGCGGGGGGTGGGTGTCGAACATGCGGTGGATGCCGCCGAGCTTGCCGCGGTCGCCCACACCGGACATCGGCTGCTCGATCCAGAGGTGGGCCGTGGCCGTGGAGGCGGAGTGGGTGACCGTGGTGTCGTCGCGCAGCTTCTCGAGCGCCGAGATCAGCCCCGGCGGGTACCGCGTCATCTGGCAGGCGCTCACGTCCGCGAGGGTCTCGCGTTGGCGGCTGATCGTGGCCTGCATCGCCTTGGCGATGATGGGCGCGAGGATCAGCAACGCGAAGCCGATGAGCGCGAGCGGGTTGTTGCCGTTGTCGCGGTCGCCCTCGCGGGGCACGCGGCCGCCGTTCCACCACATCAGCCGGATGGCCGTGTCGGTGAGGATCGCGACCGCACCGACGAGGGTGACGGCGAGCGTGGACACGAGGATGTCGTAGTTGCGGATGTGCGACAGCTCGTGGGCGAGCACGCCCTCCAGCTCCACGCGATTGAGCTTCTCGAGCAGGCCGGAGGTGACCGCGATGGCGGCGTGGCGGGGGTTGCGGCCGGTCGCGAAGGCGTTGGGGGCAGGGTCGTCGACCACGTAGATGCGCGGCTTTGGCAGGCCGCTCGCGATGCACAACCCCTCGACGAGGTTGTGGAGCCGCTGGTACTGCTCGGGATCGGCCGGCTTGGCGCGGCTCACCGCGAGGGCGATGGCGTCGGCCTTCCAGTAGGAGGCGAAGGCGATGGCGCCGGACAGGACCAGCGCGATCAGCGTGCCCCACAGCCCGTAGCCGGTGAGCGCCCCGATGGCCGCGCCGACGAGGGCGAGGAAGGCGACGAAGCCGGCCACGAGCAGGACGCTGCGGCGGCGGTTCGCACGGATGAGTTCGAACATGACGCCCGACAGGGTAACGGCGCGACCACGGACACCAGCGGCACCCCTCGCACGAGTGGGGTGCGGACCCGGGTCAGAACCCGATCTTCGGCACCTCGCGCGCTGCCTCGTCGGCCTCGAAGTACTCGCGCTTCTCGAACTTCAGCATGCTGGCGAAGATCACCGTCGGGAACGCCTGGATCTTGTTGTTGTAGTTCAGGACGGAGTCGTTGTAGAACTGCCGCGCGTAGGCGACCCGGCCCTCGGTGGCGCTCAACTCCTCCTGCAGGGCCAGGAAGTTCTGGTTGGCCTTCAGGTCGGGGTAGGCCTCCGACAGGGCGAACAGCTGGCGCAGCGCTCCGGCCACCTGGTTGTCGGCCGCCGCCTGCGAGTGCGGATCGGTGGGAGCGCTCATCGCCGCGTTGCGGGCGTTGATGACGGCGTCGAGCGTGTCCTTCTCGTGTGCCGCGTAGCCCTTCACCGTCTCGACGAGGTTGGGGATGAGGTCGATGCGCCGCTTCAGCTGGACGTCGATCTGCGACCAGGCGTTCTCGATCTGGTTGCGGCTCCGGATGAGCCCGTTGTACGTGACGATCGCGACGATCACCAGCACGACGACGATGGCGAGGATCACCCACTCCATGGACCCCGTCCTTTCTCCAGCGGATCCCGGTCAGCGTCGACCGAGGGCTCGGGCCAGCATACGAGAGACGCGACGGCGGTCCTGCGCCTCGTCGAGCAGCCGGCGGCGCTCGGCCCGGTCCGCGGCGATGCGGTGGTAGTGGGCCGCGTAGAGCTCGGCCAGGCGGCGCATCGAGAACTCGTCGGCACGCGGTCCGCCGGCGGCGACCAGGCGGGCCCGGAGGTCCGCGTCGTACAGCACGCGCTTGAGCGCGTCCGCCAGCGCGGACACGTCACCGGGCTCCACGAGCACCGCATCCACCCCGTCGGTCGCGACGTTGCGGTAGCCGTCGAGGCCGCTCGCGACGATCGCCGTGTCGGCCGCCATCGCCTCGATCAGCACCACCCCGAACGACTCGCCGTGGAGCGACGGAGCACAGAAGACCGTGGCGCCCTTCAGCCGCGCGACCTTGTCGGCGTCGGTGACGCGACCGAGCCACTCGATGCGTGCGTCGTGGGCGTACTGCGCCTTCAGCCGCGCCGTGTCCGGGCCGGTGCCGGCCACCCACAGACGCACGTCCGCGGGCAGCTGCTCCATCGCCGCGAGGAGCACGTCGAGGCCCTTGCGCTCCTCGTGCCGGCCGAGGAAGAAGATCGTCGGGCCCTCGCTCGGGTGCGGCGAGGCCTCCCGGTACTGCTCGAGCTCGACACCGTTGAAGAGGATCTCGTACTCACCACCGATGTAGCGGTGCACCAACTCCATCGCGTCCTTGGACACCGCCACCCGGTGGGCCAGGCGGTGGCTCGCTGCGAGCACGGGCCGGCGCAGGTACTTGTACGCCGCGCTCTCCCCCGCCGAGTGGAACGTGGCGATGATCGGCGCCGTGTGGAGCAGCGTGGCGGTCTGCGTCGGGCCGGGGGTGAACGGCTCGTGCAGGTGCAGGACGTCGAACTCCTCCTCGGTGAGCGCTCGGATGGTTCGGAGCTGGCACGACGGGTCGGGGGCGAGCGGCGCGATCGATCCGTTCGCGCTGGTGGGCAGGCTGTCGCCGAGCGGGGTGACGAACGTGGCCGGCGGCGGGCCGTCGCACGGTGCGAGCACGCGCACCTCGATGCCCATCCGGCGCAACTCGCGGCTGAGGCCCATCACCTGTGCCTGCACGCCGCCGGGCACCGACAGGCTGTAGGGGCACACCATGCCCACGCGCAGCAGGCCGCGCGAGGTCGCGTCGGTGGAGCCGGCCATCCGGTCACGGTACCTCGCCACGGTGGGCACGACGACCCGCCGCTACGGTGCGGCCGTGACCCGCCTCCCCGCACTCAGCGTCATCGGCACCCCCACCAAGCGGAACGCGCTGCTGGAGGTGGCCGCCGAGGCGGACCGGCGCGGGTTCGCCGGTCTCGCCAGCCCCGGCGTGCACGGCAACCTCGCCCTGTGCGGTTCGCTCGCCCACGTCACCCACGAGATCCCGTTCTGGACGAGCATCCAGCCGATCTACCACTCGCACCACGCCGAGGTCGCGATCACCGCCGGGCACCTGGCCGAGGTGAGCGGCGGCCGTTTCCGGCTCGGGTTGGGCGTGAGCCACGCACCGGCGATGGACCGGCTCGGCATCGACACCGGTCGACCGCTCGGCGACATGCGCGCCTACGTCGAGGGCATTCGCGCCACCGAGCGTGCGTCGGGTGCGCTGCCGCCGATCCTCCTGGCCACCCTGCGCGACAAGATGCTCGACCTCGCGGTCGAGGTCGCCGACGGCGCGATCTGGGCGAACGCGTCGCGCTCGCACACGCCGACACAGGTGGGCCGCATCGCCGGGTCGATGCGCGACGGGTTCTTCCTCGGGAACATGGTGCCGACCGTGATCGACGCGGACCGCGACGCGGCGCGTGCGATCCACCGTCGCACGCTCGGCGGCTACGTGGTGCTGCCGAACTACCGCAACTACTGGAAGCAGGCGGGCTACGCGGAGGAGATGACCGCCATCGAGGCCGCGCTCGCGGCGGGCGACCGCGACGCGCTGCCGGGGCTCATGACCGACCGGTGGCTCGACGACTGCACGATCTCGGGCTCACCGACCGAGGTGCGCGACCAACTCGAGTCGTGGTTCGACATCGGCGTGTTGCCGATCGCCGTGATGTCGAGCACGAGCGGCGGCCAACTGCACGCCATCGGTCAGCTCTTCGAGCTGTACGCCTGAGCCGCACGAGCGGTCGCCCGTTCCCCCGCTGCCGGAGGGCTCGGCCGCGTCAGGCGGTGGCCACACCGACGTCGTCGCGGCCGTCGAGCGACGGCCACGCCTGACCGGGCAGCGGGCGGAGGAAGCAGGTCTCCGGCGACGGGGCGAGGCCCTTCCACGCGTACGGGTCGTGGCCGAGCGGCACGACCATCCGGTTGTCGAGCGTCGGGATCGACAGCCCGGGGACGGGTCCCTGCGTGTGCCACGGCAGCAGCGACCACGCGTTCAGGTAGTGGTTCACCAGGGCGCGACGGAAGCCGTCCGTGCGGTTCTTCAGCGACTTGTGCAGCAGGTAGCCGTTGAAGAACACGACCGACCCGGCGGGCACCTCGACGGGCACCCCGTCGGACTCGTCGAAGCCGTGGGCCTGGTCGGACGAGTCGTACTCGTCCGGGTCGTCGTGCACCCGCGTGGGGTACAGGTAGCCGTTGCGGTGCGACCCCGGCACCACCCACAGGCAACCGTTGTCGACCGTGGCGTCGTCGATCGCCACCCACGCGCCCACGAGCGAGCGGTCGCGGGTGGGGATGTAGCGCTCGTCCTGGTGCCACGCCTGGCCCGGCATGCCCGGACCCTTCACGAACAACATCGACTGGCACGCCTTCACCGAGCCGTCCCAGTGCGGCAGGTGCGCTCCGGTGATCTGCGTGAGCACCTCCACCAGACCGGGGTGCGCCACCATCCGCTGCGCGACCGGACTCACCCAGTGCGGGAAGTGCACGGCCAGGACGTGGTGGGTGGCGGTGTCGTCGTCGGCCCCCTCGGGAAGCTCCGGCGGGTTCACCACCGGGTAGTCACCGCGGGCGAAGCGGGCGGTGTCGGCGACGATCTCTCGCCGTGCCGCAGCATCGACCAGGTCGTGCACCACCAGGAACCCTTGATCGACGAAGCGGGCTGCGAGGTCCGACATGGACCTCAGCTTGTCACGGTCGGATCGACCGCACCGCCACGTTCGACGACGAGCCGCCAGAGCGCGTCGCGCCGGCCGGCGGTGTCGGTGCGAGCCGTCGTCGGCAGCCGGTGCAGCGACCGACGGCGGCGGTCGAGCCAGAACCCGCCCGACGACCGCAGCGCCTCGTCGTCGGCGGCCAGCCACACGAGGGTGTCGGCGCCCTGGTCGGCGGTGCGCAGCAGCGGACCGACCACGCGGCGGAACACGGGCAACGACGACGCCACACCGGGCGTGTCGGCCCAGCCCGGGTGCATCGCGTGGAACACCACGCGGTCGTTCCCGCACCGGGCCCGGTACCGCTCGGCCCACATCTCGTTCAGCGTCACCTGCGCCCGCTTGGCCCGGGCGTACTGCTCGGCCCCCCGGTAGCCGCGCTCGTCCATCTCGAGGTGCTCGACCTCGAGCCCGGCCGCGTACATGCCGCCCGAGGCGACGGTGAGCACGCGCCCGCGCTCGGGGCGCTCGAGCAGCGGCAGCAGCAGTGTGGTGAGCAGGAAGGGTCCGTACACCTGACTCGCCACCGTGAGCTCGTGGCCCTGCGGCGACACGCGCCGGTCGGCGGTGAGCGCACCGGCGTTGTGCACCAGCACGTCGAGGCGGTCGAGGCGGGCCTGCAGCCGCTCGGCGAGGTCGCGCACCGCGTCGAGGTCGCCCATGTCGGCGTGCTCGGCGTGCACGGCGCCGCCGGTCTCGGCCGACAGCACCCGGGCGACCTCGTTGGTGCGGCGGGCGTCGCGGCCGGTGATCACCACGTGAGCACCCGCACCGGCGAGCGCGGCCGCCGTCGCGCGGCCGATGCCGGACGTCCCCCCGGTCACCACCATCGACCGACCGGTGAGCGACCCCGGTGCGGGCACGCGCCAGCCCTCGACGCGCGACCGGACGTCCGCGCCGATGCGGGTGAAGCTCGTGACGACCGGGACCTCCAGCGCCACGTCGACGGCCCGGCGCACACCACCGCTCACGGTTCCCATGCGATCAGTGTGTCCCGGGCGAGCCTCAGCCGCACACCTCTCGGGCGATGTGCACCCAGAAGTCGGCGGCGAGGCCGAGCGACTCCACGTCGATGCGTTCGTCGTTGCCGTGGAAGCGAGACCCGAACGACTCGAAGGTGACCGAGGGCGAGAACAACCCGGTGCCGTAGGCCACCGCTCCCCTGCCCCGGAAGAACCGGGCGTCGGTGCCGCCCACGATGAGGCCGGGCAGCAGCTGCGCGCCCGGGTAGGCCACCTGGGTGGCCGAGCTGATCGCGTCCCACAGCGCATTGCCGCGGGGCGACTCGGTCGGGTCACTGCCCTGCAGCCGGCCGACCTCCACCCGGTCGGCGAGGTCGCCGAGCGCCTCGCGCAGGTGCGCGTCGACGTCGGCCTGGGTGGTGCCGGGCACGGTGCGGATGTCGACCTCGATCTCCACGAGGTCGGGGATGATGTTGGTCTTCTGGCCACCGTGCACCACGTTGGGCGAGAACGTGGTGTGGGTGTGCGCGTGGCAGCGCTTGGCCAGCACCGGCGGCAGCGACTCGAGCGTCGCCCAGATCCGGTCGGGGTCGACCAGGCCGGCCTTCTGCTCGGCGGTCAGCGGCATCGCCGCCACGTTCTGACGCCACACCTCGTCGATGCGCGACTGCGGGCGGTACTGGGCGAGGCGGCGCACGACCTCCGCGGCCGTGACGAGCGCGTTGTCCGCACCGAAGGGCATCGAGCCGTGTGCCGGCGTGCCACCGATGCGCAGGCGCCGCCAGGCGATGCCCTTCTCCCCCGTGTTCACCACCACGTGGCGCGTGCCGTCGTCGGCCGCGGTGGACCAGCCCCCGAGTTCGGTGAGCACGAAGTCGGCGCCGACGACGTCCCAGTGGTGGTCGACCATCCACTGCGCCCCGTACGTGCCGCCCGCCTCCTCGTCGGCCACGCCGAAGTACACGAGCGATCCCTTCGGCCTCCACCCGCTGCGGGCGAGCCGGCGGAACGCCACCGCCATCGACGCGGTGACGTTCAGCATGTCGATCGCCCCGCGGCCCCACACCTCGCCGTCCACCAGTTCGCCGCCGAACGGGTCGCGGCTCCACCCCGCCGGGTTCACCGGCACCACGTCGGTGTGCCCCATGAGGCACAGCGTCGGGGCACTGGGGTCGCTGCCCTCGATGCGGGCGACGATCGAGCCACGGCCGGGCAGCGGTTCGAAGCGGCCGACGTCGGCACCCGACCCCTCGAACCAGCCGTCGAGCAGCTCGGCGGTGCGGGTCTCGTGGCCGCTGGTCGGGGTGCCGTCGTTCACGCACTCGTTGCGGATCATCGCCTGGAGCAGTTCGACGGTCTCGCCGGTCATGTCGTCGCTGCGCGTGGTGCTCATGTCCTCATTCGAGCACGTCGGCCGGCGGGGCGCCCGCACCCCGTCCCCCGGCGAGCCGACGTGGCGCCGTAGTTGGGTCGTCGGACCCTGCCCGCCCGCACGGTGGCGGCGCGACGATCGGACGAGCAGGCCGATGCAGGCGCGCCTGCCGGAGTCCTGGGAGGGTGCCATGGACCGGATGAGTCCGCTCGACGCGACGTTCCTCGACATCGAGGACGGCGTGAACCACATGCACATCGCGTCGTGCGCGATCTTCGCCGGGCCGCCACCGCCGTACGACGACCTCGTGGCGCTGTTCCGCGGCAAGCTGCCGCTCGTGCCCCGCTACCGGCAGCGGGTGCGGTTCGTGCCCGGTGGTGTCGGCCGACCGGTGTGGGTGGACGACCCGCACTTCCGGCTCGACTACCACGTGCGCCACACCGCCCTGCCGCCGCCGGGGTCGCGCCAGGACCTGCGCAACCTGATGGGTCGCCTCATGTCGCAGGAGCTCGACCGGCACCGGCCGCTGTGGGAGACCTGGATGGTCGAGGGGCTCCACGACGGCACCTGGGCGCTGGTGTCGAAGGTGCACCACTGCATGGTGGACGGCATCTCGGGCACCGACCTGATGTCGCTGGTGCTCGACACCGACCCGGCCGGATCGGCGCCGGTGGCCGACCACTGGCGGCCCACACCCGAGCCGAGCGACGCGACGCTGCTGCTCGACGCCGTCGTCGACGCGGTCACCAGCGCGGAGGAGCTGGCCCGGACGGGCCGCTCGCTGATCCGCACGCCCCGACGGCTGGTCGGCGGCGCGGGTGACGCCATCGCCGGGCTGCGTTCGCTGGGACAGAACCTGCGGCCGAACACGATGCTGCCGATCGAGGGGACGATCGGTCCGCACCGCCGGTGGGCCACGGCGTCCACGACGCTCGGCGAGGTGAAGCAGATCCGCGCGGCGCACGGTGGCACCGTGAACGACGTCGTCCTCGCAGCGATCACCGCCGGCTACCGCGACCTGCTGCTGGGTCGCGGCGAGCAGCTCGACGGCGTGGTGCTGCGCACGCTCGTGCCGGTGTCGGTGCGCGCCCGCGGCGACCACACGCTCGACAACCAGGTGTCGGCGATCATCGCCGAGCTGCCGGTCGGCATCGACGACCCGATCGAACGGCTCCACGCCGTCCGGACGCGCATGGCGGCGCTGAAGGCGTCGCACCAGGCCGAGGCCGGCAAGCTCCTCGTCGACCTGGCCGATCACGCGCCACCGGCGCTGCTGTCCGCCGGCCTGCGCGCTGCCACGGCGGTCATGCGTCGAGTGCCGCAGCGCAGCGTCAACACCGTCACCACGAACGTCCCGGGTCCGCAGGTACCGCTCTACGCGTGCGGCAGGGAGATGCTCGAGTACCTGCCGTTCGTCCCGCTGGCGCAGGGGGTGCGGACCGGCGTGGCGATCCTGTCGTACCACGGCCGCATCGCGTTCGGGGTCACGGCCGACTGGGACACCGTGCCCGACGTGGACGTACTGGCCGACGGCATCGCCGCCGGTGTGCACGAGCTGCTGGCGCGCAGCACCCCCAGCACGCGCCGTCGCCGAGCGAGCTGACCCCGGCCGAACGGACCGATCAGCACCCCGGGTCGCCCGGCCTCGACATCCCCCTTCACGGCTCTGTCTCGATGACCTGCAGTTCGGATCGGGTCGGTGCGGGTCGATGTCCGCATCTTCTGGGTGCCACGAGATTCGGCTGAGCTGCGTCGGTGAGGACTCACCGGCGCCCAGGAACTGGGGCGGCATGTCTTGGGTGCCAGTGGTCTCGGATTTCCAGGCAGTTCCCCGGAGCGTGGCACCCAGGACGACCGACCCGCTCGTACAGCCCGGCGAGAAAGCTCCTCGCACGTGATCAGCCCATGCCGATCGGCAGCTCGGGACGGCGCAGCGTCGTCACAGCGTGGAGACGATCAGTTCCACCACTGCGACCACTCCCATGACGACCATGGCTCCGCCCAGGACACGGAGCATGCCGAGTGCCTGCTCGAAGCTGAACGAGACGAGAGCACGACGCTGCAACGCATGGACGGCCTCAGCCAGCGTTCGTGCACGCACGCGGAGCGCCCCGAGCGGCAGCTCGGCGCCGTCAGACGTCGATGATCTGGACTCGACGCCGAGCGGCAGTGGCGAGCTGCTCGATGTCGCTGCGGTCGGACGTGACGACTGCCGCGCCGCGGCGAACGGCTGATTCGACCACTGTCGCGTCGATCGGCCCGATGGCATCAGCGACCGTTCGACGAAGTGCCCCTGCGCGCTTGGCGGGATCAGCGGCGAGAGGTTCGATCTCGCAGCCATCGAGGAGCCGGGACACGTTGGTCTGACGACCCCCACGCCAGGCCTCGACAACACAGCCGGCCGGCACGATCGGCAGCACGCCCCGCTGCATCGCTCGCGCATGGAGCGCCCACATCCGCCGATCGTTCACCTCTGCGGCGATCAGAGCACCGGTGTCGTACACGACACCGAGCGGCAGACGAGCGCCGCCACGCGCAGCCATCAGCCGCGACCGACCCCAGCACGATCGAGTTCACGATCGGCCGCCGCCAACTCTTCGGCCGTGAGCACCCCGTGTTCACGTTCCCACGAGCGCACCGCACGAAGCCCACGCCTGGTCGCAAGCCAGAGATCCGCAGCATCTGCGAGCGCTGCGGACACCGTTCGTCCTTCTTCCGCGGCTTGCGCTTCGAGCGCCTCGAAGACGTCCACCGGCAACGAGATGGACCGCTTCACAACTGTCGACATGGAACTCATGGTACGACCGTGGTACGACCAGATCAACGCAGAAGCGCACGCGGGCACATCGACAGATCTGGACGGCGCGCCACCCGGGTCTACTTCCTGCCCTTCTCGAACCCCGCTGAGCGAGGACAACCGGTGTAGCGGCTTACCGACAGGTCGGCCGTCTCCGTCAGCCTCGCAGACCCACGCGCCAGCGCCTTCCAGGATTCGCAACCTTCGCCTCGGAGGCGACGACGGATCGACAGATGGCCGCTCTGTCGCTTTCCCGCGGGAAATCAATCAGTTCCAGATCGGCAACTCGGTGCTGTCAGCTGGCTTCGAGGAGTTGGTGGACGCGTTGGTGGGAGAGGCCGAGGAGTTCAGCGGCATCTCGTCGACTGAGCCCGAGATCGGCGAGTGCTCGCACCGCTTCGATCATCTGCTGCTGCGCCTTGGCTCCTGCTCGCTCCGCAGCGGTCCGTGCACGAGCGACGTCGTCGGCCACCGAGGCGAGCGAGGCCGGGAACTGGTCGCGGATCGACAGATCGACTGGTGCGACGTCGAGCCAGAGCGCGAGGGCTTCGCGGATCCGGCTCTGGGCTTGGCGGAGGCTGCGCCCGTAGGTCTGGCAGCCGGTGACGCCCTTGATGCGGACGTTCCAGGCGTGGTCGTCGGTGTCGTAGTCGTAGATCGCCGTGTACGTCTTGGATGAAGTCATCGAAGCCATCCTTTCCCGAGGCAGGGTTCGAGGGCTCGTTCGATCGACCGCAGTGTCCCGGTCGGAATGTCTTGCCCTCGGTGGACGGGGATCACGGTCTGGCAGCCACCGGGGCAGCGGACCATCACGTGAGAACCACGCTGGCGGAGCGGCGCACACCCTGCCCGCTCGATCAGTTTGAGCACATCTCTGCCCGTCATTCGTCTACCCTACTAGACGATCAATCGGACCGGACACCCGCTCGTACTGCCCGATCTGGCACGTTCACGCCACCAGGCAACGCGTTGGTTTCGCGGCGGCGCGCACCGTGCAGCCACTGCCGCTGGAGATCATCCGTGACGTTGTGTCTGCGGTCGATCAGACGGTCCTCGATGTCGTCGACGTCATCGCGCTCGCGGCCGTCGCCGTCGACTCTGCGGTTTCGTCAGTAGCCCGGGTCGCTCGGCCAGTTCGGCTGGAAATGACCGGCCAGGTTTCTGACCTGGCACGATGTGGGCGATCGTTGCTCTGACCTGCGGTTTTTCATCTCGCCAGTTCTCACCGAATCACACCGTTTCCCGGTGAGTTGAGGACTAGATGAGGACTAGGCGCGACGGCTCGCGGCCCACTTCTCGACGTCGGCGCGAAGCCAGAGCACGCAGCGACCCTTCTCGATGACGGGCGTCGGAAAGCCTGGCCGCTTGCTTGAGAAGCTCATCAAGACCGACCCGTGCCAGGCCATTCGGGCGCCGAAGGTGCCCCGGTCCGTGCCTCGAGCGCTGACGGGCGAGGAGGTGGATCGGCTCCGGGCCGTGCTCCCGGACCGTCGAGCACGCGCGTGTGTCGCTCTCATGCTTGACATGGGTCTGCGACGTGGTGAGGTGATCGCCCTGCAAGTCGGCGACTGGGACCGCACGGCACGCACCTTGCGCGTTACCGGCAAGGGCGGGCACACACGAGTGCTCCCGGTGCCGGACGCAGTAGCGGCCGAGCTGGTCGCCTACCTCGATGAGGTCGGCGGACGATCCGGACCGTTGATCCGACGGCTCGACGGCCTGTCACCGATCTCCAACAGCTACATCGGGCGTATGGTCCGCGACTGGCTCGAAGACGCAGGCATCAAGGCACGACCGGGAGACGGCAAGGCATGCCATGCGCTCCGCCACACCCTCGCCTCCGAGGTCGCTGACGTCGAGCCGGACCTCCGGGTGTTGCAGGCGCTACTCGGTCACGTCAGCCTCACGAGCACGCAGGTCTACCTACGCGGTGCGGACCTGGCACGGATGCGATCGGCGCTCGAAGCGAGAGCATCGTGAACGCGTAACGTCGCGTCCGCACCGGGTGAATTCCCCCGTGCCCCTACAGAAAGCCCAAGAGCCGCACCTTTATGGGTGCGGCTCTTGCCGCTTTCAGTGCCAGGCGCGATGCAGTTTGTGCCTCTGCATGACGTCGGTGAGCACTTGCTCGGCGTTCGCGTGAGCTGGCTCGACCTTTAGCTGATCGAGAGCGAAGAGCAGGATCTCCTCCAAGGCAATCCGCCCGCTCGGGAGGTGCTTGTTAGCGAACGGCGTTCCCTCGGGCAAGTGCATGTGTGGCCACTTGACGGTGCTCTTGCGGCTGTACGGGTGCCAGTGCCAACCAAAGCGCAACCGACCGGCCTGGCTCATTTCGTAGTCATATCGAAGGGTCGTCACCCGCCATACGCCCAACTGCTCGTCGTAGTACGGCGACAGAGTGAGGGCGAGGAACAGGGTGAAGTTGTCGGATTGCTGGGGCCGCCTGAGGGTCAGAAGATTGCTGCCCGATGTGACGTAGCACCTACACCCGGCCTCAGGTGCCGCAAGCATCGTTGAGCCGTCCGCGCTGAAGAAGCTCGACTTGAGCCGCACGGTCTGATCGATGCACCCCACCGACCTCGCCATCGGCTCAATGAAGCCCCTCCAGGCTTCCCTAGGATTGCGGCCCGGCATCGTCCGATGACGTCGCTATCTCGGCCACTGACTCAGTCGAGATCAGGGAAGAGTGCAAGCACGACCATGAGGCCATCAGGCACCTCAACATCGTCGAAGGCACCGTCACGAAACTTCATCCGAAACTCGTCGGCGCTCATGTCGAGAAACCGCCGGCACACAAAATCCTGCTGGTCCGCCCACTCTGCTGCGTTGAGTTCGTCGACCGTCACGTCGTTCATCTTCGCCCCACCTCCCAGTGGTTGACACTAACGAGTGTGCTCCATGGGTGTGACGCCAGACGGCGACAGTCACTCACCACCACCGACTCGCACCCTGAACGGTTCGGATGCTTTCGATCCGATCGGCGATCTCCCGAATCGGAGCCATCGCTTTGGCTAGGTCGGCCTTGAGGTTGTCGTCAGTCGCGACGTCGATAGCGGCGTCCAGTGCGGCCAGAGCTGCCTGTACGAGCGGTTCCACCTTCGGAAGGTTCATGGGCATCATTCTTGCTGATCCGTCGCAGCAGGTCTGCGTCGCGCCTGTCTGCCGGGGCGTGAGGAGGAACCGCGTTCGGCAGACAGGCGCGCCGGCAGGGCCGTCACGATGATGGGAAGACTCGGTGCATGCACGGGAGCGAGCAGAACGACATGGCGAGTTGTGAGCCGGTGTTGAGGAGTTGGTCGCCCTGCCAGACGTTCACGGATCGGACGATGATGGTGACTTCGCCGTCGTGGTGTTCGCCGCAGCTCATGCACACGGTGGTCGGGAAGGTGTAGGTCGATCCCATGTTGGCGGCGCCGCAGTGGCTGCAGTGTCGTGGTGTGCCGCCTCCGGGGAGTGCGTTGGTGGGGCGGTGGCAGCTCTTGCATGCGTAGGTGCGGGTGCCGCCTGTGGTGCGGCGGAGCACGGTGGTCGTGTCGGCCATCTCGGCGACCTCAGGCTGCGACGGCGGAGAGCGCGTCGCCTGTGAGAATTCCGACGCCGGTCGGATATCTCGCGGCGCTGAAGGCGAGGTAGCTGTAGACGGTGACGACGATCGCGAGTTGGCCGGTCACGCTCGGCTGCGTCTCTGCGATGACGTAGGGGCCGGCTTCGTAGAGGTGGTGGTCGTCGGGGCGGATCGCGAGCACCCGGTCTTCGTTGTTCCCAGTTCCGAGGGAGACCGGGATGCTGTCGCAGAGGGTGACGGGGACACCGAAGATGCTGCGCTCGCCGATCCCGGTGAGTCCTGCGACGGCGGCACCCGAGGCGAGCCACCACCACCGTCGGCTGTGCATCGCGTACGCGGTGACGGGGCGGCGGCGGGCCGTGGAGGCGGAGGTGGTGACGGCGGCGAGCCGTGGCAGGAACTCGGCTGCGGTCGGGGTCGCGTCGGTGTAGGCGAGCGACTGCGTCGAGGCTTGCGAGAGGAACCCGGTCGGCTGTCCGCTCGCTCCGGTGCCGCTGACCAGGAGGGAGTCGACGGTCGCGGCGTGCGCCTCGAGCATGTCGCCGATGATCCCGTCTCGGTAGCCGGCGGCCCGCTCGAACACCTGCGCCGACACCGTGGCGCGGGTGGCGATCGTGCGGACCGGGATCGACACGCCCGACACCACGACATCGGTGTTCGAGGTCGCCGTGTTCTCGGTCGCCTGCGCGGCGGCGCTGTGGCCGGTCGTGACCCGGCCGGTTTCGACGGTGATGCCCTCGTCGGGCAGCGGTCGGGAACCGATGAGGTCGGCGAGCGGTCGTCCGGCGGCGACCTGGGTTGCGACGGCGGAGGTGATGTAGGCGGGCGGGAGGAGCCCGGACAGCCCTGCGGTGGTGTTGCGGTGCTCGCGTCGGGCGCTGTCGCGGCGGAGTGCCTGGAGGCGGATCCGGGCGTCGGCGTCGGTGTGCTGGTTGACGATGTCGGCGATCATCGAGAATCGCCCGCCGGGCTGGTAGGGCAGGTGCAGCCGGCTGTCGAGCGCGCCGACACGGTCGTAGAGGCGGGCGTAGCGGTCGACGTCGTCGAGTGCCTGCTCGAGGTCGATCGCGCGGGTGATGTCGAAGCGGTCGCCGAGTTGGCGGGCTTCCTGCCCGATGGCCTTGGCGCGGCGCAGTGCTGCGTCGGCGCGGTGTTCGAGGACGTCGGAGAGTGGGGGGAGGGTGTTCACGGCTTGGCCTTTCGGGTGATGTCGAGTTGTGCGTCGATGGCGGTGACCCGCTCCTCGAGGCGTGCGATGTCGCGTTGTGCTTCGGCGAGCTGGATCGTCAAGGTCGCGTGCTCTTCGCCGACACGGGCTCGGCGGAGCGCGTCGGCGAGTGCTGCGGCGTTGTCGCGGGTGATCCTGAGACGCGACTCGACTCCGGCCTTCTCGTTCTCGAGGGCGTTGACGTTGCTGCGCCAGCGGGCCTCCTGGTCGATGCGTTCCTGGCGGATGCGTTCGCGTTCGTCCTCTTCGTTGACGAAGAAGTCGGCGACGGCGCGGGCCATCGTGGTGATCGGGTTCATGCGGCCTCCTCGGGGAGCCAGACGAGCCAGGTGCCGTTGACCTTCCGACCGGCCAGCGAGCCACGTTCGAGACGGGCCCGGACCGCACGTTCGGATCTGCCCAGCACCTTGGCGGCGGTGGAAACACTCACGGCCCCGAGGGTCGCATCAGCGTCCTCGGCCGGAATGCCGGACGTACCGTCAGCGGAACGTGCCGCCCGAGCGAGACGGACGACGGCCTCCACATAGGCGGTCAGCTCAGCGTCGGGCGTGCCACCGTCTTCGACCCGGAACCGGTGCAGCATCTGCGCGAGCGGGCCGGCGAGCATCCCGCACACCCGCGCCGACGCGAACACACCAGGGCCGAGCATCGGCCACCCGGAGTGAGAACGACCGGCCATCACCACGCGAACGTCGGCCGGGTGGTCGGCTTGTGGAACGTCGAGGTGTGCACCGCCATCGCCAACGCGATCGCCGCGTCGATCCGGCGCTTCGACCGGCCCTTCGACAGCCGCCACCCCTCCCCCGCGATCCGCGGCACCGCAGCGGTCACCTGCTCGGCGAACAGTGGCGAACCGTCGTGCACCACCTGACCGGAACAGATCGCCTCGAACGCCGATTGACACGCGGGCACCATCCGCTGCGCGGACTGCGGGAACTCGACCATCGGCAACCCGTCATCCGCGAGCGCCTCCGCAGAGCGTTGGAAGTACGCCGGGTCATAGGCGATCTCTCGCACATCGTGGATCGCGCACAGCTGCCGCAGATGGGCCTCCACCGCGGCGATGTCGACCATGCGGCCCTCAGGGAGCCAGATGCGCGCCACGGCCACCAGACGGCCATCCGGGCGCCGCTGACAGGCGACCACGGCGGTCGAGTCGTGCTTGAGCGCGACGTCGACTCCGACGAACACCGGCCCGTCCGCCTCGAGCCGCGTACCCGCCTCCGCGCAGGCGTGCCAGGCACCGACGGGGAGCCACGACTCACCCTCGGTGACATCTGCAGGCAGGTTCAGGAAGTAGCGGCGGGCGTCCACCGGGCGGGTCTTCGGGTCACGGATCTCGGCGAGCACCCGCTCGAGGTCCATCCAGCCCGCCCCGTCCCCGTACGCGTCCGCAAGTGCTCCGAGGAGCTGGTCATCGTCGTGCCAGTCCTCCGGCAGCGGCCCGCAACGGTGGTCGTACAGCAGGCCACGATTCGACGTCGTGCCCTCCACGATCGCCTCCGCGTACGCGTGCGCCTGCTCGGCGACCGAGTCCTCACCGGTCGCATAGGCGGTGGACGTCTCCAGCATCCAGCCCTCGGCGTCGCGGCGCTTCACGAGATTGCGGGCCACCGTCTCGTGCATCCGGCGCAGCTCGGGCAACACGTACAGGTGCGTCTCATCGGCGACGGAGAACGACTCCTTGCCACCATCCTTCGACGCCGAGCCGGCGGTGCACGGCCGGATCTCACCACCATCGGGCAGGAACGTCCGCGTGAGCCCGACGTCGAGTCCGGGCACCTCGTCCGCGATCCGACCCCTCGACAGCATCAGCGCGGCCGCCTGGTAGGTGTTGCCCGCCTGGCCCTCCTCGGTCGCGAGCACCCGCACCAGCGGCGAGCGCACCCGACGACCGACCGGTTCCCCTTCGGTGTAGCGGTAGCCCCACGGAGACACCTCACCATCGGTCGCCCAATGATCGAACCGGACCGGGCCGAGCGCCTCCGCGCACACCACCATCGCCGCAAGCTCCGACTTCGCGCGACCCTTCGCCCGCGACAACACCGCACGGAACACCTGGCGCCGACCCTGCCGATTCAGGGCATAGGCGAGCACCAGGAACCGCACGAGTTCGTCGTCGAGCTCGACCGGGTCACCCTCACGATCACCAGGACCGTGGCACAAGAAGTGCTCCATCCAGTCGGCGAGAGCGAGGCCGAGCGACCGGGAACCGTCGACACCTGGCGGCACGACCAGCAGGCCGTGAGCGTTGTCAGGCCGACGCATCCGACACCGCCTCGAGCACCCGCTTGCGGCGGTCCGTCTTCGCCTTCGGCACCTCGACCGGCGGCTCAGGCTCCGACGCCCGCACCGCCCATCGCAGCTTCGCCATCGCCTGTGGCGACATGCCGTGCCGGTCCTCGACCTGCAACAGCTGCGCGTGCACCGACGGCGGCGCGACCGGGTCGGTCACCAGCACGTCGTAGAGCAACGCCCAACGGTGCATCGTCTTGCCGTCCTGATCCCACAGCAGCGCCTGTGGTGTCGCCCACCACGCGGCCCATGCCTCCACGGTGCGCGGGTGCCAGTCCTTCAACGGCGGCAACGGCGGCGGCGGACCCTGACGGCCCTCGGCGGGCAACGCTGTCTCTGCGATCGCAGGCGGAACGTTCCGCACACGGGCATGTGCGGGCTTAGGAAGCGGTCCGGGCATCTTCACTCACTTTCGGTTGCAGCGCGCGCGACAGCGGCGCACAGAGGCGTCTGAGGGGAAGGGCGGCGTGTGCGGTGGAACCCGTATGCACAGCGACCGGGTTGGGCGGTCATCTGCTGGCGGACCACCCCTAAGAAACGGCGCGAGCACGTCTGAGTCGCGCTCATCGGTGTCGTCCGTAGTTGCATCGCTCGCACGCAGGACGGAGCACGCCGCGCCAGTCGGCCGGGTTCGGCACCGAGCGCAGCGGAGGCACATGGTCGGCGGTCGTGGCCGGCTCACCGCACCGCCAACATGACGGACGCGCCGCCAACAGCGCAGCCCGCGCCCGCTGATACGCAGCGCCATAGCCGCGGGCCGTCGTGCCATGCGCCCGGTAGTCGTGACGCGGGCAACGGCTCGAGGACGACAGCCCGCCGCACACCAGGCATCGACGCTGCACCGTCATCGCACACCACACCCACGGACAGGCACGAGCCCTCTCACGACGGCACCGCCCAACGACGGTTCTCGCGGTGCAGCTGACGATGACACGGCCGACACAGCGGGCCGTCGGTCGTCGGGGTCGCACACTCGCGACACGGTCCGGGTTCCCGAACCGCAGGTACAACCTCGGGCAGAGGCGGAACCATCGGCGCCACGCGACTGCCAGTCGGGGACTTCTTCTTCGCCACCCTCTGGGCTCGTCGCCGCTGTGTCGCTGCTGCCGAACGAGCTTGACGACGTCGTGCGGCTCGGGTCGGTCGTGGTGTGTTGCCGTCATGCCGTGGCACTGGCGTTCTCCTCGGTGAGTCGTGAACGGTTGGATCGGATGGCGCGGCGGGCGGCGGTGTCGGTGCCACCGAAGATCCCGACGAGCCGGTCATCGGCGAGCGCGTACTCGAGGCAGTCGGTCCGGACGAGACAGCGACCGCACACCTGCATCGCTCTCGCCTTCGCCTCCCGGTTGCGTTCGGCGTCGACCAGGTGCATGCCGACCTCGGCAACCACGGCCGGTTCGGCGCACAGTGCGTCTGCGAACCACGCGGGCCGGCTGATCGGCAGCACGGGCACCGTGTTCGAGCCGGAGTCGGTGGTGGTCCGGGTCGTGCGGGGCGTCACCACGGTTCGTCGTCCTCGTTAGGCGCTCGTTCAGTTGTGGAGAATGACGCGTTTGTCCTGCTAGTGGTGGTTGTGGTGGGTGGTACCCCCGGTTCCTCACGAGAGCCGAGCTGGAAACCGACCCCCCTACCCACCACATCCACCACTGACAGGCCGGAGTACCACGTCCCATTGGAGGTGAGCCGCTTAGAGATGGCGTGCTGGCGGTAGAGGTCGTGGTCGGTGAGCTTCTTGGCGAACTCCTTGTTGGAGGAGACGTAGCGCCTGCCTTCTTGCTGGCACCAGTCGACGAACGACTGGTAGACGTCGGAGGCACGGGCAGCGCCTCCGACGCTGATGCGATCGCTCCACCATGCGTGGATGACGTCCTCGTCACGTCGCCATGCGGCGGTGGCGGTGTCGATGTCGTCGCAGCCTCCGAGGCCACCCTCGGCGTGCCAGGCGACCGCTCCGGCAACGATCCACGCGAGCGCAGCGGCCTTCTGCGCCGGCTTGCCGAGGCGGGCGCGCAGCCCGCGGTCGGCGACAAGGTCGCCGGGCTTGGCCTCGTGCGGCATGACGTAGGTGCGAGGGAACGGAACGAGCCGAAGGCGACGCCATGCGGCGTAGTCCGATGCGTTCACGGCCGGTCGGTGGTTCGTGGCGACGATGATCTGGTGCGTGGGCTCGAAGTCGAAGTAGTCCCGTCCGATGAATCGGGCTTTGAGCTTCCCGCCTCCGGTGATCGCCTTGACCTGCTCCATGCGAAGCGCTCCACCTTCGGGTGTTTCTTCGATGTAGACGAGCCGTCGTCCGAACAGGTCAGCGATCAACGTCGGGTGTTCGTCGCTCACACCTCGAGCGAGCAGGAGCCGTGTGGATGCGGGTGCGGCGTATTCGCCGAGAGCGTTCGCGCAACCCTTGAGCAGTGACGTCTTGCCGTTGGAGCCGGTCCCGTCGAAGACGGCCAGGACGTCGTCGACGACCTGTCCGAACGCAGCCGATCCGAAGAGTCGTTGCACCCACTGGCGGGTGTCAGGGCTGAGCGCCTCGAGCACCGCATCCCAATCGGCGTGCTGCGCGTCGGGCAGGTAATCGGCGTCGGCGACGCGGGTGAGCCGCAACGCCGGGTCGTGCGCCAGCAGCTCGCCGGTTCGCAGGTCGACCACACCGTTCTGCGCGTTCAGTAGGTGCGGGTGCCGGTCGAACTCGTCCGGGTTGGCGGCGATGAACGCAAGCCGGCGGGCGATCGTGACTGCGGCGTCGATCTTGCCCTTGTCGCGGTATCGGCCGAGCTGGCGCATGGTGTCGCTGTCGCCGGATTGCTGCCACAGTCGTGCTCCGAGCTCGATGATCCATTGGCGGAACTCTTCGTGGACGGCCTCACCGGGGTCGACGGCCCAGCGGCGTCCGTCCCAGCGCATCCATCCGCCGATGGCGCGGCAGTACAGCCAACGGCCGCGGAGTGTCTCGCCGAACGTTTCGCCGACATGTGCGTCGGACCACGACTCGGGCGCCCTGACCGTCACGGGCTCGTCGGTGCCGTCGCCGGTCGCCCCAGCGGTCGTCCGTGGCGCTGAGGTGGCCTTGAGGTCGTCGTAGCGGGGTCGACGGTCGGGTTCGGCGGCGAGCTTCGATGTGGCGGTCTTCCGGGCGCTGTCGAATTCGTGCTCTGCCTCCGATGGTGAGCGAACGAGGCCACCGTGATCGTTGGTGACGGACGCGATGAACTCTGCTCGCACCGTGTCAAGCGCGCGGTCGGCGCCGGGGTGGCCCTGGTGCTCGAGCCGGGTGATCGCCATGACGGCCTTGACCATCGCGTCATGCCGTCCACCGGGCGCCTGCCGCCTGAACTCGTCAACGACGCGCTCTAGCGCAGCGGACATGTCACGCGGCCCGAGATGTGTCCGGACGGGAGCCGTAAACCGGTCGGCTGAGGGCGACGGGGCAGGTGCTCCGCCTGGATCCCCTGCCGCCATTTCCCGAGCGAGTTCCTCGAAGTCGGCCTCGATCCACGCCTTCGGCAACTCGGCCAGTTCGTCGACACCCGGCAGTCGGTCGGCATCGTCGCCTTCGGGCGTGTACCAGCGATAGAGCCGGTCCTCGGGATGCACCGACGGCCACACCACGGCGTAGCGGTGATGGTGCTGGATGAACTCGACATCGGCGCACGGACCACCCGGAAACCTCACCCCTTCGGGGATTCGGTAGAACCAGATCCCCGAGAGCCCGTCGTCGCGGTTCGTGCTGGCCCAGGTCGGTGGAAGGCCCCCGAGCCGGCGCTCGAGTGCCGCAATCGCCTCGTGGCCCCTCTTGGCGCCGTAGTTGTCTACGTCGATGCCGACGACCGTCGGCGGCATCCGGAGGCCGACGTTCACCGACGGCACATCCTCCATCCGCTTCGCCTTTCGGTTCCACCGCGGGAACGTGTCGGCCCAACGGTCGATGTCGTCATGCGTGACCGCTGCGCCGTCCGCACCCGTGTAGCCGGTCGGCGGCGCCGACTTCTCACGCTCGCCGAGCGGCAACGGGTTCCAGCCCTGACCGAGGTAGCCACGGGCAACGTCGATGTACTTCACCGGTACACCTCCTGGACGACCGACCAGTCACCGACGGGGCGTTCCTCGAGCACGACGTACTCGATCGGCGCCCAATCGACCTGCGGCTGCAACACCTTGTTCGCGAGCCGGCGGGCGTAGTGGCGGCGCTGAAAGATCCGCACCTGTTCATGCGTCCCGAGGCGCCTATAGCGCACCCGATACTCGAGGTCACGGCTCATCGCTCACACCTCTCGGGCCGGTCGATGAGCGCCGGGATCACCCCTTGGGCGTTGAGCGCCGCGACTCTGGTTCCGAACGGGCAACCGGTCTGGTGCTGGATGAACGCACCGCTTCGCGCACCCTCGGGCCACAGTGCCCGAGGCACGTCGAAGACGTCAGGGCGGCATCGGCAACCGAGCTTGTGCAGCCCGCGGGTTGCTGCCCGCCGGTCGGCCCGGTTCACGCAGCATCACCACCCCTCGGCTGACTGTCGAGCCACGCCTGCAACCCGCTCGCCGGGTACCGGACATGCCGCCCGATGCGCACGTACGGCGGCCCGATCTGCCGATAACGCCACTGCGCCAACGTCGCCACCGGAATCTTGATGAGCGTCGAGACTTCGGCGGGTTCCTTCCATTCGTCCGTCATGTCGTTGATTGTCATAGCGCTATGTGCTATGGTCATGACGTGTCAGACTTATCGACGCGCAGGCATGGCCGAGTCGAACTCGTCTCGCGTCTCGTGAGCCAGGAACCTGGCGTCTACTTCGGCCTTGAACGCCTAGTACTGCGACACGACGACGTCGACGGTTGGGATCTCGTGGTGACGTTCGCCCGCTCGGGAGGGATCGTCGGCTTCGAGATTCGGGCACCGTTCGACGTCGACCAACGACCGGACTGTCTTCGCACACCCGAGGGCGGGCTCACTCGCCGGCAGCTGCAAGCCATCCCGCTCGGTGAGATCGAGAATGCTGCAAGGTCGTTCGCCCGAGCGATTCTTGAGCGCGACGCCGATGACGCGGTCAGCATGTACGTCGTTCGAGCCAAAGACGGCCGCATCGTTGGCGTGGGGGCTCTCCGTCCCGACGGAGGACCGGGCTCAGAACTCCACGAACGAGCACTCAAGCGAGTCGCGGCGATTTCACCCCACAGGGAGCTGCGCACAGGCCGACCGCGCACTTCCGACGAGGACTTGGTAACTGTCGCTGCGATGTTCGCCGCGCTCGTCGACGAAGGAGCGCGCAACCCGTACGAACAGATCGCCGAGGCTCTGCATTACTCGCCGACCACTGTCGCGACGCGGGTGCGCACTGCACGCCGACGCGGCTTTCTCACCAAGCCGACACCAACCCGATCGGGCAGCACTAGAGGCGGCACGCCTCGGGGTGAACTCACCGACAAGGCACGAAAGCTCCTCGAGGAGATGGAGAACTCATGAGCATCGACAAGCGGCCAAACGGCCAGTACCGCGCGCGCTGGCGGGAGTCGGACGGCAAGCAGCGAGCCAAGCACTTCGACCGCAAGATCGACGCCGAGCGCTTCCTCGTCAAGGTCAAGCACGACCAGCTGTCGGGCACCTACGTCGACCCGCAACTCGGTCAGATGCCGTTGTCCCGGTATGCCGAGCAGTGGCTCGAGCGGATGCGTCCGACGTGGCGACCGTCGACCGCTGCGGGCGTGGAGTCGATCGTGCGGCTCCACATCGTGCCGACGCTCGGCCGGCGCCCGCTGTCGGCGATCAAGCGGGCCGACGTGGAGGCGTGGGCCGCAGCGCTCGACCTGGCACCGTCGACCGTTCAGACGGCCCGCCAGCACCTCGGGCAGATCCTCACGGGCGCCGTCGAGGACGGCCTCATCCCGCGCAACCCAGCGACGGGCGCGCGGATGCCGCGCATAGAGGCGAACCGTCCGGAGCCGGTGCCTCACGAGGTGCTCGAGACGATCACGACCGCACTCCCCTCTTGGGCGCAGGTGGCGGTGCCGCTGGCGCTCGGTGCAGGGTTGCGGCAGAGCGAGGCGACAGGGCTGACCATCGACCGCGTGCACTTCCTCCGCCGATCGCTCCGGCTGGACCGCCAGCTCGTCACGATCGACAGTCGCTCCCCCGAGTTCGGGCCGACGAAGACGCCACAGTCGAACCGGACGATCCCGCTCGCGCAGTTCGTCGCCGACGCCATCTCGGCGCATGTTGCCGAGCACGGCACGGGCGACCACGGACTCGTGCTCCACCTGCCGGACGGTCGTCCGATCGGCCGCAACCGGTTCGGGCGCATCTGGCGGGCGGCACGGGCGGCAGCGGGTGCCGAGCACGTCGACTACCACGACCTGCGCCACACGTTCGCATCGACCCTGCTGTCGGAGGGCGTGAGCGTGCGAGCCGTGGCGGACTGGATGGGCCACGCATCACCGATGGTCACCCTCAACACGTACGCACACCTCATGCCGGTCGATGAGGACCGAGGGCGTCTCGTGCTCGATCGGGCGCTCGGTCGCGTGTCAGGTGAGGACTCAGTGAGGACTGTCAACGCCTAACGGTTGGCCCGCGGGTGCTCTGACCTGCGGTTTCGTCAGTAGCCCGGGTCGCTCGGCCAGTTCGGCTGGAAGAGGTGCCACTGCTCGGGCGCCCGGCGGATCAGGAACTCCAGCTCGCGTGCGAGCAACTGCGTCACACGGCCGACGTCCTCGCGCAGACCGCCGAGCCGCTGCGTCGGCACGGGCGGGCGCACGATCGCGTGATGGCCGTTGTATCGAGGTGTGAAGTACACGGCCGTCGGCAGGATCGGCGCACCGGTGCGCAACGACAGCGTCGCCGGACCGGGCGGCAACGTCGTGCGCTCGCCGAAGAACTCCACCTCCACGCCCGTGCGGTCGAGGTCGCGGTCGCACAGCAGACACACCACCTCGTTGTCGCGCAACGCCTTGAGCACGGTGCTGCCGGCGGTGGGACCGAGCGGCACCACGTTCATCCCGAGGTCGCGGCGCAACTCGGCGAACCACTCGAACAGCTCCGGCGGATCCAGGGGTTCGACGACGACCGTGAGCTTGTGTCCCTGGTCGGTCATCCAACGACCCGCCCACTCCCACCCGCCGAGGTGCGGCAGGGCGAGGATGACACCGTTGCCGCGCTCGAGCGCCGGCAGCACGTGTTCGCGGTAGCCCTCCTTGGTGAACCCCCGCTCGACCGCGTGCTTGGGCAGCGACGGCAGGCGGAAGCTCTCCACGTAGTAGCGGGCGTAGCTGTCGAAGGCCGTCTGCGTGGCCACCCGCACGGCGGCACGCCCCAGGTTCGGGTTCACCCGGCGCAGGTGGCGCTGGTACATCTCGCGGCGAGCCGGGCTCGCGAAGCTCGCACCGAAGCCGAGCGACGACGCCGCAGCGGTGGCGAGCGGGCCCGGCATCAGCCGTGCTGCCAGCGATCCCAGCCGGTACGAGCCGACCGTCGCCGCATCGGTGAAGCGGTTGCGATCGGTCGGTTCGGGCATCGGGTGGTGAGGGTGGTGAGCGGGTGGCGACCCGGCGCGGGCGCTCGGCGCTCAGCGCGCCGGGCGGTCGCTGTCGCGTCGGGCCTGGCCGCTGAGGCGGGAGATGCGGGTGCGGCGACGCTCCGTGCGCACCACCTTGCGGCTCTGACGGCGGCTCCGGCGCATCTCGATCTTCGCGGCGGTGACGGGCGCGACGCCGGCCTGCTTCCAGACCTTCACGAAGCGCTGGACGGCGGTCAGCGCGGTGAGCGCCAGCATCACCCACAGGATCGGGATGAGCAGCGGCGGGATGAGCAGACCGAGGCAGAACAGGATGATCCGCTCGGCGCGCTCCATGAGCCCGCCCTTCGCGTCCAGGCCGAGCGACTCGGCCTTGGCCCGCATGTACGAGATCACCGAGCTGACGCCGAGCACCGCGAACGGCAGCATCGCCATGTGCGGCGACTCCTCCGACGCGAAGTACCACGCCACACCGCCGAACAGCAGCGCGTCGGTGACGCGGTCGATCACCGAGTCGAAGAACGCACCCCGCTGGCTCGAGGTGTTGGACGCCTTGGCGAGCGCGCCGTCGAACAGGTCGGGCAGGGCGGCGAGGATCACCAGGACCAGGCCGAGCCGCAGCTCGCCGGCACCGATCGCGACCGCGGCGCCGACGGCGACCAGCAGGCCCATCACGGTGAGGTGGTCGGGAGACATCCCCGTGCGGCGCAGGCCGGCGCCGATGGGCGTGACCGCCCGGTCGACCGACGCACGGAACTTTCCGTCGAACATGGAGTCCCAGGCTATCCCAGCGGTGGCACCATGTGGACGATGTCCGATTCCTCACCCGCCGATCTGGCGATCATGTTCCGCTCCGTCCCGCGACGCCTGCGCGAGGCACGCGGTGAGCTGGCCGACGAGCTGATCGGCCCGCAGCTGTCGTCGATCGGCCGGCGGCTCACCCGTGCGGGCGAACTGGTGCGCACCACCGCCGACCCGGCCTCGATCGCCGATGCGATCGAGTCGGCCCCGGCCGACACCTGGGGCCCCGAGCTCGACGAGCTCCGGACGCTGGCGTTCGATCTCGCCCGCGACCTGCGGGCGATCGCCGCGGCGAACCCCGACCTCGACGGCTGATCCCGCCCGGCTGATCTGGAGGGCTGACCGGCGACGGCCGGTCGGGTCACTCCTGCCAGTCGTCCTCGGGGTTGGCCTCGGTGAGGTGCTCGACGATCGTGCCGTCGACGGCGTCGACCAGCACCAACCCGCGCTGGCGGGGCGGGTTCTCGGCCGAGTACACCAGCACCCGCCACGTCGGCCGGCTGCGGAACCCGCGCCACACCTGCTGCGCCGACGCGTGGCCGACCGGCCAGCCGACGGCCCCCTGCGCCGCCACGAGCGCCTGCTTCTCGTCGACCTGCATCCGCCACCCTGAGGTGAACGACACGACCCCCACGGCCGCGAGCACGACGGCGGCCCACAGCCATCCCTCGTTCACGAGCGGGCTGCCGTCGTCGCCGCGGTTGACGGCCCACACGACGGCGCAGACGACGGCGATGGCCAGGTAGATCACGGCCGGCCGGCGGCGACGGCTGTTGTCGGGGAACTGGTACGGGCCGACGAAGCCCTTGGCGTTCAGGTCGTCCGGGAGCTGGTCGCGCAGCTCGTCGTCCGCAGGGGTGGTGTCGCTCATGGCATCGCCCAGGCTACGGCCGCGGCCAGGCCGCGCGCAGCTTGGCGGCGGTGTCCGGGAGCGCCTCGGGCAGGGTGCGGGTGTTCGCCGTCGCGGTCATGAAGTTCGCGTCCCCCACCCACCGCGGCACCACGTGCACGTGGAGGTGCTGGCTCACACTCCCCCCGGCGGGCTTGCCGAGGTTGAGCCCGACGTTCACCCCCTGCGGTCGCAGGGCCGCCTTCACGGCTCGCACGGCGTCGGTCACGGTGGCCCACAGCTCCTGCGTCTCGTCCGCGTCGAGCTCCTCGAGGTCACCCACCTCGCGGTACGGCAACACCAGCTGGTGACCGACGCTGTAGGGGAACGCGTTCATGATCACGAACGCATGCGTCCCCCGGTGCACCACGTGCGTCTCCTCGTCCGGCAGGCCGCTGCGCAGGATCGTGGTGAAGATGCTGGCGCCGTCCGGGGTGGGGGGTCGCTCGTCGGCGGTGGTCACGTAGGTCGCGCGCCACCCGTTCCAGAGCTGTTCGAGGGGGGTCACGTGGCGAACGTACACCCGGTCGCCGCCGCGGCCCCGCTCGTCGCGATCGCGTCAGACGACGGCGAGCTGCGCCGCGATCTCGTCGGTCACGCGGCGCACGAATTCGTCGAGCGGCACGTCGCGCTCGACCTCGCCGCCGCGCGGGTTGACCCCGAGGGTGGCGTGTGCGACGTCGTCGTCGCCCACCACCAGCACGTACGGGATCTTGTCGAGCTTGGCCGCGCGGATGCGCTTGCCCAGCTGGTCGCTCGAGTCGACGACGTCGACCCGCATCCCCTCCGCCCGCAGCCGATCGGCCACCTGATGGGCGTAGGCCTCGTGCGCGTCGGCGACGGGCAGCACCCGCGCCTGCAGCGGCGACATCCACGTCGGGAACGCCCCGGCGTAGTGCTCGAGCAGCACGCCGAAGAACCGTTCGACCGACCCGAACAGCGCACGGTGCAACATGATCGGGCGGTGCCGGGCGTTGTCGGCGCCGACGTACTCGAGCTGGAAGCGCTCGGGCAGGTTGAAGTCGTACTGGATCGTGCTGAGCTGCCACGTGCGACCGATCGCGTCCTTCACGTCGATGTCGATCTTCGGGCCGTAGAAGGCGGCGTCGCCCTCCTTCACCTTGTACTCCAGGCCGTACTTCACGAGCGCGCTCCGGAGCGCATCCGTGGCGCGCTCCCACGACTCGTCCGTGCCCACGTACTTCTTCGGGTCCTTCGTGGACAGGTTGGCCGTGAAGTCGGTGAACCCGAACGCCCGCAGCACGCTCATCACGAAGTCGAGCAGCGACGCGATCTCGTCGGCCGCCTGGTCCTCCGTGCAGTAGATGTGGCTGTCGTCCTGAGTGAAGCCACGGATGCGCATCAGGCCGTGCAGGGTGCCGGCACGCTCGTAGCGGTACACGTTGCCGAGCTCGAACAGCCGCAGCGGCAGCTCGCGGTAGCTGCGCTGGCGGCTGCGGTAGATCAGGCAGTGCATCGGGCAGTTCATCGGCTTCGGGTAGTACGTGCCGTTGTCCATCTCCATGGGCGGGTACATCCCGTCCTTGTAGAAGTCGAGGTGGCCGGAGGTCTGGAACAGCTGGGCGTTGGCGAGGTGCGGCGTGAAGACGAACTGGTACCCGCCGTTGGTGTGCCGCTCGCGGCTGTAGTCCTCCATCAGCTTGCGCACGATCGCACCCTTCGGGTGCCACACCGCCAGGCCGCCGCCGAGTTCGCTCGGGAAGCTGAGCAGGTCGAGCTCGACCGCCAGCTTGCGGTGGTCGCGCTTCTCGGCCTCTGCCAGCCGGTGGAGGTGGTCCTCGAGCGCCTGCTTGCTCTCCCAGGCCGTGCCGTAGATGCGCTGCAGCATCGGGCCCTTCTCGTTGCCGCGCCAGTACGCGCCGGCCACCTTCATCAGCTTGAAATGGCCGAGCTTGCTCGTGCTCGGCACGTGCGGGCCACGACAGAGGTCGACGAACTCGGGCGAGTTGCGGTACACGCTGATCGTCTCGCCGCTGCCGATCTCGCCGGCGTCGTCGGTGTCGGCCGCACCGCTGGAGACGCGCTCGATGATCTCGCACTTGTAGGGCTGGTCGGCGAACACGGCGAGCGCCTCGTCGCGGGGCAGCTCCGCGCGCACGAACGGCTGGTCGGCCTTCATGATCTCGCGCATGCGCGCCTCGATCGCCTCGAGGTCGGCCTCGCTGAAGGTGCGGCCGCCCGGCAGCTCGAAGTCGTAGTAGAAGCCGTCGACGATCGCCGGGCCGATCGAGAACTTCGCCCCGGGGAACAGCTGGGTGACGGCCTGGGCCATCACGTGCGCCGTCGAGTGCCGCAGCACGTGCCGGCCGCCCTCGGTGTCGGCCGTGACGATCGCGACCGACGCGCCGTCGGGCAACGGCCGGCCGAGGTCCCACTCCTCACCGTCGACCTCGGCGGCGACGGCGGCCTTGGCGAGGCGCGACCCGATCGATGCCGCCACGTCCGCAGTGGTCGCGCCCTCGTCGTACGAGCGCTGCGAGCCATCGGGGAGGGTGATCGTGATCTGTGCCATAGCGGGGTCGAGTCTACGAGCGGCGTCCGGAGCCGACAGGGAGGGTTTCCGTGCCGCTCGCGACCGTCCGGCGGCGGCGCCGCCCGTCAGCTCGCTGCGGCGCCCGCCATCTCGATCCCGCCGTGCACCGGCACCGGCTCGTCGCTCACGTGGGCGATCCGGGCCGGGGCGGGCACGGACTCGGCGTCGGCGGACTTGCCGGCGTACACGTTGCGGTACTCCTGGCCGGTGAGCTCGCGGATCTCGAACATCAGCTCGTCGGTGATCTGACGCAGCACCCGATGGTCCTCGGCCCGGTCCAGGTAGCGCTCCACCTTGATCGGGCGACCGATGCGGATCGTGCAGGCCATCCGCACCTTCGGCATCTTCGCGTCGGGCGGCTGGATCTCACGCGTGCCGATCACGCCGACGGGGAAGATCGGACACCCCACCTTGAGCGCGAGCCGGGCCGCTCCCGTGCGGCCCTTGTAGAGGTAGCCGTCCCGACTGCGCGTGCCCTCGGGGAAGATGCCGAACAGTTCGCCGCGGCGAAGCACGCGCTCGGCCGTGTCGAGCGCCGCCTGGCTCTTGTCGCCACCCGAGCGGTCGATCGGGATCATGCCCATCGCCGGGAACAGGAACTTCGTCTTCCACGAGTCCATGTACTCGGCCTTGCCGACGAAGCTGATGTTGCGCGGGACCTGCAGCATCAAGAACGCGCTGTCGAGGAAGCTGACGTGGTTGGGCGCCAGGATCGCCGGGCCCTCGGCCGGGAGCCGGTCGAAGCCCTCGAGGTGGAACCGCCACAGCTTGGACGCCACCGGTCGGGCGACGCGACGGAACCGGGTCTGCAGCTTGCCCGCACCCTCGGCGTTCATCGACGCGGCCTCCCACGGATCGTGCAGGCGGCACCCGGAACCGTGCCACCGCCGCCGAGAATCTAGACGAGCCCGGTCACGCTCCGGAAGACAGGAAACCGATTTCGTGTGAACACTGTGTGTCGCGTCGGTCACCACGAGATGCACCCGCGACCGTCCACGACCCGCGGGACCGGAACCAGGACCGGGATCAGAGGTCGACGCCGAGGAGCGCCGCCGCGGCGCGCACGTTCACCCCGCGAGCCGCAGCGGCGTCGATCGCCGCCAGCGCACCCGGCGTGTCGAGGTCGTCGTCGAGCGCCGCGCGCACGTCGGCGAGCACCGCCTCGTCACCGGCACCCGTGGCGGCGCCGTCCCCACCCGACGCCAGGCACCAGGCCTCCAGCCGATCGCGGTTGCGCGGCATCAACGTGGTGTCCCACTCCCACTCGTATCGGTAGTGGTGCTCGATGATCGCGAGCCGGATCGACCGCGGGTCCCACTCGGTGCGGAGCTTGTCGACGAACACGAGGTTGCCGAGGCTCTTCGACATCTTGTGACCGTCCATGTACACCATCGCCACGTGCATCCAGTGCTTCACGAACGGCTCACCCGTCGCCGCCTCGCTCTGGGCACGCTCGCACTCGTGGTGCGGGAAGATGAGATCGCTACCACCGCCATGGAGGTCGATCGTGGTGCCCAGCTCGCGCAGCGCGAGCGCGCTGCACTCGATGTGCCAGCCGGGACGACCCGGGCCCCACAGGGTGTCCCAGCTCGGCTCGTCCGGCGCCGACGGGTGCCACAGCACGAAGTCGAGCGGGTCGCGCTTGTGCGGGTCGTCGACGTTGCCGCCGCGCTGGCGGGCGAAGTCGATCATCTGCTCGCGGGAGTAGTGGCTCACGGAACCGAAGCTCGGGAACCTCGAGACGTCGAAGTACACGCTGCCGCCGGCCTCGTAGGCGAACCCACGCTCGAGCACCATGCCGATGAAGCCGCGGATGTCGGGGATCGCCGACGACGCACGCGGGGTGGAGTACACGGGCAGTGCGTTGAGCGCCACCATGTCGCGCTCGAATCGGGCCTCCTCGCCGGCGGCGAGGTCGAGGTAGTGCACCCCCAACTCGCGCGCCTTCGCGAAGAGCGGGTCGTCGACGTCGGTGACGTTGCGGACGCATTTCACCGAATGACCGAGGTCGATCAGCCGACGCTGCAGCACGTCGTAGGTGATGAACGTCGCAGCATGGCCGAGGTGGGTCGCGTCGTACGGGGTGATGCCGCAGGTGTACATCAGCACCTGCTCCCCCGGTTCGAACGGCACCACGGCCCGTCGGGCGGTGTCGTAGAGCTGCATCGTCAGGCCTGCAACGCCCGCGGGTCGCGCTTGATTCCGGTCAGCTTCGGCGCCACCCTCGTCTTGTAGCGGACGTTCAGCTGCAGCAGCACCGCCGTGAACGCCTCGATCGCCGTGGCGTTCGACAGCTCGCCTGCGTCGAGCGGACGGCAGCCGGGAATCTTCGAGACGATCTCACTGATGGTCCGCACGGCCTCCTTGTCGTCGCCGCAGATCAGCACGTCGCTGTCGATCGGCTCGCCGAGGTGGCCGAGCTCGGTGGCGGGCAGGTGGTGGAAGGCGGCCACGATGCGCGCCGCCGGGACGGCGGCCTGGACGTGGGCGGCAACGCTGCCACGGGGTGGCACCAGCGGCTGGAACTCGTGTCCCACCCGCACGAGCGCGTTCGCCATGCTCACGACCACCTTGCCAGCGAGGGCGGCCTCGTTCTCCTGCGCCGTGGTGGCCGCGGAGTCCCACGGCGTCGCGATCACCACGACGTCGCACGCGGCCGCCGCCGCGTTGTCGCCGTAGCTCAGCAGCGGCTCGATGGCGGGCCACCGCTGCACCATGCCGTCGCGGGCCTCCATCGCGCGGTACTTCGATCGCGAGCCGATCACCGCCTCGTAGCCGATCGACGCGAGCCGGGCCGCCAGCGCGCTGCCGGCCGGCCCGGTCCCTCCCAGAATCCCGATGCGCACGACGACAGCCTTGCACAGTGGCACCACCACGCCCCAAGGCTCGGACGACGGCGCACGTGACGTGCACGTGACGTGCTCGTGACGTGCACGTGACGTGCACGTGGAGTCGCTCACGACCGGCGAGCCACCCTGGTCGAGGCCGGCCAGCCACTAGGTTGCAGCGACATGGGTCTGCTCGAGGGGAAGAACGTCGTCATCACCGGTGTGCTCACGGACGCGTCGCTCGCGTTCGGCGTGGCCACCATCGCGCAGCAGGAGGGTGCGAACGTGATGCTCACCGGGGCCGGACGCGCCCTGAGCCTCACCGAGCGCACCGCCCGCAAGCTGCCGAAGCCGGCACCGGTGCACGAGCTCGACGTCACCCGACCCGAACACCTCGTCAGCGCCCGCGAGGCGGCGGCGATGCACTTCGACGGTCGTGTGGACGCCGTGCTCCACTCCATCGGCTTCGCCCCCGAGGTGTGCCTCGGCGACGACTTCATGGCAGCCACGTGGGACGACGTGCAGATCGCGATCAACATCTCGGCCTACTCGTACAAGGCGCTCGCCGACGCCTTCGTGCCGCTGATGTCGAACGGTGGTGCCTTCGTCGGTCTGGACTTCGACAACACCGTCGCCTGGCCCGCGTACAACTGGATGGGTGTCGCCAAGAGCGCGCTCGAGAGCGTGAACCGGTATCTCGCGAAGGAACTCGGGCCGAAGGGCATCCGCTGCAACCTGGTGGCCGCCGGGCCGGTGAAGACCATGGCCGCCAAGAGCATCCCCGGCTTCAAGAAGTTCGAGGACGTGTGGGACGACCGGGCACCGCTCGGCTGGGACGTCACCGATTCCAGCGCGGTGGCGAAGGCCTGCGTGGCCCTGATGAGCGACTGGTTCCCGGCCACGACCGGATCGATGATCCACGTCGACGGTGGGTACCACGCCGTCGGTGCGTGAGTGACCGGCGGCCGGCCGGAGAATCTCGCGATCCGACCAAACCCGCTCCGCACGGGCGGCGTGTCACCGGTGTCCGCTGCAGCGAAGTTGCACACCCCCCCGAGGAGCACCTGTGAACCCCACCGCCAAGCGTCTCGCCATCTGGGCCGCCGCCGGCCTCGCCGTCACCGGCCTCGCCGTCCCCGTGTCGGCCGCCCTGATCGGCCCCCGAGCCGAGATCGCTCCGACGCCGACGCAGCCGTCGGTCACGTCGGCCGTCACGGTCGCCACCACGCCTGACAGCACCAGCACCACGTCGGTCACGACCGTGACCACACCGACGGCCACCGTGCCGACGACGCCGACGACCCCGACGCCGACCACCCCCACGCCGACGACGACGGCGACCGACGGGACCGCACCGTCGAACAGCATCGACGACGACGATGACGACGACGACAGCACCTCGACCACGGGTCCCTCCACCAGCGACCCGTCGGTCACCGTGACGACGATCGACGACAACGGCGGCGACCGCGATCGCGACGACCGCGACGAGCCGGGCGACGACCGTGACGATCACGACGACGACGACGATGACGACGACGACTCCGACGACGATCACAGCGGCAAGAGCGGCTCGGACGACGACTCCGACGACGACAGCGACGACGACTGATCACGTCGCTCCGACGGCGACCCGCCACCCCATGGGCCGTCGTCACGATCGAGGTCGGGTACCCGCCCACTCGACCTCGCGCCCGCGCTGACCAGGGGTTCGACCGTCCGAGGTCAAGCCCCTGGTCCGCCGGGCCGATACCTCCTCCATGCGTGCGGCGTCCCTGCGGGGGATCTCCCGGCCCGAGCGGCGGACCGCGGTCCTCACCGCCATGGCGGTCGTGACCGGGATCGTCGCATCGATCGCCCCGCTCCCCTCCCTCTCGCCCCTCTCGCCCCACCTGGCCCGCACGCCCGGCCTCGGCCCATTGCTGACGCCCGGCGTCACCGAGGCCGCCGAGGACCCCACCCCGTGGACCTCCCCCACGATGCCGCCACGGTGCACCGATGGGCAGAAGGCATCCGGTGACGTGGGGTCGTGCCTGTTCGACGGCACCGGTGCACCCGGCACCCGAGGCTGGCCGACGCCGCCGTTCCCCACCCCGCTGGTGACCGCCCCCGACACGTGGGTCCCGATCCAGCGCGGTGACGCCGGCGCACGGGTGACCGCGCTGCAGCAGGCCCTCGTCGCCGCCGGCGTGGTGATCCCCGTCGACGGGTCGTTCGGACCCGTCACCGAAGCGGCCGTCGTGCAGTTCCAGACCACCGCCTCGCTCCCGGCCACCGGCGTCGTCGACGAAGCGACGGCCGCCGCGCTCGGCATCCTCGCGTCCGCGGCCCCCGGTACGTTCCCTCCGCCCGGGTGGAACTGGCTCGGCTGGGGCTACAACCGCTCCGCGGCGCTCGCCGACTGGGAGACCCGACTCGTGTCGAACACCGCCGCGATCGGACGGGTGGCTGCACGCCAGCTCACCTCGATGCCGGAGGCGCTGCCCCTGTTCGAGGGCTTCGTGCGCGACATCGTCGCCGGCGGCTATCGGATCACCGACCTCGGCAGCTACGTGTTCCGCTGCACGTCGAACAGCCGCAAGACCTGCGAGGGCCTCACGGCCTCGTCGCTGTCGAACCACTCGTGGGGTCTCGCGATCGACCTCAACACCGCCGCCAACCCCGAGCTCACCTACCGGGCCACCGACGGCGGCACGGCCTGTGCCGTGCCCATGCAGACCGACATCCCCCGATGGGTGGTGCGCGCCGCCGAGCGCTGGGGCCTCTACTGGGGTGGCTACGGATGGGGCGGCGGCTGCGCGACACCGCAGACCCAGCGCAGCAGCGTGCTGCGCGACACCATGCACTTCGAGTTCCGCGGCACCCCGGCACAGGCGCAGGCGATCGCCGCGTTCAACCGCAACGGCGCCCCGGTCACCCCGCCCACGCGCACCTGCCTCACCGTCGCCGACGACACCGGCGCGACCAGCACGCGCTGCCTCACGCCGGCCGAGCAGCCCCGAAGCGGTTGGCGCACGGTGATCAGCACCGGCGCCCCGGCCGGTGCCACCGCGGCCGTGGTGAACATCACCCTTGCGGACGCCACCGGGGCCGGCTTCGTCACCGCCGAGTCGTGCACGGCGACGAGCGCGCCACGCGGCTCCTCGAACGGCAACGCCACCCCCGGCATCGTCTCGGCCAACCTCTCGGTGGTGCCGATCGACGCACAGGGCCGGTTCTGCCTGTTCCAGTCGCAGGCGATGGACACCGTCGTCGACGTCCAGGGCTTCTTCGTCCCCGGCGGCAGCGGCAACGTCCTCCACGTCGTGCGACCCACACGCCTGGTGGACACCCGCGTCGACGCCTTCTGCGCCGCAGGCGGCACCTGCGGACGCTCCGGACCGGTGTCCGGCGGGACCGAGATGTCGGTGACCACCCCCCTCGTGCCCGCCACCGCGGTCGCGATGCTCGCCAACCTCACCGTCACCAACCCGGCGGCAGCGGGCTACGTGACGGCGGACTCGTGTGCGTCGCTCGTCCCGGGTCCGCAGACACGGTCGAACACCAACTTCGTGGCCGGTGCGACCGTGGCGAACCTCGCTGTCGTCCCGAGCGGTGCGGGAACCGGGGGTGCGCAGATCTGCACGTTCACCAGCGCCACCGCGCAGAAGGTGATCGACGTGCAGGGCTACTTCGCCCCGACGTCGACGGGCGGCTGGGGGTACGACCCCCAGCCGGCCAGCCGCCTGCTCGACACCCGCAGCGGCGGACGTCCGGACGCGGGCACCGTGCTGCGCGTGCAGGGACCGGCCGGCGCGTCGGCCGCGCTCGTGAACCTCACCCTCACCGACGCGCGAACGGCGGGCTACATCACCGCCGACGCCTGCTCGGCGCTCGTCCCGGGCCCGCAGACCAAGTCCAACGGCAACTCGACGGTGGGTCGGATCACCGCGAACGTCGCCGTCGTCCCGCTCGACCCGGACGGCTCGTTCTGCGTGTACCTCTCCCACGCGACGCACCTCGTGGTCGACCTCCAGGGATCGTTCTCCCCCGCCGGCTCGCTGCGGTTCCTCCCGGTCACGCCGGTCCGCCGCCACGACTCTCGCGAGCTGAACGCCTCCTGACCCGATCGCCCCGTACCGTGGGCGCATGGCCGCCCGCCCCAACCGACTCGCCGCCGAGACGTCGCCCTATCTCCGCCAGCACCAGGACAACCCGGTCGACTGGTACGCATGGGGTGAGGAAGCCTTCGCCGCCGCCCGCGAGCGCAACGTCCCGATCCTGCTGAGCGTCGGGTACAGCGCCTGCCACTGGTGCCACGTGATGGCCCACGAGTGCTTCGAGGACGACGAGGTCGCCGCCGTCGCCAACCGGCTGTTCGTGAACGTGAAGGTCGACCGCGAGGAACGCCCCGACGTCGACGCGGTGTACATGGACGCGGTGCAGGCGCTCACCGGGCGGGGCGGATGGCCGATGACGGTGTTCCTCACCCCGGACGGCCGGCCGTTCTTCGGCGGCACCTACTACCCCAAGCCGCAGTTCCTGCAGCTGATGGCGGCCATCGACGACGCCTGGCGCACCAAGCGCGCCGACGTCGACCAGAACGTCGGCGCCCTCATGGATGCGATCGGCCGCAGCGCCACGCTCACCCCGGCGACCGACCTCCCGGGCGACACCGCGATCGACGCCGCGCTGCGCCAGCTGGCCGGGACGTTCGACGCCCAGTGGGGTGGGTTCGGGAAGCCCCCGAAGTTCCCGTCGACCGCGGCCGTCGAGCTCGTGCTGCGGCTGTTCCTGCGCAACGGCGCGCCCGACGCCCGCCGGGTGGTCGACACGAGCCTGCAGGCGATGGCCTCGGGCGGGATGTACGACCACCTCGGCGGGGGATTCGCCCGCTACTCCACCGACGAGCGGTGGCTGATCCCGCACTTCGAGAAGATGCTCTACGACCAGGCGCAGCTCGCCCGGGTGTACGTCCGGGCGGCGCAGGCGTTCGGCGACCCCGTGTACCGACAGGTCGCCACCGAGACGATCGAGTACGTGCTGCGCGAGCTGCGGCACCCCGACGGCGGGTTCTTCTCGGCCGAGGACGCGGACTCGCTCGACGCCGAGGGCCACTCGCACGAGGGTGCGTACTACGTGTGGACGATCGACGAGGCGCGACAGGTGCTGCACGACGCCGGCCTCGGCCCCGCCGAGGCCGACGAGGTGCTCGACTGGTACGAGTTCACCCACCCGGCCAACGCCGCCGGGAACTTCGAGGGAAGCGTCGTGCCGGCCCGACTGCACCACCGCGGTCAGCTGATCCGTCCCGACGTCGTCGAGCATGGCCGCGTCGCCCTGCTCGCGCGCCGCACCGGCAGGCCCCGGCCCGGCCTCGACGACAAGGTCCTCACCGAGTGGAACGGTCTCATGCTCGCCACACTCGCCGAGGCCGCCCTCGCGTTCGACCGGGCCGACTGGCTCGATGCCGCCGTCGCCAACGGCGAGTTCCTGCTCCGCGAGCTCCGACGCCCCGACGGACGCTGGGCGCGCTCGTGGCAGGCGGACGGCGACCCACGGGCGCGCCACGCTGCGCTCGCGGCCGATCACGCCGCCCTCGTCGACGCGTTCACCCGGCTCGCCGAGGCGAGCGGCCAGGCCCGCTGGATCGACCACGCGCGTGAGGCGGCCGACACGCTCCTCGACCACTTCTGGGACCTCGACCACGGCGGGTTGTTCACCACCGCCGACGACGGCGAGCAGCTCGTCGTGCGCCAGAAGGAGCTGATGGACAACGCCACCCCGTCGGCGAACGGCCTCGCGGCGCTCGCCCTGTACCGCCTCGCCGGTCTGACCGGCGAGCTGCGCTACGCGAACCAGGCGGACCAGATCCTGCGCCTGCTGGGCGGCGTGATGCCCAAGGCACCCGCGGCGTTCTGCCACGCGCTGGCGGCCGCCGACGTGCGCCGCGCCGGCACGACGGAGATCGCGATCACCGGAGACCGCCCCGACCTGCTCGCCGTGGTGCGCGAGACCTGGCGACCCAACGCCGTGGTCGCCTGGGGCGAGCCGTACGACTCCCCGCTCTGGGACGGACGTCGCCCCGGCATGGCCTACGTGTGCCGCGACTTCGCGTGCCAGCAGCCGGTCGACACCCCGGATGCACTCCGCGCTCAGCTCACCTGACCCTGCGATCAGCGATGAGCGGGGTCACCAGCCGTTGCGGTGGACGATCTCCTGCGCGGAGCGGCGTGACCGACCGGCGCTGATGCCGGGCGACGCCGGCGCGGCGGGCCATCCCATCGCGATCGCCCCGAGCAACTGCAGACCGTCGGGGACGCCCAGCTCGGCACGCACCTCGGCCTCACCGTGGAACACGGCGAACAGCAGCGCCCCCAGCCCCGCGTCCTCCGCGGCGAGCAGCATCGTCATCACCGCCATCGACGCGTCGATCGTCCAGTACGGCGTCGGCCACGCGTCCACGCCGGCACCGAGTCCGGTGCGTGCCTTGTCCGGCTCGGCGTAGCGGGCCACGTACGCGTCGGGGTCGGCGAAGGGCAGCAGCAGCAGCGGTGCGTCGAACAGCCCGGGCCAGCGGAACCCGCTGCGGCGTTCGGCCGGGAACGCGTGCCGCCAGAAGCGATCGGTGGCCTCGCCCTCGAGCACCACGAGGTGCCACCCCTGCGTCTTGCCCGCGCTCGGGGCGCGGCTCGCGAGATCGACGAGGTGGTCGACGAGCTCGGGAGCGACGGGATCGGGCCGGAACGATCGGCACATGCGTCGACGCCGGACGACGGCGTCGAGCTCGCTCACGCCGGCTGCCGCGCGCCCAGCTTGATCAGGTCCTCGGCCATGGTCCAGCCGTGGACGATGATCGACCCACCCTTCGCCGCGGGCACCGGCTCGAACACGCCGGCGACGTCCGCGGAGATCTTCTCGGGCTTCAGCGACTCGTGGTCGATGAACCCGCTCTGGCCGTTGGCCTTCACGACGAAGCTCTGCTCGTCGTAGTTCGCGTCGACGCCGAAGCGACGGGCCAGGCGCCGACCCCAGGCGCGCTCCTCGCCGACCGCCCGGTGCTTCGGGCGCGGGATGATCTCGTCGAGGTGCTTGAACGCCTCGAGCGCGTCGGGCTTCACCATGCGGGTGCCGACCACGACGTCCTCGTCGGGGAACGCCATCAGGGCCCGGTGGAACGCCTCGCCCATGAGGCCCTTCAGCACCTGGTCGCGCTTGCCGGTGCGCTTCACGCTCATCAGACCGAGCAGCACGCACGGGGTGCCTCCGATGCGCTCGAGGGTCGCGAAGGCGAAGCCGTGGAGCTTGTCGTCGAGGCGAGCCGTGGTGCACAGCACCCAGTCCTCCTTGGCCTTCGACAGCAGACCGATGTCGAAACTGCCCCCCATCGACGCCATGTCATCGAGGTCGGCGTCGGTGAGCGCTGCGCAGTCCCTGGTTTCCACCTGGAGTGCCATTGCCCGAAGCTCCTGTCGCGTGAGAACCGCCATCGCCTTCCGGCGGACGGGATGACCTGAGTGCACCATTCTGCCACTTCGGACGGGGGGTTCCACCAGCCGCAGGTCATCCCGACCGTCGCCGGTCGGCGAGCCGCAGCTCAGCGGGGTCGACAGTCGGCCACGACGTGTGCGCGTGTGACCGACTGCAGACCTTGCTCAGCTCGGGTTCAGGTGCCGATCACCCCGCCGTCGTCCTTGGTGATCACCAGCGTCGCCGAGCGAGGACGTGCCCCACCGCCGTCGGGCCAGTCGGTGAGCACGTTGGCCAGGCTGTTCGTGAAGATCTCCGGTGGCTCGCCCGGATGTTGGATGTCGACGAACATCGCCCTGCCCTCGGGGGTGAAGGTGATCCCGGTGACCTCGCATCCGGCGGGGCCGACCAGAAAGCGCCTGAACTCCTTCGTCGCCGGGTCGGCGGCGAGCAGCGTGTTGTTCTTCAGGTTCGCGTACGCGCCCACACCGGCCTCGGTGGAGAACATGTCGGTGCCGATCCACACCCGGCCGTCGCGGTCGACGGTGACCGCGTCGGGGCAGGCGAAGATGTCACCCTGCACGTTGCCGCCGGCGGGAGCTCCGCCGAGGCCGGCGGGCAACCCGGCCGGGTTCGCCGGGTCGCCTGCGAGAACGAAGACGTCCCACGTGAACGTGAGCGCATCGGCATCCCCCTGTTCGGTCCAACGTACGATCTGGCCGTAGGGATTGCCCGCTGCGCCACCGCGGGGATTGGCATCGTCGTTCGGGACGACGAAACTCTCGACCAGCCCTCTGGCCTCGGTCGGATTGGTCGTCGCCCGTCCGCGTCGCGTGTTGTTGGTGAGGGTTGCGTACACCTGCCCGTCGGGGGCGACGCTGATCCACTCCGGGCGATCCATCCGGGTCGCACCCACGGCGTCGGCGGCAAGGCGCGTGAACACGTGGATCCGGTCGTTGGTCCACCCGGCCAGCATCGGGTTGTCGGTGGTGAGCGGGATCCACTCCCCCACGCCCATCATGTCGCCCTCGGCGCCTCCGGCAGAGAACCTCGCAACGTAGAGCGTGCCCTCCTCGAGCGGGCTCTGCTTCGCCCGACGGGCCTGGCGTACCGTGCGCGATCCCACGAACTTGTAGATGTAGTTGTTTCGTTCGTCGTCCCCCGAGTAGGCCACGGCGCGTCCGTCGGAGGTGAGCCGCACCGCCGCCATCTCGTGCTTGTAGCGACCCAGGCCGGTCAGCTTGATCGGCGTCGACCGGGGATCGAACGGATCGATCTCGACCATGTACCCGAACCGGTTGGGTTCGTTGCGGTTGCCCTCGACGAGCATGTCGAAACGTGGGTCGCCGACGTGCACGCCGATCACACCGCTGAGCGCCGACTGCATGTAGCGACGTTCCTCGGGGGTGAGATCCGCTGCGGCGGGCTGACGGAAGTAGAAGTCGTAGTTCTCCTCGCCGGTGACGTAGGTGCCCCACGGCGTCGCCGATCCGCCACAGTTGTTGAGCGTGCCGAGCACCATCGTGCCGGTGGGGTCGGCCGCGGTCTTCAGGTGCTCGGACCCCGCAGCGGGGCCGACCACCCGCATGGGCGTGTATCCCGTGATCCGACGGCCGAAGCGGGACGGACGCACGACCTGCCACCTGCCGGCCTGCGTTCGCCGGCCGTTCACACGTCGAACCTCGATCACCGAGACACCGTGGGCGGCGAGCAGCTTCTTGGACTTGTCGGGCGACCAGTTCGCCTTCAGGTCAGTGAACAGCAGGCCGGTGTCGGTGTACTCGTGGTTGATGCACAACAACCCCCGCTGATGGTTGATCGGGAAGAACGCGATCCCGTCGTGGTGCATGCCTGCTTGCTGTTCTTGTTCCTGCCAGCCCTGCGATGCATCCGGGACCCATGCAGGGCCGTTCGAGACCGGATCCCCCCAGGCGAACAGCACCTCTGCGGTGTACCCCGGAGGCACCGTCACCCCCTTCTGGGCGACCAACGGGAGCGGGACCGACGTGAAGCCGATGGTCGGACCCTTCGGAGGCTTGCGGTCCGAACCCCCCGCCGCCACCGCCGTCGTCCCACCGAGACCGGCCATGAACCCGAGCCCCACCGCGGCCGAGCCCATCTTCAGCAGCCGTCGACGGCTGAGCGCCAACGCGATGATGTCGTCGAGCGACGGACCGTCGGACGGATTCGTGTCGTCGTCGTCGACGCCGAAGTCGTCGTGATCGAACATGTGAGACCCCCATCTCGTGGAGGGCTCCTCCCCCGAGGAGCCCGTCGCAGCGCAATGTAGAACACCTGCCGACCCGGCTTCGACCAGTGCGACCGGTCGGGCTCCGACCGGTCGGACCGACCACCATCGGACCGGCGACGATCGACCGGCGACCGGAGACCGGCGTCAGAGCATGACGGCGTCGTGGCCGAGGGCCACACGCAGTTCGGGCACCACGCGGTCGAGGTCGACGCAGAACTCGTCGGCGAGCCGCAGGATCTTGCCCTGGCCGATGTGCAGGTAGACCATCGACTCGCCCGGGTGATCGCGCAGGATCCGGCGGAGCTGGTGGATCTTCAGCTCGCTCAACGCCGCGGCGGGCACCTTCAGGTGCAGCGGCGCCGACGAGGACGTGTCGAGGCTCTCGACGATCGTGACGTCCTGGGCCATGAAGCCCACCCGGCTCTCGTCGCGCTTGTCGATGCGGCCCTTCACGGTGACGATCGCGTCGTCGACGAGCTTGTGGCCCTGTTCCATCAGCACGCGCGGGAACACGGTGCACTCGATGCTCGAGTCGAGATCCTCGAGCACGAACACCGCCATCTGGTCGCCCTTCTTCGTGAACTTGCGGGCGAGCCCGGTGATCACCCCGCCGAGGGTGACGACGGCGCCGTCGTCGCGCTCGAGCGCCTCCGCGACCGTGCAGTCCACCTTGCGTCGCAGCGCGGCCTCGACGCCGAGCAGCGGATGGTCACTCACGTACAGGCCGAGCATCTCCTTCTCGAACTTCAGCCGGTCGCCCTTGTCGAACTCGGTGTCGGGGATGGGGATGCGCTCGTCGAAGCCGGAGTCGGCGGCGTCGGCGAAGTCGCCGAACAGGCTCATGACGCCCTGATCGCGTTCGCGGCGTCGCACCACCGTGGTGTCGATGATCTGCTCGAACACCATCAGCAGACCCTTGCGGGGCACGCCGAAGCCGTCGAAGGCGCCGGCCTTGATGAGCGATTCCACGGTGCGCTTGTTGAGCACCGGTTCGGGCACCCGCTCGACGAAGTCGTGGAAGCTCTCGAACGGCCCGTTCGCGTCGCGCTCGGCGAGGAGCTGCTCGACGAGGCCCTCGCCGACGTTGCGGATCGCCGAGAGACCGAACGTGATCGCCCCGGGGCTGCCCACCGGCAGCGCCACGTCGGCGGGCACCTGGTGCAGCCCGAGCGCGTCGAAGTTCATGACCGACCGGTTGATGTCGGGGGTCAGCACCTTGATGCCCATGGCCCGGCAGTCCGACAGGTAGACGGCCGCCTTGTCGAGGTTGCTCTTGACGCTGGTGAGCAGACAGGCGAGGTACTCCACGGGGTGGTGCACCTTCAGGTACGCGGTCTGGTACGTGACGAGGCCGTAGCCGAACGTGTGGCTCTTGTTGAACGCGTAGTCGGCGAACTTCGCGATGACGTCGAACAGGCTCTCCCCCAGCGCCCGCCCGTAGCCGGTCGCCTCGCAGCCGTTCTCGAAGTCGGCGCGCTCCTTGGCCATCACCTCGCGGCTCTTCTTGCCCATCGCCTTGCGCAGCGAATCGGCCTGGGCGAGGGAGTAGCCGGCGAACTTCTGGGCCACCCGCATCACGCTCTCCTGATAGATCATCAGGCCGTACGTGTCGCCCAGCACGCCTTCGGCGTCGGGGTGGAAGTAGTCGACCGCCTGCCGGCCGTTCTTGCGGTCGGCGTAGTCGTAGTGCATGTTCACGCTCATCGGCCCGGGCCGGTAGAGCGCGAGCACGGCGGAGACGTCCTCGAAGCTGGTGGGTGCCATCGAGCGCAGCAGCGCCCGCATCGGCGGCGACTCGAGCTGGAACACGCCCATCGTGTCGCCCCGGCCGAGCAGCGCGAACACCTTGGGGTCGTCGAGCGGCACGGCGTCGATGTCGAACGTGGGGTCCTTGGTGGCGCGCACCATGTGCACCGTGTCGGTGATGACGTCGAGGTTGCGCAGACCGAGGAAGTCCATCTTCAGCAGGCCCAGCTCCTCGACGCCGTGCATCTCGAACTGGGTGACGACGGGAGCGTCCTCGGGGTTGCCGCCCGCCTCGGGTTTGCGCTGGATGGGCAGGTACGTGGTGAGCGGGTCCTTCGTGATCACCACTGCGGCGGCGTGGATGCCGTCGGAGCGCTTGAGGCCCTCGAGGCCCTTGGCGACGTCGACCACGCGCTTCACGTCGGGATCGGTCTCGTACATCGCCCGGAGGTCGCTCGCCGCCTTGTAGCCGTCGAGGTACTTCGGGTGCTCCTCGAAGCAGTACTTGAGCGGGGTGTCACGACCCATCACGAGCGGCGGCATCGCCTTCGCGACCTTGTCGCCCACGCCGTACGGGTAGCCGAGCACGCGGGCCGCGTCGCGCACCGCGTTGCGCGCCTTGATCGTGCCGAAGGTGATGATCTGTGCGACGTGATCCCGGCCGTAGCGCTCAGCTGCGTAGCGGATCATCTCGTCGCGGTATCGCGAGTCGAAGTCCATGTCGATGTCGGGCATCGAGATGCGGCTCGGGTTGAGGAAGCGCTCGAACAGCAGGTCGTACTTGATCGGGTCGAGGTCGGTGATGCGCAGGCAGTACGCGACCGCGCACCCGGCGGCCGAACCACGACCCGGACCGACCCGGATGCCGGCGTCCTTCGCGTGCTTGATGAGGTCCCACACGATGAGGAAGTAGCTCGCGAACCCCATGTTCTTGATGACCTGGAGCTCGTAGGCGATGCGCTCGACCGCGGCGTTCGGCAACGGTTCGCCCCAGCGGGCCTTGGCGCCCTCCCACGTCAGGTGGTCGAGGTACGCCGCGTCGTCGGCGAAGCCCTCGGGGATCGGGAAGTTCGGCAGCTGTGGCTTGCCGAACTCGATCGTGACGTCGGCCCGCTCCGCGATCCACAGCGAGTTGTCGCACGCCTCCGGGTGGTCTCGGAACAGGTGCCGCATCTCGGCCGCTGACTTCAGGTAGTGCTCGGTGCCCTCGAACTTGAACCGCTTGGGGTCGCTCAGCAGCGCGCTGGTCTGGACGCACAGGAGGGCGTCGTGCGCCTCGTGGTCGTGCTGGTGCGTGTAGTGCGAGTCGTTGGTCGCGAGCAGTGGTGCCCCGATGCGCTTCGCGATCTCGATGAGCTTCGGGTTGGTGTCGCGCTGAGCTGCCAGGCCGTGGTCCTGGATCTCGACGAAGAGGTGGTCCTTGCCGAAGATCTCCTGCAGCCGCCCCGCCTTCTCGAGCGCTCCCTTCTCGTCGCCCTGCAACAGCGACTGGAGCACGTGCCCGCCCAGGCACCCGGTGGTGGCGATGAGGCCGTGGTGGTACTTCTCGAGGAGGTCCCAGTCGATGCGGGGCTTGTAGTAGTAGCCCTCCATGAAGGCCAGGCTCGAGAGCTGGATGAGGTTGCGGTAGCCCTGGTCGTTCTCGGCGAGGAGGATCAGGTGGTAGTAGAGCTTCTTGCCGCCCTCGGTGTCGCCACCCGAGTCGTCGAGCCGGCCCCGCCGGGCCGGGCGCTCACGGCGGCTGTCGTAGGCCATGTAGGCCTCCGTGCCGATGATCGGCTTGACGCCCTGCTTCCGGCACTCCTTGTAGAACTCGAGCGTGCCGTACATGTTGCCGTGGTCGGTCATCCCGAGCGCGGGCTGACCGTCGGCGACCGCCTTGGCGACGAGTTCGTCGAGCCGTGAGGCACCGTCCAGCATCGAGAACTCGGTGTGGACGTGGAGATGGGTGAACGAGTCGCCCAACAGCACCTCCTCCGCGTCGCGTGTGTCGAATCCGTCCGAACCGCACGCCGTGAGTTACACGCGTGTGGTTCGACGACGCTACCCGACGGGCGACGGCACCGTCTAGAGCGCTTGGGGCGTTCGGAGGCGTTCGAGCGGAGGCGGGTCGCCGGAGCCGCCGCGACGCCGGATCGAACGCACCACCGACCGGGCAGCTCGGCTGACGAGCCACCACACCACCACGCCCGCCGCCACGGTGACGGCGAACGCGGGCCACGGCGCCAGGTGGTCCTCGGCGACCGGATACACGGAGTAGTGGGTGATGTAGATCGACAGGCTCGCTGCAGCGAGCATCGCCACGGGGTGCACCAGCGCCCGGGGCAGCCGGACCTCGGGGAGCCACAGGAGCAGGAGCAGCCCGGCGATCACGAACGCGTCTCGGCGAGGCTCGCGGAAGTACCCGGCGAGGGCGACCACGGTGACGATCGTCGTGGCCACCCGGGTGAGCGGGGTGCGCGAGCGATGCACGAGCCAGCCGAGCAGGAACAGCAGGGCAGCACCGTGGGGTCGGTGGATCGTGTTGAACCATCCGCCGATCTGCAGCGGTTCCCAGCGGAACGCCGCCGACAGCACCACCAGCGCGAGCACGAACGCGTAGGGTCGCCGTCGCTCCCACGCCCGCAGGAACGGGATCGACAGCCCCACCATCAGCAGCACGGTGAGTTGCACCAACACCTCGAGGAACCAGAAGTTCCAGACCTCGTCGAGGTGCTCGGCGGGCCCGAGCAGGTCGTTCACGAGGAGCAGTGTCTGCCACGAGTAGACGTCGAACAGGACCATGCCGGCGGCGACCCACGCCATCGCGGGGATCGCGATCCGGCCCAGCGAGCGGCCGGCAGCTCTCCAGCGGCGTCGCGCCGGCTCGACGTCGAGCAGGAATCGGCTGAGGTTGTACCCGGCGACGGCCAGCAGCAGGTGCGCCCCGCCCATGCTCGGACCGAGGATCATGTGCCCGGCCACGACCGTCAGGATCGACACCGCGCGCAGCACCAACGTGGTGTCGACCGCACGGTGCCACGTGCGGCGCCCGGGCTCCCCGAACGACGCCACCGGCAGGTGGTGCCAGTCGGACGGCAGTTCGCCGAGCAGGTCCTCGAGCCGGATCGAGCACTCCACGTAGCTGAGCGAGTCGCCGCCGAGCGAGACGAACGTGTCCGTCGCCCGGATCGAAGTCACCCCCAGCACGTCGGTGTAGATCTCCATGACCGCGGACATCGAGCCGGCCGCGTGGACGAGCTCACCCGCGACCGGCCCCGTCGGTCGCGCCCCAGGACGAACCCGTCCCGCTCGCTGACCGGACCCCGCGGCGCGGGCCGCCCGCGCCGAACGGACCGCCACGACCGATGT
>WLDE01000398.1 GCA_009704985.1 Actinomycetota bacterium | reverse complement strand
TCGACGACGTCGACCTCGCCGAGCTCGCCGCGTCGGGCCGGTTCGGCGAGGTGGCACCACCGAAGCCGCTGTACGGGGCACGCGGCATCGGCACGGGGATCTACGTGCGCGACCCCGACGGCCACGGCATCGAACTGCGCACGTACCCGACGGTCACCCCGGACTGACGGTCACCCCGGACTGACGGTCACCCCGGACTGACGGTCGTCGAGCGCGGTCAGCGGGGGAACACCACCGGCACGTGACGCGGCCCTCGTACCTGACCGCCGGCCCACACCACCTCCGCGCCGTCGGCGAGCCGGAACTCGGGGATCGCCCGCAGCCACTCCTCGACCGCGACGCGGACCTCCATCCGGGCGAGGTTCGAACCCGCACACCGGTGGATGCCCGCGCCGAAGGCGAGATGGCGGTTGTGGGCCCGGTCGAGCACCACCTCGTCCGCCCGCTCGAAGGCCGCCGGATCACGGTTCGCCGCCGGGAAGTTGAGCAGCACCTTGTCGCCCTGGCGCATCGGGCAGCCGTTCACTTCGACGTCGGCGGCCACGACCCGTCCCATCGTGACCGGCGAGTAGGCGCGCAACAGCTCCTCGGTCGCGGTCGGCATCAGCTCGGGCTCGGCGACGAGCCGCCGACGGTCGTCGGGGTGCGTGGCGAGGTGCCACAGCGCGGACCCGATCGCCGACCACGTGGTGTCGACGCCGGCCACCAGCGTCAGCGCAGCCATGCCGAGCACGATCTCGTCGGAGATCTCGCCGCCGTCGACGTCGGTGTGCAGCAACTCGCTGATGAGGTCGTCGCCGGGATCGGTCTTGCGTCGTTGCACCTGCTCGAACAGGTACAGGCCCACGGCCTGCGAGGCGGCCTCGCGTCGCCGTTCGTCGTGGGCGAACTCGAGCACGTCGCGCACCCATCCGGTGAACGTGTCGCTCATGTCCTCGGGCACGCCGAGGACCCGCGAGATGATCCGCACCGGGATCTGCTGGGCGTAGTCGGCCGCGGCGTCGGCGGTGCCGTTCGGCGCCAGTCGCTCGACGAGCGAGCGGCAGAGGTCGCGCGTGACGTGCTCCAGCTCCTCGACCCGGCGGTGTGAGAACCACGGCAGCATCAGCCGTCGCGTCCAGGTGTGCAGCGGCGGGTCGACCGAGATGGGCGGCAGCACGGGGATCCCGCCGGCCGAGATCGGCAGCTCCTCGCCGGTGTCGCCGTTGGCGTTGAGCACCCCCACGTCGATCGAGGAGAAGTGCGCGACGTCGTGCGCGATGGCGTCGACGTCGGCGTAGGTCGTCGGCATCCACGACCCTCCCCAGCGCTCGCTGCGTGCGATCGGGCACGAGCTGCGGAGGTCGTCCCACACCGGGTACGGGTCGACCACGTAGTCCGGATCGAAGATGTCGTAGTCACGCGCCCAGTCGGACACCGGTGGTCTGGTCATGGTGCACCCCTCTGCTCGCCGGCGCCCCCCGCACCGTCGCGTGCGAACCGTATCCCGTGGGCCACGGGCGCGGTCGCACGCCGGCGGTCACCTCGGTGGCCACGCCGGCCCGCGACAATGGGCCGATGGACGCTGTCGACGGCCGGCCCGAGCCCGGACCCGAACCAGACCCGCACGACGACTTCCCGATCGGGTTCTTCACCCGCGTCGACGAATCGCCCGACGAGGTGTTCTACGAGCCCGATCGCTTCGTCACCCACATCGACGACCGCGCCGTGCAGACCGTCGGCCGGCTCTACCGGCAGCTCGGCATCGACGGCGAGGGCAGTGCCGGTGCGGTGCTCGACCTGATGTCGTCGTGGGTGTCGCACTTCCTGACGCCCCCGAGCGAGCTCGTGGTGCTCGGCATGAACGAGCGCGAGCTGCGCGCCAACCGCCAGGCGCGGGCGTACGTCGTCCAGGACCTGAACGCCGACCCCCGCCTGCCGTTCCCCGACGACCGCTTCGGTGCGGCCACGTGCTGCGTGTCGATCGACTACCTGGTCCGCCCGATCGACGTGCTCCGCGAGGTGGCGCGTGTGGTGCGCCCCGGTGGGCTCGTCGTGTGCACCTTCTCGAACCGCTGCTTCCCGACGAAGGTGATCCGCGGCTGGCTCGCGATCACCGAGGAGCAGCGCTGCCACACCGTCGGCCGCTACTTCCGACTGGCGGGCGGCTACGACGAACCGATGGCGGCGCTGTGCACGCCCGCGGGCACCCCGGGCGACCCGCTGTACGCCGTGTGGGCCGCCGTGTCCGGGGGTGCGGGCGAGGGGAGCGGCGAGGGGAGCGACGGGGTCGGGGCACCGGACACCGCGGGGTGAGCCGTGATGGGACGTGGGTTCAGGCCTCGGCGAGCAGCCAGTCGGTCGGCCCGATCGTGAACACCGTGTCCGGTGTCATCGCGAGCAGCACGGCCGTGAGGTCCGTCTGGGCGAGCGACACGCAGCCGGCCGTCGGCTTCGTCGGGCCGCTGGGGCCGCTGCGGCTGCTCACGTACGAGTGGCGGTGCAGGAAGATCGCCGACGCGTAGGGGATCTCACCGGGCTCGTCGCCCGACACGTCGGGCTCCATGTTGGCGCCGATGAGCGCGGCGTTCGTGTAGGCCTCCACGAAGCGCGGCAGGTACTCGTCGTCGGGGCCGGGGCACGAGGTGTCGAAGCGGAGGTGCCCGTAGCCGGGGGTGTTCGGGGTGGCGCCGAAGCAGTCGCCGCGCTGCACCCGCCGGTACGCGCCGGCGGTGACGCCCGGGTCGGGTGCGTTGCCGAAGAAGGAGAACCGGCTGCCGTCGGGTGCGGTCATCGTGGCGAGCGGGAACACGCCGGCCGGGGTGGTGCCGTCGCCGCTGCGCCGTTCGAGCAGCGGGCGGGTGCCGGCACGCCCGAGCCGGGCCTCCATCGCCGGACCGCACGTCCATCGATCGCCGGTTCGGGTGGCCACCTGCAGCACGGCCGTCGTGGCGGACCAGGTGGCGCTGTGCACCACCACCTGCACCTCGAGCTGCACCTCGAGCTGCACCTCGGGCTGCACGTCGAGTGCGTCCCCGAGACGTCGTCCGTCGACCGCGGCGGCGATGCGTTCGCACGTGGTGGGCGGCGGCGGATCGACCCGCGCGGCGGCGGTCCCCCCGGCCGCCGCACCGCCGATCG
>WLDE01000397.1 GCA_009704985.1 Actinomycetota bacterium | reverse complement strand
TCCCGCGCCGTGGTGGCCGCGGTGACGTCGGCAGCGGCCGAGGCGGTGCGCCGAGCAGCGGCGGCCTCCGCGGCCGGCACGGCGTCACGCGCGGCCTGCAGCGTCTGCTGCTGGCGGAGCAGTTCGGCGCCCGACAGCGGCTTGCCGGCGTTCGTCAGCTCGGTGTTCGCCCGGGTCAGCTCGGTCTGCGCGTCGGCGACGGCCTTCTCGGTGGTACGCAGGCGCGTGCGCTGCTCGGTGCTCGGCCCCTCGCTCTGGTAGCCGTTGGCGCTGTAGAGCGCGTCGATCGCTGCCTCGGTGGCGTCGTCGTAGGCGGTGTCGACCGGGCCGGGGTCGAACCCGAGCCGGGCGAGCGCCTCCTCCAGTTGCTGGACGTCGGGGCCGGTCACGCCGGGCTCGAACCCGCGGTACGTGGGCAGGTCGCCCTGGAACACGAACACCGGGCGACCCGACACCTCGAGCAGCACGTCGCCCTCGGCGAGGGGCGCGTTCAGCTCGGGCGCTCGCGTGACGACCTGGGCGCTGCCGGCGCTGGCACCGACGTTGCCGGCGAGGCGGACCGGCGTCGGTTCCTCGTACCGGAGCTCGCCGTTCGCGACGAGCCGGGACTCCAGCGCCCGGCGCTCCACCGGCACCGTGATGCGTGACGGCTCGGGAGGTGCGGCGTTGGCCGCCGCCTCGGCGGGCGACTGGAGGTTGCGTCCGACCAGCACCCCGGCCGTCGCCGAGGCGACGGCCGCCCCCACGACGAGCAGAGCGAGGTTGCGCCGGCGACTGCCGGCGCCGCGGGGAGCCTTCATCACGACCCCTGCAGCTCCGGGAACTCCGCGAGGAGCTCGTCGACCAGACGCTGTTCGGCATCCCGTCGCACGCCGGCGAGGTCGACCTCCTGCTGGCAGTCCCAGTCGTGGCGCCACGTGCGCAGCTCGTCCTCGCGCAACTCCTCGAGGTCGGCCTCGTCGACCTCGGGCATCCCGCCCATCCCGCCATCCATCGCGGTCCCTGCGACCACGACGCCGTCGCCGTCCTCGCTCTCCGTCATCGGGCCGAACTGCAGCTCGCTCAGCCGGTTGTAGAACTCGTTCATGACGTCGTCGGGGCGGTCCCAGTCGTAGCTGGCGTCCTGCTCGCGCATGCAGCTCGCCCAGTCGTCGATCGCACGGGCCACGTCGGGATCGCTCTCCATGTCCTCGAAGAGCTCGTTCATCCGGGTCTGCATGTCGGTGTTGGTCATGGGCGAGTTCTCGCCGTACACGGCGAGCATCGCCCTGCCCTGGCAGCCCTGCTCCTCGAGCGGCGGCGGGACGTACTCCTCCATCTCGCCGTCCTCGCTCGTGCCGAAGAACGAGCCCCCGTACAGGGTCTCGTAGTACGCCTCGTTCTCCTCGGGTGTCAGCGAGTTCAGGTAGTCCTGGTTCGGATCCTCGAACGTGGTCGCGCCCATGTCGCCCTGCATCTCGTAGCCGCGGACGACGCCGTAGCCGTACTTCTCACCGAATCCCTCAGGGTCGCTCAGCTGCATCTCCCACTCGGCGTTCATGTCGCCCATCTGCGCCTGATAGTCGACGGGTTCGTACTCGAAGCCCTCGTCGCGCATGCACTGGGCCACCTGCTGCTCGATCTCGAGTTGCTGGGCGCGCTGATCCGCCGAGGAGGTGCCGGATCCGAACAGTTGTGCGAGCGGGCTGTTGCGGGGATCGTTCGGGTTGCCCTCGGCCTCGTCGGAGGCGGCCGAGTCACCGCCGCCGCACGCGGCCAGCAGGAGCACCGACGCAGTGAGCGCGGCGACGACCGCGGTCGGGCGGCGCCGGGAACGAAGTTCAGGACGTGTCATGCCCGTTCTCACGAACGAGCGCAGGGTTCCGTTGCACCGGGGGAGGAGAAACCCCCGGATCGGGGCCGCCGAGTGGTCAGCCCTCCTGGAAGTTCTCCCAGTAGCGACTCGGCGTCGGACCACGCTGGCCCTGGTACTTCGAGCCGCGCGCCCCCTTGCCGTACGGACGTTCCGCCGGCGTGGTCATCTGCATGAAGCTCACCTGACCGATCTTCATGCCCGGGTAGAGCGTGATCGGCAGCGTGGCGATGTTGGTGAGCTCGAGCGTGACGTGACCGTCGAAGCCGGCGTCGATGAAGCCGGCGGTGGAGTGGATGATGAGGCCGAGCCGGCCGAGCGAGCTCTTGCCCTCGATCCGTGCGACGAGGTCGTCGGGCACCGCGATGCGCTCGGCGGTGCTGCCGAGGACGAACTCACCGGGGTGGAGCATGAAGCAGTCGCCGTCGCGGATCGACACGAGTTCGGTGAGGTCCTCCTGGTTCTGCTTCACGTCGATCACGGCAGCCGTGTGGTTGCGGAAGACGCGGAACAGGTTGCCGATCGTGACGTCGATCGACGACGGCTGGATGAGCGACGGATCGAACGGCTCGATGACGATGCGGCCCGCCTCGATCTGTTCGCGCAAGCTCCGGTCGGAGAGGATCACGGCGTCAACCTAGTGGAGCGTCACCGGCGACGGAGAGGGCGCCGGGCCGCGAACGACCGGGATCACCGAGGCGAGCGCGAATGGTCGACCGAGCGGCTCGTCACCGGCTGCGCCAGGCGGACGGCGGCGAGCCGTGGCCACACCAGCATCGCCGCTGCGGCCCAGCACACCAGGGTCACCCAGTCGTTCAGATGCACGCCGTGGCCCTCGGCGAGGTGCAGGACCGTCGGCCCCGACCAGGGGTTGGTGTTCACGATCCAGCGCAGCCCGACCAACGCGAGGGCGACGGCGGCGGCGAGGCGGAACGAACGCGAGGGCACGAGGGAGCATCGGCATGGAGTGGTCCGAACTGGAGCGCTCGCCCGGCGGAGGTCCCGTCAGTGGACCGGGTCTCCCCGGCTCGCAGGTGACGAGGCGTGAGGTCGGCGCTAGTCTGGCGGGCGCTTCGGCGGAGGTGCCCGACACGGCTCCGGCCGCCCGATGCGGGTGTAGTTCAATGGTAGAACATCAGCTTCCCAAGCTGAGAACGCGGGTTCGATTCCCGTCACCCGCTCCACGCGAAACCCCAGTTCAACGCCTGTTTCGGTCGGCGAGATGAGCGGGTCGGGTCGCCGAGATCGGTCGTCGTGCCACATTCGTGCGACATCGAGATCGGACCCC
>WLDE01000396.1 GCA_009704985.1 Actinomycetota bacterium | reverse complement strand
TGCTGAAGAAGCTGAACGCGCGCCGGTCCCGCCTCGAGCGGCTGGAGCGCTACTACGACGGGCAGACCCCGCTGGCGTACGCCACGTCCCGGTTCCGTGAGGAGTTCGGGCACATGCTGCGCGCGGTGAACGACAACTGGTGCCAGCTCGTGGTCTCCGCCGTCGAGGAACGCCTCGACGTGGAAGGCTTCCGCGTCGGCCAGGAGACCGCCGCTGACACCCGTGCGTGGGAGATCTGGCAGGCGAACCGGCTCGACGAGGACTCGCAGATCGCGCACACCGAGGCACTGAAGCTCGGCGAGGCACACGCGATCGTGTGGCGCCCGCAGCCCGACCAGATGCCGGTGATCACGATCGAGCATCCGATGCACGTGTGCGTGGAGCTCGACCCGGCGAACCGGTCGAACCGGCTCGCAGCGGTGAAGGCGTGGCGCGACGAGGACGAGGGCCAGTGCGCCACGGTGTACCTGCCCGACGGCATCTACAAGCTGCGTCGCGGGAAGAAGGGCTGGGAACAGCGCGAGGTCCCCGGCGAGCCGTACCCGATTCCGAACGAGTGGGGTGTCGTCCCGGTCGTGCCGATCCCGAACCGGCCCGGTCTGCTCGACGAGACGGTCTCGGAGATCGAGAACGTCCTGTCGAAGCAGGACATGATCAACAAGCTGATGGCCGACATGATCGTGGCAGCCGAGTACGGCGCGTTCCGTCAGCGCTGGGCGACCGGCATCGAGATCCCGAAGGGCGCGGACGGCCGCGAGACGGAGGACTTCGCCTCTGCCGTGGATCGGCTCTGGCACGTCCCGGCGCCTGATGCGAAGTTCGGTGAGTTCAACCAGACCGACCTCGGGATCTACGTGAAGGCGATCGAGATGCTGGTGCAGCACATCGCCTCGCAGACCGCGACGCCGCCGCACTACCTGCTGTCCACCGGCCAGATGCCGTCGGGTGAATCGCTGCGCGCTGCGGAGGCTCCACTCGTCGCGAAGGCGCGCCGCAAGCAGCGCGTGTTCGGTGGCGGCTGGGAAGAAGTGATGCGGCTCGCGCTGCGCATGGACGGCCGCGACCTCGACGGTGTGCAGATCGCCACCGTGTGGGCCGACCCAGAGACCCGCACCGAGTCCGAGCATGTCGATGCCGTGATGAAGATGCAGGCACTCGGCGTGCCCCAGGAGATGCTGTGGGAGCTGCTGCGCTTCACCCCGCAGGAGATCGCCCGCTTCCGCCAGATGCGCTCGGCTGACGCGCTGAACGCTGCGCTCGGCGCACCGGCTCCGTCGTCCGGGTCCGGATCGGCTCCAGGGTCCGACAGTGGCGCCGCCGAACTGCGGTCGAAGGCTGAGGCGATGGGCGTACTCATCCGTGCCGGCGCCGACCCCGACTCGGCGGCCGAGGCTGTCGGTCTCAACGGGATCGAGTTCACGGGTGCCGTGCCCGTCAGCCTCCGCCTGCCGGAAGCTGCAGCCACCAACCTCGAGACGGTCTGATGGCAGCGGCCACTGAGCCGCAACTGCTCCGGCTCGCACAGGCGCACCAGGACCAGCTCCTCGCCATCCGAGACCGGAGCGCTGCCGTGCTGGCGCGACTGTGGTCGTCGGTCGTCACCAACCCGTCGGAGTTCACCGCCGGCCAGTGGCTGGCAGCGTCCATCCCCGTGCTCGATGCGTCGATGCAGGCGGCCGCAGCGTCGACCCTCGCCTACGTCTCCGCCTACACCGCCGCAGCGACCGAGACGGCGCCCACGCCCGCACGGTTCACCGCCGACGAGTTCACCCGCCCACGAGGTGGCGTAGCGCTCGAGGAGCTGCTGCGCCGGCCGATCGTGACGCTCCGTTCCGCCCTTGCGAAGGGCGAACCGTTCGACCGGGCCAGCCAGCTCGGCAGCCAGCGCGCCGCACAGATCGGAGCCACCGACCCGATGCTCGCCTCGCGGGCGGCAGGGTCCGCAGCGATGAAGGCTGAACCTCGGATCGTCGGCTACCGCCGGGTGCCCGATGGTGGTGCCTGCGCGTTCTGCCGTCTCGCTGCGACGCAGCGGTACCGCGACTCCGACCTGATGGCCATGCACTCGTCGTGCGGGTGCTCGGTCGCTCCGATCGTCGGGGACCGCGACCCGGGGCAGATCATCGATCGACAGGCGCTCGCGTCGCTGAAGGCCGACGGTGTGATCGATGAGATCTCGCTGCGCCGCTACATCTCGTCGACCGACGACGTGGTGGCCAGCTACCAGGCGAACGCCGACAAGTGGCGCCGCGAGGCGCGCGACACTGACGACCAGGCTGCGGAGACCCGCTACTCGAAGCGTGCCGACGACTGGGCGCGCAAGGCCGAGCAGCGTGCGCTCGACGTGGACGCCGCCCGGAAGAAGCTGAAGGCGATCCAGCAGGGTCGCCTCGACAAGCTCACCGCCGTGCACGACCACGGCGAGCTTGGCCCGGTGCTGTACCCGGCCGGTGTGAAGTTCTCGGCCGCCTGACGGCCGAACCCGTGTCGTCGCCGCGAGGGCGACGCTCACCCAAGGAGATGCCGCGATGGCACCCACCCGTACCCCGAGCCGTGTGCTCGCCGTGTTCCTCCGTCACCCCGAAGATCCGCCGGCCCCGCCCGTCGATCCGCCAGCACCGGACGAAGATCTCGGTGAGAAGGGCAAGGCGGCGCTCGATGCCGAACGTCGTGCTCGCCGAGAGGCCGAGAAGACCGCGAAGCAGGCCGCCGACGAGCTGGCGAAGGTTCGGGCCGAGGCCGACGAGCTGCGCCAGAAAGCGATGAGCGACGACGAGAAGAAGCTCGCCGAGGCGCTCGCTGCGAAGGAAGTAGAGATCCGTCAAGCCATCACGGCCGAGGCGGACACGAAGATCGCCGCTGCGGAGCGTCGGGTGCTGAAGGAGCGCCTGAAGACCGCTGCGACATCGAAGCTCACGAACGTCGCAGATGCCGACGTGTTCGTGAACGTCGATGACCTCGAGCGCGATGCCGAGGGCAACGTGAGCGACGCAGCGCTGGCCGCTGCGGTCGAAGCGCTCCTCAAGGAGCGCCCCTACCTGGGCGCGAAGCCGGGTGGTGGGTCCGCAGACCAGGGACACCGGCGCGACGCCGCCCCGGACCTGAAGGACCCGAAGCAGCTGCAGGCCGAGCTCGCGAAGCTCGGGGTCAGGCC
>WLDE01000395.1 GCA_009704985.1 Actinomycetota bacterium | reverse complement strand
AGCGGCGACCCCGCGCGGCGCCAGCACCGGAACCGCGCGGCGCGTGCGTCGATCCGTCGCTGCAGCGACGCTTCGGCGACGGCGCGCTCGTCCTCCTGGTCGGCACCGAGCGGACCGGCGAACCACCGGCCCTGCCGGCCCGACCGCTGCACCTCGACGGCGACGGCCGCTGCGCCGCGGGCGATCGACGCCGTGCGGAACGCGTCGACGTCGACGATCGAGGCCGCCCCGAACCACGGCATCGCCCCTCGCGCGTCGAGCGACGGCCACCAGCTCACATGGCGGGCGTGATCGATCGGTCGGCGTGCCACCGACGGCACCGGATCGGCCTGCACCCAGGCGATGGCGGGATCCACACCCTCCGGCCCGGCGAAGCCCTCCAGTGCCCGGGCGAACGACGTCGGCAGCACCGCCGTCGACGCCGGGACGAGCGCGAGATGGGTGCCCTCCGCCGCCTCGAGCGCGGCAGCCACCAGCGCGTCGGATCCGATCGCGCTGGGGACACGGCGCACGCCGAGCTTGCCGGCGAGCCGGTCGAGGCGAGGGTCGGAGCCGACCAGGAGCACACGCCGCGGATCGCCCGTCGTGGCGATCGCCGCGATCGTGGAGGTGCGCACGGCCACCAGCGACTCACCGTCGCACAGCACCGCGACCTCGGCGGTGCACGCCAGACGGTCGGCGACCGCACGGCGCATCGGATCGGGCGGCGTGACGGCGGGCGGGGTCGCGGTCGTGATCCACAGTGCCAGGCGGGCCACGGCCAGCGTCGCGGCGAGCGCTGCCGGGACCAGCACCGCCCAGCGTGCGGGGTCGGTGGCGGCGGCCGTGATCCCCCGGTCGACGACCTCCACGAGTGCACCTGCCCCGAGGGCGACCGCCAGCAGGCCGGTCCACCGGCCGACGCGAATCGCGTGGCGGGTCCGCCACGTGCGCCCCGTGCGCGGCGCTGCCGTCGCCGGTCGTGCCGTCCTGTGCGTTCGAGCCACCTCCGACTCGACCGTCCGAGCACCCGCCGATCTGTCAGGTCGGCGGGCCCGAACCGGTGGTCAGGCGGCGGGCACGCCCTCCGCGCCGGCGACCTCCTCGACCACCGCTGCGGCGGGTGCCGCGGTGGTGCCGAGGAGGGCGGCGGTCGTGCGGCAGAGCAGCTCGGTCTGGCGGCGCTCTCGATCGTGGAACGGGCGTCCCGAGCGTCCGACCACCACCACCAGCTCGGAACCGCCGACGGGATCGGCGCCGAGCCAGCCCCAGGCCAGGTCGCCAGGCGCTCCGGCGGACTGGCCGGCAGCATCGAGGTGACGGCTGCCGTCGAGGAACGCCACGAGCCATGCCGCCTCGGGTGGCACGACCCCGGCGGTCAGACCGGCCGTTGCGACGACGGTGGCACTCGCGGCGTCGACCGCGGCGGTCCAGTCCGCGTCGAGCAGGTCGGAGAGCCGCTCGCACAGGAGCACGAGGCGATCCTCGTCGGCGGCATCCACCAGCGCCGCCGCCGCCTCGAGCGCCGCGATGCCGGCGTCGGGCCGACCGGTCGCCACCCGCCGGACGTCCTCCACCGCGACGCCGTCGACCTGCACGATCTCGGCGACGAGCAGGTCGAGCAGGCCGTCGTCGGGCAGGGTGACCACCAACTCGTCGACCGCGAAGCCACCGCCGCGCTCGAGGATGTCGATGCCGACCACGTCACCGCGCAGCGCGCCGATCCGGCTCGCCACGTGACCGAGCGCACCCGGACGGTCGGGCAGCCACACCCGGACGACGAAGGTCTCCACGGCGCCGACCGTACCGAGCGCACCGACCACGGATCGTCACGTGCGTGTGACGGCTTCGTGAACGATCACCGATCCCGAGGTGGGCCTCGCTCGCTCCGCTCGCTCAGCCGGTCGAGGTGGGCCTCGCTCGCTCCGCTCGCTCAGCCGAGCTTCACGAGGCCGCGCTTCAGGTTCCGGATGCCCTGCGCGATGCGGCGCTCGTTCTCGATGAGCGCGAAGCGGGCGAAGCCCTCACCGCCGGGACCGAACCCGACACCCGGCGAGAGCGCGACCTCGCACTCGCGCACGAGGTGTGAGCAGAACTCGACGGAGTTCATGTCCGCGTACGGCTCGGGGATCGGTGCCCACACGAACATCGACCCCTTCGGCTTGGGGATGTCCCACCCGATCCGGGCGAGGCCGTCGATCAGCGCGTCGCGCCGGCTCTCGTAGATCGAGCAGACCTCCTTCGGGTAGTCCGGCGCCTCGTTCATCGTCACGGTCGCGGCGATCTGCACCGGCTGGAACGTGCCGTAGTCGAGGTAGCTCTTCAGCTTCACCAGCGCCTGCACCACGTCGCGGTTGCCGACGAGGAACGCCACGCGCCACCCCGCCATCGAGAAGCTCTTGGTCATCGAGTACAGCTCGACGGCGCACTCCTTGGCGCCTTCGGCCTGCAGGATGCTGGGCGGCTCGTACCCGTCGAAACCGACGTCGGCGTAGGCGAAGTCGTGGACGACGATCATCTCGCGCTCACGGCAGAAGTCCACCACGCGCTGCATGAAGTCGAGGTCGACGACAGCGCCGGTCGGGTTGTGCGGGAACGAGATCACCAGCACCCGCGGCTTGGGCCAGCCGACCTCGTAGGCGGTGGTGAGGTTGTCGAAGAAGTCACCGGTGAAGTCGCCCTGCACCCGCGGGTCGGCGAGGTGCCGCATCGGCACCTGGCGCAGGTCGGCACCGGCGAACAGGGGGCCGTAGATGTGGATCGGGTAGCTCGGACTCGGCACGATCGCCGCGTCGCCGCGGTCGAGCAGCACCCACATCAGGTGGCTGAAGCCCTCCTTCGAGCCGATCGTGTTGGTCACCTCGAGCTCGGGGTCGAGCGACACACCCCACTTGCGCTCGTACAGCGCGGACACCGCCTCGCGCAGCTTCGGCAGGCCGCGGCTCAACGAGTAGCGATGGTTGCGGGCGATCTGGGCCGCCTCACCCAGCTTGTCGACCGCGATCTGCGGCGACGGGATGTCCGGGTTGCCGAACCCCAGGTCGATCACGTCGACACCTGCTCGACGTGCCTCGATCTTCAGGTTGTTGATGATCGTGAACACGTACGGCGGCAGGTTGGTGATGCGACGGAACTCCATCCGGCCAGGTTACGAGTTCGGGTCCCCGAACACCGT
>WLDE01000394.1 GCA_009704985.1 Actinomycetota bacterium | reverse complement strand
TGGTCCAGGTCGACCGGGTGCCGTCGGCATCGGTGCGAACGAGGACGATGTCGCCCGGGCGTTCGATCGAGAACAGCGGCCCGTCGTACGCGACGGGTGCTCCCGTCCGGTCGACCCAACCGAGCGCGGGTGTCTGACCGGGGACCGGGAGCACGGGTTCCGGTCCGCAGCAGCCGACCGCCACCCAGCCGTCGGAGGTGGCGACGAGCCGGCTGTCGCCCGACAGGTCGGCCACGGCGTCGGCGCGGGCGACGATCCGGCCGGCGTCGGGGCCGGAGAGCGGCACCGCGATCACGTCGCCGATCGGGTCGGCCGTGGTGGTCGGCTGGACCACGAGGTACGCGACGTCGTCGGGGCCGATGCCGACCAGGAAGCCGGTGGCGGGAGCCGGCCCGTCGACCGGCACCGCCCGGGCCGGGACGTCGCTGCGTCGACCGATGGTGATGGTGTGCTCGGCGGCGTCGTAGCTCACGATCGTGCCGTCGGACGCGACCGCCAGCGAGGGGCACCGCCCTGGCTCGCACGGATCGAGGTCGTCGATCGGGAACAGCCGGGGTGCGAGCTCGATGGTCGGGAACGGCCGGAAGATCGGTTCGGGCGCCGGTTCGTCGGTGGGCTCGAGGCGGAGCACGGTGAGCCGGTCGAGGCCGAGCAGCCAGAGCGCGCCGGTGTCGTCGCGCAGCGCCGTGAACGGTCCGTTCGCCATCGCCGCGAGCAAGCGCAGCGGGCACGACGCATCGGGAGCGCTGAGGGACTCGTACACGTACAGCAGGCCGGAGGCGTCGAGCCTCCACGTCTGCGTGCACGCGCCCGCGGTGAGCGTGCCGTCGGCGCCGAAGGAGGCGGCGTCGGCGTCGCCGGCGGTCCACCAGCCGACGAGTTGGTCGCGCTGCACCGCTGTGCCCAGCGCGTCGTCGCGTCGGAATGTCAGCGTGGGTCCCGTGCCCGCGAGCGCCGTGACGATCAGCGTGCGCCCGTCGTCGGTGAGCGTGAGCGAGCTCTCGGAGGGGAGCGCCAGTGTCTCGCGGTCCGGGCATCCGATCGCCGTGCTCATCGCCTCGGTGATCCGCAACCGCCCGTCCTCGATCACGCCGCGGATCGACCCGCCGTTGCAGCCGTCGAAGGTGCTGACGAGGCCGTCCGCACCCGGTGGCAGCGGTGCGAGGTACGGGACGCGGAAGGGGATCGGCCGCCCATCGGCGTCGGTGAGGATCCACGTCGAGCCGGTCAGGGCTGCGAGCAGCTCGTCGTCGGAGGCGGAGGCGGAGGTGGTGGCCGTGGTGGTCGGGGTGGTCGGCGCCGATGTGCTGTCGGTCGTGCCGTCGGTGGAGTCGGCCGTGGTGTTCGTGGTGTTCGTGGTGGTGGTGTCCGGCGGGGCTGCGGTGTCGTCCGGGCTGCGGAGGACGACGACGCCGACGAGGACCGCCACGACGGCGGCCGCCGAGGCGATCCAGCGCCAGGTGCGCCGGGGAGGTGGCGCGGACGTGGAGACGGCCGGCTCGACGACGGTGGTGCCGGCGAGCTCGTGTTCCAGACGATGGCGGAGGCGGGCGCGGAACTCCTCGGTCGGATCGGTGCCGGCGTCGCGCAGCCGGTTCCGGAGGGTGGGGTCGTCGCTCATGCGGACTCCTCGGACGAGATGGTGGCTCGGAGGGTGCTGCGGCCCCGTGCCAGCAGCGATTCGGTGGCGTGGACGCTCTTGCCCAGCAGCCGCGCGACCTCGCCGACCGGGAGGTCGTCCACATAGCGCAGCACGATCGCGCTGCGTTGGAGCGCGGGCAGCGCGGCGAGCCGGGTGGTGATGTCGTCGCTGCGCTCGGGCGCGGGCGTGGTGGGAGGGGTGGCGGTGCTCGCCGCCGCCTCGCGGCGCTGGCGTCGCTGCTCGGATCGGTGGAGGTCGAGGAAGCGGTTGCGGCAGGTGACGACCAACCAGCCGACGCCGACGACCTCGTCCGGGTGCTCGCGGACGTGGTGGACGAGCGCGAGGTAGGTGTCCTGCACGAGCTCCTCCGTCGCTGCCCGGTCGGCGCCGCACAGGCGCGACGCCGCGCGGTGGACGTCGACCAGCGACCGCTCGTACAGCTCGAGGATCTGGTCGTCGGTCACCTCAGCGGTTCCCCGGTTCGTGCGACGTGGTTGCCATCGCCTCCAAGACGGCACCGCCCGGCCGATTCCGTCGCATCACGAACCTCCCTTCGACGGCCGGACGCGATCCGGCTCTCCGTCCCACGATGCGGCCGGGTTCGTCCGCCTGTCAGGGCCGAGAGTCCCGACCCGCCGTCGTCGGCGCGCGTGTCCGACGTACGTGCGGGGCGTTGCGGGGCGTTGTCCCGCTGTAGCACGCAGTGCTACGGTGCTCTCATGAGTCGAGCGATCACGCAACGAGAGCTCCGCAACGACAGCGGCGAGATCATGCGCGCGCTCGATCAGGGCGAATCGTTCATCGTGACGCGCAACGGCACACCCGTCGGCGAACTCACTCCGCTGCGGCGTCATCGCTTCGTGTCCACCGACACGGTCGTCGCCATGTTCCGTCATGCACCCTCCATCGACGCGAGTCGCTTCCGCGACGATCTCGACGCCGGCGTCGACCAGGACCCGACCCCGCGTGGCTGAACAGCGGCGGGCGCAGGGGCTGCTCGACACCTCGGTGATCATCGACCTCGAACGACTCGACCCGACGCGGCTCCCCGTCGAGTCGGCGGTCACCGCCATCACCATGGCCGAGCTCGCTGCCGGCCCGCACGCGACGGACGACGCAGGCGAACGAGCACGACGTCAGGACCGGCTCCAACGAGCAGAGGCGGTGTTCGACCCGCTGCCCTTCGACGCCGAGGCATCGCGCGCGTACGGCCGCGTCTACGCAGCGGTCATCGCCGCAGGCCGCAAGGCACGTGGTGCTCGAGCCGTCGACCTGCTGATCGCCGCAGTGGCGTGTTCGAAGGGACTCCCGCTCTACACACGCAACCCGGACGACTTCCAAGCCCTCGACGGCGTCGTCGAGATCATCGCCGTGTGACAGCACGAGCCCGACCCGGCTCGCTGTTCAGTCGGTCGCTCCAGGGTGTGGGCTGTGACCGCTCAGTCCCAGATGCCCTCGAGCTGACCGTATGAAGCGCCCCGGGTCTTGTGGAGGCTCTCGTGTGCCCACGTTTT
>WLDE01000393.1 GCA_009704985.1 Actinomycetota bacterium | reverse complement strand
GCCAGCCGACGGCAGCACCGAGCACGAACGTCGGCACGAAGATCAGCAGCCCCTGTGCGACGGACACCCATCCGGCACCACGTACCGGCGGGGAGTCGACGGCAGGGCCGGCGATGAGGGGCGATCGAGCGGTCATGGAATTCTCCTCGTCCAGTGGTCTGGTGATCAGGTGGTGTGCTCAGTGCGTGACGGTGAGCGGCCCGCAGGCGCAGTGGTCGTCATGCCATCGATCACGAACGACGTTCGCTTTGCGATGACTGTTCGCACTTTAGATCAGCGGTTCGAAAAGTGCAAACAGTGTTCTCGTTTCTGATGGCGGGTGTACCGTGTCCCGCCATGGAGGGGCGTCGGGCCAGCCTGCGGGCACAACTGCTCATGAAGATCCGGGCGGCGGCGCTCGACGAACTCCGCACCAGCGGGGCCGCTCACCTGTGCTTGCGCAAGGTCGCCAAGGCGGCGGGGATCAGCCCGTCGGGCCTGTACCGATACGTCGACGGGCGGGACGGGTTGCTCGAGTTGCTCATCAGCGATGGCTTCGAATCATTCGGACAGGCGATCGGCGAGGCGATCGATGCCGCCGGCAACGATCCGCTCGACCGTCTGGAGGCCATGGCGCTCGGCTATCGCCGGTGGGCGCGCGCCAACCCCGAGTGGTTCGGGCTCATCCTCGGCACTCCCGTGCCAGGATTCCAGGCCCGCGTCGATGGGCCGACCACAGCGAGTGTGTATCGCTTCGGTGAGCCGATGGTTCGCGTCGTCGCGGACGTCCACGTTGCAGGTCTGCGATCAGGGCCGAATGCCGGCGCCGCAAGGATCGATCTCGTCAACTTCGATTCGGCGGTGGTGCTCGATGCGCCGTTGAAGGATCTGCTGGCGCGGGGGTGGGCGCGCATCCACGGGCTCGTGATGTTGGAGACCTTCGGACATCTCGTCTGGACGGACGCCAACGTCGAAGAGCTCTTGCGAACCGAGGTGCGAGCCATCATGGCCGAACTCGGCACGGCCGCAGCTTCAACTCGCTGAGGTCATCCGCTCCCGAGGAGAGCGTCGAGGGCGTGCGAGCGTTTCGGCGGGAGACGGGGATCGAGTCACGCCCCGCGTTCGCATAGGCGCTCTCGGTGGTGGCCGACGGTGGCCGATCTTCGGCCGAGCACTCGCGCCAGAGACGCCCAGTACCTCCGCACGCACGTCCGGCCGGCGTTCGGTGACACACCGCTCGGCAAGCTCGACCGCACCTCGATCCGGAAGTGGGCGGCCGACCTCGGCTCTCAGTCCGGGAGCAACCTCGCTCCGGCCACGATCCGCAAGGTCGTGCAGCTGTGAACGCCGGTCTGATCTGGCCCCACTTTGGGGGTGTCGCGACGGTCTGATTCGGCCCCACCTGGTCCTCTGAACATCGAGGCGTTCGCCAGCGATCTCGAGGCCAGGGGCCGGTCGCGGGCGACGATCGCCCGGCGGCTGTGCACGGTGACGTGCTTCTACCGCTACGCCGAGCAAGAGGGCCTGATCGAGCACTCGCCGGCGGTGCACGTGCGCCGGCCACGCCTCGAACAGCTCGGCATGGAACGCGGGCATCGCACGCTGACCGTGCTCCGCAAGGGCGGCGAGACCGTCACGATGCCGATGTCACCCCGCACCGCCCGCGCCGTCGACCTCGCCGTCGGGGAACGCTTCGAGGGACCGATCCTGCTCGGCAACGACGGCGAACGCCTCGACCGGCACGCCGCCGCCCGCATCGTTCGACGCATCGGAAAGGCAGCCGGGATCAACAAGAAGATCGGACCCCACACTCTCCGTCACGGGTTCATCACCGCTGCGACACCCGAACCCGATGCATCGCCGCAGCCGACCCACCCGGCATCTCTGCGACCCCCGTCACCCCCGTGGCGTCGAGCAGCTCGCACACCCAAGCCAACGTCTCAGCCGGAGGCGCGGCCGCCCGCAACATCGACGCCCGCTGCCCCTCGTCCACGAACCCAGTCTGCCCGCACCCGCCAGCCCTCGAGAACCCGTCCAGATCGCTTGCCAGGGGGCGCACATACCGGGCATGACGAGCGGGTGGCGACGGTTGCCTTTCGCCGGATCTGATAGCAGAATGCAAGCATGCCGAACGTGTTGGTGAGAGATCTCCCGGAAGACGTCCACGCCAATCTCCAGAGACGAGCCGAGGCCGAGGGCAAGTCGTTGCAGCAGTACCTGGCGAGCGAACTGACCAGGCTCGCCAGCACACCGACACTCCATGACGTCCTCGACCGGATCGGTCGACGGCGTGGCGGTAAGGTCGGATTCGAGACCGCAGTGCACGATCTTGACGAGGAACGCGGGCGCAGTTGATCGTCGTCGATGCCTCGGTCATGGCCAACCTCGTCGGAGACGACGGCCAGGACGGGAGGACAGCCAGGACACGCGTAGTTGGGGAGACCCATCTCGCTGCACCCGATCTCATCGATGTCAAGACCGTCGCTGTGCTCCGCAAGCGGTGGCGAGCAGGCGACCTCACCGCACGACGATTCAGAGCAGCAGTCGACGACCTCTTGGCCCTTCCGCTGGATCGCTTCCCGACGGGCCCGCTGATGATCCGTGCCTACGAACTGCGCTCCAATGTCACTCCCTACGACGCCGCGTACGTCGCGCTCGCCGAGTCCCTCGGCTACCCGCTTCTCACCGCTGACGCCAGGCTTTCGCGGGCGCCGGGCATCCGTTGCCAGGTCGAACTCCTCAGCAACTGACATGCGCGGAAATGCCGCTCTGCTCGGTCACAGCGCACGTCCAGCTCGGCGCGACAACCCTGACCGAGTCGGGCAAACCGTGCTCCGTGGCTGAGCCGGAATCGATCGAAGCAAGAGGCACAACTGGACGCGCTCGAGTCGCTGCGGTGGAACAACGTCCGCTGAGCTCCGGACGAGCAGGGCGCCGGCGCAATTCGCCGGCTGCGTCGAGCTTCGGTTCACGACCCACATCCGGACGCGATCCGCCGGACCTCGGGGAACTTCCCCGCCGGCCGGCCCAGCTCGATGAGTCAATGCCGATCAGCCAGTTCGTGCCGTTGCGTCCCGCGTTGTCCGCCTCGTACCGTCCAGTGGCGGATCGTGCTGTGTACCTGGTGTGTACCTGGAAATGGAAGAGGCCCCGCCGGAGCAGGGCCTCGTACCTTCTGTTTCTCTCGT
>WLDE01000392.1 GCA_009704985.1 Actinomycetota bacterium | reverse complement strand
GAGCTCACCCCCTCCCACCGCCGCGGGACGACCGGACACCACACGAACACCTGGACCCCAACGGGTCGATCACACCCCGGGAACACCCGGAACACCCACCAAGGTACCGAACACACGTTCGATCACCACCCCGCATCTGCGGGGATCTCACGACGTGGCGGTCGGGCGGTGCTCAGGCAGCCGGGAGGCGCTTGCGACGGCGACCGGTGATGCCCTCGAGGAACCCCTCGTCCACGTGGTACTGCCGCGGGAGCGGGAGCGTCGAGGCGGCCAGGATCCCGCCCTTCAGGCGTCGCACGAAGGCGAGCACCTTCGCCACGGCCTCGTACAGCGGTGCCGGGATCTCGTCGCCCACCTCGCACGCCCGCCACAGCGCGCGCGCCAGCGGCTTGGCCTCCACGATCGGCACACCCGCCTCACGGGCGCGCTCGCGAATGCGCAGGGCGACGTTGTCGATGCCGGCGGCCACCACCTTCGGTGCGCCGCCCGTGGCCGGGTCGTACCGCAGGGCGATCGCGACGTGCGTCGGGTTGGTGATCACCACCGAGGCCGTCGGCACGTCGTTCATCATCCGACTCCGCGCCATCGCGACCTGCAGCTGCCGGATGCGCCCCTTGACGAACGGATCGCCCTCCGAGTTCTTCATCTCGTCGCGCACCTCCTGCTTCGTCATCTTCATGTCGAGCAGGGTGCTGCGCCGCTGGTAGCCGTAGTCGATCAACGCGATGACGATCACGGCGTAGCAGGTGGTGCGCGTCATCCCCAGCAGCGCGTCACCGCTGGTCGCGAGGCCCTCCATCAGCGGCACGCGGCCGTTTCGGACGAGCACGTCGGCGATCCGCATCACCTGGGGCCAGCACAGCCAGGCGATCACCCCGGCCTTGGCGATCTGCTTCGCCGTGTCCCACAGCGACTTCGCCGAGAACAGGCGCTTGAGCCCCTGGATCGGATCGATCTTGCGGAGGTCGGGCTTGAGCGGCTTGAGCGTGAGCAGCAGGCCGACCTGTGCCATCTGCACGACCACCCCGATCACCAGGCAGAGGGCGAGCATCGGCAGCATCGCGATCAGCCCTCCGAGCAGGGCGTCGCCGAGCAGCCCTGCGACCTCGTTCGGGTCGGGCTGGCGGGCGAGCTCGCGCATCGGACCCAGTGCGTCGCTCGCGACCTCGGCGGTGGAGCCCACGGTCAACGGCACGAGGTAGGTGCCGACGAGCAGCGCGATCCACGGGCCGAGGTCCTGCGACTTCGCGACCGTGCCCTTCTGGCGGGACTCGCGCTTCTTCTTCTGGGTGGGGAGCTCTGTCTTGCCGTCGCGCTTGCTCATCCGGTCATCACCTCCATCGCCGCACGGATGGAGCGGGAGAGCAGCGAGTCGACGGTCTCGGGCAGGAGCACGAGCGTCATCCCGAGCAGCGTGAACGCGAGGAACGACTTCACGGCGAAACCGATCACGAGGATGTTCAGCTGTGGCGCGGCCTTGCCGAGGAACCCGAGCGCGACCTCGGCGCAGAACAGCGCGGTGAGCACCGGGAGCGCGATCTCGATCGATGCGGCGAGCAGGGTGGCGACGAGACGGGCGATGGTCTCCGCGACGCGGTCGGTGTCGATGCCGCCCATCGGCGACATCTCGACGGAGCGGATGAAGGCACGCACCACGAGGACGTGGCCGTTGATCGCGAACAGGATCGCCACGCCGAGCAACTGGTGCAGACGGCCGATCGGCGTGGCGTTGTTGCCCGTGAGCGGGTCGATCACGGCACCGAGGCTGAATCCGACCTGGAGGTCGATCATCTCGCCCGCCGACTGGATCGCGGTGAAGACGATGTGGACGAACAGGCCCAGTGCGAAGCCGGCGAGCAGCTGGGTGAACAGCATCGACACGAGCGAGGCGGTCTCGATGCTCTCCACCTGCTGGCCGACCTGGTTCGCGAGCACGAGCGAGATCGACACCGCGACGCCCACCCGGATGCGGCCGGGGATGGCGGGGGAGTTGAACGGTGGGCAGACGAGCACCCATGCGACGGCGCGCACCAACACCAGACAGAACCCCACCAGGGTCGTCGGGTCGACGAACAGCCGCACGGGCGCGTTCAGCCGTTGAGGAAGTTGGGCACGCCGGCCATCAGCTCACGACTGAACGACACGAGCGTGGCGAGCATCCAGTTGCCGCTCACGGCGATGATGATCGCGCTGCCGATGAGCTTGGGCACGAAGGTCAGCGTCTGCTCCTGCAGCTGCGTCACCGACTGCAGCAGACCGATGGCGACACCGACCGCGAGCACGACGGCCAGGAACGGGCCGGCGAGCTTGGCGCAGACGATCATCGCCTGGGTGCCGATGTCGATCACCTGTTGTGTGGTCATGGGGTTCTCGTTGTCTGTCCGTGCCATCCGTGGCGGCGGGTTCCGATGGCCGTCACGCCGGAGTGGCGCTGGCCGGTGGCGGGGCGCGCAGGCGCGCGGACGTACGGCGCTAGCCGTAGGAGGTGAGCAGCGTCCCGACGACGAGCATCCAGCCGTCGAGCATCACGAAGAGCAGGAGCTTGAACGGCAACGACACGAACGACGGCGGCAGCATCATCATGCCGAGCGCCATCAGCACCGCCGAGACGACCAGGTCGATGATGAGGAACGGGACGAAGATGACGAACCCGATGATGAAGCCGCTCTTCAGCTCGGACAGCACGAACGCCGGGACGAGCGCGTTGAGCGGCACCTCGTCGCGGGCGATCGGGGTGGGCGTGTCGGACGCGTCGAGGAAGAGCTCGAGCTCGCCCTCTCGCGTGTGTGCGAGCAGGAACTCGCGCAACGGCACCTGCGCCGCGTCGAGGGCGTCGCCGGTGGTGATCTCGCCGGCGAGGAGGGGGTCGAGTGCGACCTCTTTCATCTCGCTCAACGTCGGTCCCATGATGAACAGCGTCAGGAAGATGCTGAGGCCCACCACCACCTGCTGCGGCGGCACCGTGGGCAGGCCGAGCGCGTTGCGGGTGAGCGACAGCACGATCACGATGCGGGTGAACGACGTGCACAGCACCAGCAGGCTCGGCGCGATCGACAGCACCGTGAGCAGCAGGATGATGACGACGGAGTTCGACGTGTTCTCGGTGACCTCGGGGAAGTCCACCGAGATGCTGGCGTCGGGTGCGTCCTCGGCCTCCTCGTCGTCGTCGGGTGCGGTGCCGGCGTTGGAGGGCCGGTCGAACGGGTCGGACACCTCGGGGAT
>WLDE01000391.1 GCA_009704985.1 Actinomycetota bacterium | reverse complement strand
TACGACGACCGAGGCGGCCCTGCCATCGAACGCTTCCTCGCCCAGCACCTCGTGTCCGAGTGGAGTGTCGTCCGCCGGCTGGTGGCCGATGAGCAGCCGCTGATCGAGGCGAGCCTCCGAGAACTGGCCGACGACGTGGGCTGCTGCCTGATCGTCACCACCGGAGGCACCGGCCCGGCGCTTCGAGACGTCACGCCGGAGGCGACGGAGGCGGTGGCCCACAAGCTGATGCCCGGCTTCGGCGAGCTGATGCGTCAGGTGTCGCTCGCCGTGGTTCCCACTGCGATCCTCTCGCGTCAGACCGCGGCCGTCCGTGGGAGTTCGCTCATCGTCAACCTCCCCGGCAAGCCGTCCGCGATCGACGACTGCCTCCGCGCTGTCCTCCCCGCGATCCCCTACTGCATCGACCTCATCGGTGGCCCGCGACTCGAGACGGGTGGCGGCATCGTGGCGTTCCGCCCGGGTGGATCGTCGTGACCGGCTTCGCAGGACTGGAACGTCCTGCCTGGCGCGTGGATGTCGACGACACGATCGGGGAGGTCGCCTGGTCGCCGCTCGACGACCGGGTCGGTGTCGGCTGTACGGGCGGCGACGTGGTGGTCCTGGATGCCGCAGGCAGCATGCTGGACCGACGACGGGACCATCCGGCCGGTACGGCGTGCCTCGCCTGGCACGACGGCGAGGTGGTGAGTGGCGGGGTGGACGGCTGGGTCGTCGCCGGTGCGCACCGTGAGCGCCTCAGCGGATGGATCGCCTCGCTGGCGTCGGGTCCCGACGGGCTCGCGGTTGCCCACGGACGACACGTGTCGCTGCTCGGCGGTGCCACGAGCGAACGACTCCCGGCGTCGGTCGCGCAGGTGCGATGGTCGTCGTGCACCGACGCGGCGGGGGGCCGACCCGGGCTCGTCGTGTGCGGCCACGGCTACGTCAGCGAGTTCGACGCCGACCTCTCCGTGCGGATCGATGCAGCCCTGGTGTGGGGCGGTTCGGTCGAGCAGGTCGACTGGTCGTCCGGCGGTGGATGGGCGGCGGCCAGCACACGCGGCACCACGAACTACCTGTGGCCGTCCTCGATCGGGCAGGGTGGCCGCGTGGTCGACCCTGCGGTCAGGGTCCATGTGCTGCCGTGTCCGTCGAGCAGCGGGCGGCTCCTGCGGTTCGATCCCACAGGGCGGTACGCCGGTATCGCGACGTCCGGTGGGCTCGCCGTGTTCGACCTCGACGAGGTGCACCCGGTCGCTGGTCCTCCGGGTCGTCTCCTGCCGCTGTTCTGCGACGTCCACGCGTTCCGGTGGTGGCCCGCGGCCCCGGTGGCCGTGCTGGGCGTCGCGACCGACTCGGGTGGTGGCGGTCTGCTCCTCGTGCGCTGTGACGAACGCGCGGCACCGGTCGGGGTCGTCGACCTCGGGACCCCCGTCATCGGCCTCGAGTGGTCGAGGGACGGTCGGCTGCTCGCTGCCGCCTGCGGCGACGGCACCGTCGTCGGCCTGCGGCGCGTCGTCGACTGGGCGTGGCAGGACAGCGCCGACCAGTGGGACGTGACGGACCGGCTGTGACCGACCTGGTGACGTCACGCCGCGGCGTCACCGGGCTCCCATCCCACCTGGCGCCAGCCGGCGTCCTCGAGCACGCCGGTGAACCACTCGCGGTCGCCGTAGCGGAAGGGACCGGACGCCGGGTCGGGAAGGTGCAGGTGGACACCCAGCCGGTTTGCTGCGGCGACAGCGGTGTCGAGCGATCGGCGCTGGAACTCGGACTGCGTCCGCGGGAGCCAGACGGCGACGGCGAGCCGCCCTCCGGGACGGGTGACGGTGCGGAGGTTGGTGAACGCAGCCACCGGATCGTCGAAGAACATCACTCCGAACCGTGACACCACCAGATCGACGGGCCGATCGAGCGACAGCGCGGCCGCATCTGCGGCGATCCACTCGATCGGCGGCGAGTCCGGCGCCGCGTCGATCGAACCAGCAGCGGCGATGGTGTCCACGCTCACGTCGACGCCGACGACGCGACCGTCGACGCCGACGATCTCCGCCACCCGCCTCGCGGTCACCCCTCGCACCCGACGTCGAGCACCGACTCGGCGAGGGCGGGCGCCGCCGAGGCGAGGAGTGGGTCGTCGACCGGCGCCAACATTGCCTCCAGGCGCGACGCCTGTGACAACCAACCCGTCGAGAGCCGACCACGCCATGCCGCCGTGTCGATGCTCGTCCCGTCCCCAGCCGCCCGCTCGTCGCCCACGTCCTGCCTCCCGTCCGGATCCCCGGCTCGGGTCTCCCTGTCGGATCGGAACGTTTCCGATCGTCTGGTCGTCACGGTACCCGTGGGACGGACCGACGGGGAGTCGACGAAGCGCGTCCGCGGGGTCGTGACGGCGGGTCGGCGTACCGTCGGGCGAGCGCCACCGCCTCGCGAGCCATGACGTCGCGCAGTTCCGGCGGGTCGAGCACCTCCACGCCGGCCCCGAGCTGCAACAGGTGTCGGGCCGTGCCCTCGGTGCTGCGCTCGAAACGGAGCCGGAGCCGGGCCCATCCCTGCTCGTCCCGCTCGACGTCGTCGGGGAGCGGAAGCGCCGGTGCGCCCTCGTCGAGCATCGACAGCAGGGGTTCGGCCTCCGGGGCGACGAGCACGGTGACGACGTAGTTCGGCAGCGAGTCGAGGAACGCCTGCCGCCGCTCGGCCCAGGCGGCGGCCAGGTCGAAGTCGGCTGGGCGCTCGAAGCGGTGCTCCAGCAGCTCGGCCGACTCCACCCGCGACAGCCGGAAGAGCCGGGTCGTCCGTTCGGGCCGCGGCCGCACCCGGGCGAGCACGTACCACGTCTGGCCCTTCATGATCAGGCCGAGCGGCTGCACCACGACGTCCGATCCCCGGTAGGTGAGGCGGATCTCGCGCGACTCCCACACCGCTCGTGCCACGTCGGGCAGCGCCGGCGTGTCGTCCGGGACGACGAACCAGTGGGTCGGTTCCACGAGCAGCCGGTCGCGCACCGCGCGAGCCGCTCGCTCGGCGGTCAGCTCCATCGCCGGCAGCAGCGTGCGGTCGGCGGCGTCCGCATCGAACCCGAGCTGGGCGGCGATGGCCGGCACGACGGCGAAGAGCACGCCGCGCGCCTCATCGGTGTCGAGCCGCGGCATGCCCGCGACCCGGTACGACGGATCGATGCGGATGCCGCCGTTGCGACCCACCTCGGTGTGGATGGGGATGCCGGCGGCACAGAGCGCCTCCACGTCGCGGTACACGGTGCGCACCGACACCTCGAACGC
>WLDE01000390.1 GCA_009704985.1 Actinomycetota bacterium | reverse complement strand
GTCGGCGGTGAACGAGCACCTCGCCGCGCTGCCCCCGCCGTGGCGCGCGAACGCCGACGTGGACGGGATCGACGTGAGCCGGCTGATCCGGCCCTGGTCGTCGCGCACCGAGACCGTGCGAGCCCCGTCCAACACCGCGGGCGGAGGTGCATCGCTCGACCCGCCATTGATCCCAGCTCCCGGTGGCAGCGGAGTTGATGGAAGGAGCAACGCAGCGACCAGAAGCGTGGCTACAAACATGCGGCTGGCTCGCTCGCGCTGCTCTCGATCTTCCACTGACCATCGACCAGCACCATCGATGCGATTGTCGGACTCGTCGTTAACTCGGCTGGCGCCGGAGCGCCTTCGCTGGGCAGGAAGAACTGCTGATTCTGGAGGTAGCAGTCGAGGACGATTGCACTCGTCGCAGATCGTTGATCTGCAGGGATGTACGGCCTGAGCACGACGCCCGTGCCGAGCGATAGCACGAAGCCTCCATCGCGGGCCTGCTGGAATGACACCTCGAACTTGGCGCCCGAGTCTGTGAAGTACTTGGCGAAGTCTGGGTGTTCTGTCGTGCGAGTCGTTGTCGCGGCGCGGTAGTAGGCGAGCGATGCGTTGGCGTAGGCCTCGAGGATGGGGATGTCGTCGGGCTGGACGGTGAACACGCTCGGGTCGTCGGGATCGGCCTCCCACGCGAGGTGCACGTAGAGCCCGGCGTCGAGCAGGCGGCGGGTGTCGCCTCGGGTGCGCACCCCGGGAGCGGTGTCGACGCGCACGCCGAGTGCGTCGGAGAACGCCGGACCAGTGAGCCCGTCGACGCTCGACGTGCTCGGACCACCGGAGGTCGCGGTGGTGGTCGGGCTCGGCTCGGTCGGCTCGGTGGAGTCGGAGGGTGGCTCGGGGGTGGGCGGCGCGGCGTCGCCGGTGGTGCTCGGCGAGGCATCTGGCGTGGGGTCGCTCACGACGGCCGGGCCGGAGGGGGCGACGACGGTGACGTCGGCGATCTCGGTGCTGCCCGAGCACGCGGCGGTGCCGAGCGCCGTCGCCACGAGCACGGCCACCGCCGCCGTGCGCACACCTGGGTGTCGAGTTCTCATCCCTCGAGCGCCTCCGTCGCGTTCGGGGTCGTCCGCCGGCGGGATCCTACGAACGGTGGGAGCAGTGATCAACACCACGCCGTCGGAGACGGAACTGCTCGACGTGTCCGGACCGGACCGCGCCGTCCGTCGTGAGGGCGTGCGGCGATCGGCGTCGCACACGATCCGGAGCGGGCCCTGACCCGCGGGTGACCGTGGGTCAGGGTGTGGCGCCGAGGACCCAGCCCTCCTCGGCGACCACCGCGTGCGCTGCGGAGGCGTCGAGGCTCGGGGCGAACAGCGGTGCCAGCTCGCCCGCGTCGTCGAGGGTGCGCAGGTGGTCGGCGAGTCCGGCCACCTGCGCCGCGTCGCGCACGGGGTGCCGTGCCGGGTCGGGTGGGCCGGCCCACGTGGGCCAGATCTCGGCGTGCACGATCGCGTCGGCGCGCCCGCCGGTCGGATCGGGCACCAGCCCGGTCTCGAACGGCCACACCACCGAACGCTCGGCGAGCGATGGATGCCACCGGAGCGCGTGGACCACGGGGATGCCGACGAGGGTCTGGCTGCCCACGCTCCCGGCACCCGCGAGTTGCCACACCGACGCCGGGCGCAGCCCACGGGCGCGCAGCGCGAGCTCGGCGTGCCGGTGCTCGGCCAGTGCGCCGTGGGGGAAGCCGGGTGCCTTCGTGCGCGCCAGCCACGGGGTGACGTGGCGGACCGACGTGGTGGCCCAGAACGGACCCGGGCCGTCGCCGATCGCCGCGTTGCACGCGGTCGCGACCGCGAACCGGTTGTTCGCGTTGGTGGCGTCGTCGACGACCTCGGCGGCGAGGTGGTCCCACGTCGCCCGCCACGGCGGGTCGTCGGTGAGGCCGATCGCACGGGCGAAGCCGCTGGGGTAGCCGTAGGGCATGTCGAAGCCGACCAGCACCCGCTCGCCCGTCGACGCCGTCAGCACCTCCGTCAGGAACTGCCGGGCCGCGGCGCGGGTGGCGAGGTTCAGGGGTGGGGCCACATCGCCCGAGCGGTCGGCCACCTGGATCCAGACGGAGTCGCGCCCGAGCTTCGGCGTCGCGTTCGCGCTCCAGTCGACGATCACGTAGCGGTCGAACAGCGGTGCCGGTGGAGCCATGGTCGGGCACAGTGTCGCGTGCCGGCCCTCCTCTCCGAGGTGTGGCGGAGGTACGGCGGAGGTGTGGCGGAGGTGTGGTGGACGTGTGGCGGACGTGTGGCGGACGTGTGGTGGCACGAGGGGCGGTCGAGGCCACCGATCGCGTCACGCTCGGTGGTGGCGTGCGCGGGTGACCGGCGGCCCGCCCGCCCGTGCGCCGGGGTGACGCGGGAGGGGCCTCAAGTGTTCGGCAAGCGGGTGGTCGAGCGGGCGACCCTCCGGACGATCAGGGTCGTGGAGATCTCGTCGACCGCCGCAGCGATCACGAACCTGGCCTCGGGCCGCCTCCAGACGGAGGTCGCCACCCGGGTGCTCGACAAGGTGCTCGACCAGCAGCAGCAGTCCGCTGCCTCGCTGATCGAGTCGCTGTCGGTGTCGGTGCCCTCGGGGCTCACGTTCTCGGCGCAGGGTGACCTGTCGGCCGGACGCGAGAGCCGCTTCATCGCCGATCTCTGACCCCACGCCGCGGCGATCGCACCGCGGCCGGTGCGGCGTGATGCGGTGTCGGGTGGGGTGCCGGGTGGGGTGTCAGGTGCTGCGTCAGGTGGTGCGTTCGACGATCGCCCGCAGGTGCGGCCACGCGGCCAGGAAGCCGGCGTGCAGGGGACGGTGCTCGACCTCGTCGACCGGCACCCACTCGACGGCGTCGGTCTCGAAGTTCATCGACCGGCCGAACGGCTCGTCGACCTCCACCACGGCCGTCGTGTAGGACCAGTCGATCGCGGGTGCGAACACGTACTCGCCGAGCAGGCGGTGGGTCTCGGGGATCTCGCCGACCTCTTCGCTCGCCTCGCGCAGCGCGGCCTCGAGCGGCGTCTCCCCCTCGTCCATCGCCCCGCCGGCCACGCTCCAGGTGCCGCCCTCGTGGGAGAAGGCGGATCGCTGCTGCAGCATCACGAGCGTGGCGGCGTCGGGACGTCGGAGCACGAACAGCACGCCGGCGGCGCCGAACACGCCCCAGCGCACGTGGCCATCGCTGCATCGCACGAAGCCGTCACCGGAACGCCGCCCCCGCCAGTTCACGCGAGCCAGTCTGCCCGACCGG
>WLDE01000389.1 GCA_009704985.1 Actinomycetota bacterium | reverse complement strand
GAGGTGCTGGCGTGCGCGAACGACGCGGGCGTGCCGCTGTTCGCGTCGAGCGGTGCCAACTTCACGTTCTCCGACCAGGGCGTCTACGACGCGAACCCGCTGTACGTGAACCCGAGCGCGATCAACCTCGACCGCGCCGCGACCGCGCTGGTGGAAGGCCTCGACCAGGCCGGGTTCTTCACCGACGACGCCGTGGTCGGTGTGATCCGGCTGTCGAGCCCCGCGTTCGACGCCGCAGCGGCGAACAGCCTCGAACCCGCGCTCGCCGCGGCCGGGGTGGAGCCGGTCGTCACCGCGGCGCTCGCGACGATCGCGACCAGCGACGACATCGGCCGCTTCTCGAGCGAGGCCGAGGCCACGGTGCTGGAGATGAAGGAGGCCGGTGTGACCCACCTCGTCTTCTTCGAGTCGGGCGGCGCGGCGCCGTTCTTCTTCCTCGCCGCGGCGCGGAACCAGGGCTTCGAACCCGCCCTGGGCGTGAGCTCGCTCAGCGGCGGGCAGACGCTCGTGCAGAACATCGGCACGGGCGGCACCGCCGTGGCGTGGTCGCCGGTCGGTGACGTGCCCGAGGCGAGCCAGCTTCCCGAGTCGCCTGCGGCGACCGAGTGCCTCGACCTCGTCGACAGCACGCGAGCGGTGTTCACCTCGGCCAACGCCGTGAGCGAGACGCTCCGCTTCTGCGACGCCGTCTGGGTGCTGCAGGCCGCCGTCGAGGCGGCGGGTGGCACGGTGGCCGCGGCCGACCTGGTCGGTGCGGTGGAGGGGCTCGGCGACTCCTACCAGTCGCCCGCTGCACTGGCGACGACGTTCGGCCCCGGCCGTCGCGACGGGGTGAGCGAGTACTACCTCACCGACTACGACCCGTCCTGCAGCTGCAACGTGTATCGCGCCGGTGGCCCGTACCCCATCGACTGATCGCCGGTCGCCGCACCGTCACCGTCACCGACCCGCCCGGTGGACGGTGCGGGCGACCCGTGCGCGCACGGCCGGCCGGGTCCGCTCGGCCGGCCGGGTCGCCACCGCGAGTCTGGGCGGTGCGGTCGCGGTGGTGTCGCTGACCGGGTGTTCGCAGTTCGCCGCCCAGGGGCTGCAGCTCCGCACGGACGAGTCGATCACGATCGAGCTCCCGGCCGATCGGGCCGACGTGAGCGCTCCGATCGAGGTGCGCTGGGTCGACGACGCACCCCGTGTCGGCGGGTCGTACCTGGTGCTGATCGACCGGGCCCCGATGCCGCCGGGTGAGGACGTGGCGTGGTTCGCCCGCGACGACGACACCTGCATCGAGAGCCAGGGCTGTCCCGACGAGCTGTGGCTCGCCCGGCGTGGCATCACCGTGACCGCCGAGCTGTCGGCGACGATCGAGATCGTGCCGGCCCGATCGGAGTCGCGCGACGGTGCCCCGTACGACCTCACGGTGGTGCGCCTCGACGCCGATGGCCGCCGCGACGGCGAGGGGGCGTTCAGCGTGCAGTTCCGGCTCGTCGAGGACGAGGCGGCTCCGTGAGCGTGGACGAGACCGCCGAGGACCGCGAGGCGGTGCGGGTCGCCGCACGTCACGCGCTGTCGGTCGGCGATGCGGACGCGTCGGGTGCGGGTGCTCGACGCGAGTCGCTGCGCGAGGTGATGAGCTCGTCGGGGGTGGGGTGGTACCCGCTCCTGGCGGTGGGGTCGCTCGTCGTCGTCGACGAGCTGTTCGGGTTCGTGCTCAGCGTGCTCGGGCCGGAGATCACGCGCACGCTCGGCATGTCGAAGGGCGCGTTCGCCGCGGTGCTGTCCGCCAAGCTGCTCGCGATCTCGGTCGCGACGCTGCCCATGGCGGCGATCGTGCAGCGGCGCCCGTGGCGGGCGTCGATCTCGTTGGTCACCGCGTACATGTGGACGCTCGCGACGCTGCTCGCGGTGTTCGTGGTGGGTCCGTGGGGGCTGCTGCTCGTGGTGGTGATCGACGGGCTGTCGAGCGGCAGCGTGCGGGTCCTGCACCAGCCGCTGCTGATGGACTGGTACCCCAACCGGGCCCGGGTGCGCGTGCAGACGTCGTACTCCGCGGCGGTGAGCATCGGCAGCGTGGTGGCGCCGCTGCTCGTCGGTGTGCTGACGGCGTGGGCGGGGCTCACCTGGCGAGGCGTCTTCCTGGCCGTCGCCGTGGTGTCGCTGCTGGCAGCGCTCGTGGCATCACGGCTGCGCGACCCCGGTGTCGGCCACAGCGAGGACGAACCGTTGCGGCAGGCGATCGACGCGTCGCTCGGACCCGCCGCCGGTGGTGCGGGCGCCGACGTCGTCGTCCCGGCGCTGCGGTTCGCGGAGGTCGTGCGCCGGCTGCTGCTCATCCCGACGATCCGGCGGGCCCTCGCCGCGCAGGCGGTGTTCGGGGTGCTCGTCGTGCCGTACTCCACGTTCCTGCTGTTCTTCCTCGACGAGCGCTGGGACATGGGGCCCGGTGCGCGGTCGGTGTTCTTCGCCGTGTCGGCGTTGGGCGCGGTGCTCGCGCTGCGGTTGTTCGGTCCGATCGGCGAGCGGATGTTCCGCGACGACCCGGCCCGGCTGGTGCGCACGGGCTCGCTGCTGCTCGGTGGCAGCGTCGTCGCGATCGTGCTCGGCGCGCTGATGCCGGTGTTCGGGGTGATGCTCGCCCTGTTCGTGCTGTCGTCCGCCATGGCCGCAGCGCTGGGGCCGTCGCTGATCGTGACGATGCTGGGCGTGGTGCCCGCCGCGTTCCGACCGCACCTCGCCGCGCTGGCCGGGATGTACACCGCCGGGGTCGGCGGGTTCGCCGGGGCGTTGCTGCTGGGCACGGTGGACCGTCGCTTCGGCACGGCCGGTGCGCTCGTGGCGATCGTGATCCCCGGCATCGTCGGTGCGTGGATCCTGCGGGGCTGCGCCCGCACCGTGAACGACGACCTCGACCGGATGATCGACGAGATCGTCGACGAGACCGCGCTCGATCGTCGCCGCCGCTCGGGTGCGTCGATGCCGGCGCTCGCCTGCCGTGGGCTCGACGCGGGCTACGGCGACGTGCAGGTGCTGTTCGGTGTGGATCTGCGCGTGGAGGACGGTGAGATGGTGGCGCTGCTCGGCACCAACGGCGCCGGCAAGTCCACGGTGCTGCGGGTGGTGAGCGGACTGCAATTGCCCTGGCGCGGGTCGGTGCGCCTGTCGGGTCGGGACATCACGTGGCTCGACCCCGAGCGGCGCCTGCCGCTCGGCGTGGCGCTCGTGCCGGGCGGCCGGTCGACGTTCGGGCCGCTGTCGGTGATCGACAACCTGCGGGCCCACGCCTACTCGCTCGGCACCGACCGTGCGCT
>WLDE01000038.1 GCA_009704985.1 Actinomycetota bacterium | reverse complement strand
CGCTGACCGACCGCGCCCTGTTGCTGGAGCTGCTCGAGCTTCGGGATCACCACGCCGAGCACCTGCATGATGATGCTGGCGGTGATGTACGGCATGATGCCGAGCGCGAAGATCGAGAAGCTGCCGAAGGCGCCGCCCGAGAACAGGTTCAGGAACCCGAGTGCGCCCTGCGAGCGCACACCCTCCTCGAACTGCTTCACGGCGTCCGCGTCGATGCCCGGCACGCGCACGGCGACACCGAGGCGGTAGAGCGCCACGATCGCCAGCGTGAACAGGATCTTGTTCCGCAGATCGGGGACCTTGAAGATGTTCTTGATGTTCGAGAACACAGGGCTCCTTGGAGCGGCGGGGGCAGGGTCGCGAGCGAGTGCCGGATGAGCGACCGGCCGATGTTAGGGCCTGGCCACGTCCGGTGGCCAGGCTCTCACATCGGCCGGAACGATCTGGGTCAGCGGTTGGTGAACTGGTTGCCCTGCACCGGCGGGCGGCCGGACTTGTAGGGCAGCGGGAGGATGGTGACGGTGCCGCCGGCGGCCTCGATCGCCGACTGCGCCGACTTCGACACGGCGTGCGCCGTGACGTCGACCTTCGCGGTGAGCTCGCCGCGGCCGAGCACCTTCACGAGCGTGCCCTTGCGGACGAGGCCCTTGGCGACGAGCACCTCGGGGCTGACCGACGCCTCGCCGGTCCCGGCGATCTGGTCGAGGTTCACCGGCGAGTACTCGATGCGGAACGGGTTGTTGAACCCCTTCAGCTTCGGCACGCGCTGCTTGAGGCCGGTCTGACCACCTTCGAAGCCGCGAGCGACCTTGCCGCGGCCACGGGCGTGCTGACCCTTGGTGCCGGCGCCGGCGGTCTTGCCGCCCTTGCCGCCGATGCCTCGGCCGACGCGCTTCTTCGCCTTGGTGGAGCCCGGTGCGGGGCTGAGTTCGTCGACGCGCATGTCAGTTCGCCTCTTCGTTGTCGGTGACGTCCACGAGGTGCGGGACGCGGGCGAGCATGCCGCGGATCTCGGGGCGATCGGGGAGCACGTTGGTGTTGCCGATCTTGCCGAGGCCGAGCGCACGCAGCGTGCCGACCGTCTTGGGCTTGTTGGCGATGGCCGACCGCACCTGGGTGACGGTCAGGGTCTTCTCACCCTCGTAGGTGTTGGGCTTGCGACCGGGCATCAGTGCGACTCCCCTGCTGCGAGCTGCTTCTTGCGCTCGTTGTACGAGTTGAGCACGCCCTTCGGCACGAAGTCCTCGGCCGGCAGGCCGCGGCGGGCCGCGACGACGTCGGGGCGCTGCAGCGACTTGAGGCCGTTGATCGTGGCGCGGGCGACGTTGATCGCGTTCGACGAGCCGAGCGACTTGCACAGCACGTCGTGCACGCCCGCCTCCTCGAGGATGATGCGAGCGGCACCACCGGCGATGACGCCGGTACCGGCGGCGGCGGGCTTCATCAGCACGCGGCCGGCGGAGTTGATGCCGATCACCGGGTGGGTGATCGTCGAACCGGCGAGCGGCACGTCGAACAGGTTGCGCTTGGCCTCCTCGGTGCCCTTCTGGATCGCGAGGGGCACCTCCTTGGCCTTGCCGTACCCGAGACCGACGCGGCCGTTGCCGTCACCCACCACGACGAGCGCGGTGAAGCTGAAGCGACGACCACCCTTCACGACCTTCGCCACACGGTTGATCGTGATGACGCGCGACTCGCGCAGGCCGTTGGGGTCCGGCGTCGGCTCGTTGCCGCCGCGGTTGTCGCGGTTGCCGTAGTTGCTGGGACCGGCCATCAGAACTCCAAACCTGCTTCACGGGCTGCGGCCGCGACCGCAGCGATCCGGCCGTGGTAGGCGAACCCACCGCGGTCGAACACGACCTTGTCGATGCCGGCGGCCTTGGCGCGCTCGGCGATCAGCTGACCGAGGCGCGTGGCGGCCTCGACGTTCGAGCCGCGACCGTTGGCGCGCTGGGTGGCCTCCTGGCTCGTGGCCGACACGAGCGTGCGACCGAGGTCGTCGTCGATGACCTGGAGCACGAGGTGGCGGTTCGAGCGGTAGACGGCGAGGCGCGGACGCTCGGCGGTGCCGTGGATCTTCTTGCGGACACGAGCGTGGCGGACGAGCCGGCTCTCGCGGCGCTTCTGGGCGACCTTCGTCATGGCGTGATCACTTCTTTCCGGTCTTGCCGGCCTTGCGCAAGACCTTCTCGCCGAGATAGCGGACACCCTTGCCCTTGTAGGGCTCGGGCTTGCGGATCGCACGGATGTTCGCGGCCACCTGGCCGACGATCTCCTTGTCGATCCCCTTCACGATGATGCGGGTCTGCGACGGGGTCTCGAACGTGACGCCCTCGGGGGCGTTCACGATGACCGGGTGGCTGAACCCGAGCGCGAGGCGCAGCGTGGTGGGAGCCTGGGCCTCGGCGCGGTAGCCGACGCCGATGATCTCGAGCTCCTTGGTGAAGCCGTCGGTGACGCCGACCACCATGTTGCTCACCAGGGTGCGGGTGAGACCGTGCAGCGACCGGTTCTCGCGGGCGTCGTCGGGACGCTCGACGAGGAGCGTCGCGCCGTCCTGGCGGACGGTGATCGCGCCGGGGATGTCGCGGCTGAGGGTGCCCTTCGGACCCTTCACCGTGACGTTGGCGCCGGCGATGCTGACGTCGACGCCGCCGGGGACGGAGATCGGGACCTTACCGATGCGGGACATGTCGGACTCCTCCACTCACCACACGTAGCAGAGGACCTCGCCGCCCACGTTGCGCTTGCGCGCATCGCGGTCGGTCATCAGCCCGTTGCTGGTGGACAGGACGGCCACACCGAGGCCACCGAGCACGCGAGGGATCGCGTTGCCCTTGCGGTAGACCCGCAGGCCCGGGGTGGAGATGCGACGGAGACCCGAGATCGTGCGGTGACGATCGGCCGAGTACTTCATCTTGATGGTGAGCACGTCGCCGGGACCCTTGGTGGAGGGAGCCACGGAGAACCCCGCGATGTAGCCCTCCTTCTCGAGGACCTGCGCGAGCGCCACCTTCTGCTTGCTGGATGGCATGGACACCTCGTCGTGCATCGCCGTGTTGGCGTTGCGGATCCGGGTGAGCATGTCGGCGATGGGATCAGTGAGCATCGTGCCTCCTCACCAGCTCGCCTTCGTCAGGCCCGGGATCTCGCCTGCGTGAGCCATCTCACGGAGGCAGATCCGGCAGAGGCCGAACTGGCGGTAGACGGAACGGGCGCGACCGCAGCGGCGGCAACGCGTATAGCCACGCACCTTGTACTTGGGCTTGGCGTTGGCCTTGTTGATCAGCGACTTCTTTGCCATGTCGGTGCCCTTCCCTTACTTCTTCTTCTTCGCCTGCGGCTTGGCGGCACCCTTGCCGCCACCGCGCACGGGACCACGGCGCTTGGCCTTCTTCTTCGGTGCAGGACCGGCGTCGGCACCGCGCTTGAACGGGAACCCGAACGCATCCAGGAGCGCCTTGCCCTGGTCGTTCGTGGTGGCCGTGGTGACGATGGTGATGTCCATGCCACGCGGGGAGTCGATCTTGTCGTAGTCGATCTCCGGGAAGACCGTCTGCTCGGCGAGGCCGAACGTGTAGTTGCCCCGGCCGTCCCAGCTGTGGGCCGGCAGGCCACGGAAGTCGCGGATGCGGGGGATCGCCACGGCGATGAGCCGGTCGAGGAACTCCCACATGCGATCGCCGCGAAGGGTGACCTTGCAGCCGATCGACTGGCCCTCGCGGAGCTTGAAACCGGCGATGGAGTCCTTGGCCTTGGTGACGATCGGCTTCTGGCCCGAGATCATCGTCAGGTCACGCACGGCACCCTCGAGCAGCGACGGCTGCTGGGTGGCCTTGCCGACACCCATGTTGATGACGATCTTCTCGATCTTCGGCACCTGCATGACGTTGGCGAGGCCGAGCTGCTCCTTGAGGGCGCCCTTCACCTCGGCGTCGTACTTCTGCTTCAGACGGGGGGCCGCCTTGACGGCGGTCGTTGCGGTGTCGCTCACCCGATCACCTCTCCGGTGCGCTTCGCGACGCGGACCTTGGTGCCGTCGCTGTTGGTTCGGTAGCCCACGCGCGTCGGCTTGCCCTTGTGGACGAGCATGACGTTGCTCGCGTCGATCGGCATGTCGCGGTCGATGATGCCGCCCTGCTGGTTCGCCGCGCGGGCCTTCTGGTGCTTCTTCGCCGTGTTGACGCCGGAGACGATCACCTTGTTCTCGGACGGGAGCACCTGGGCGACCTCGCCCTCCTTGCCCTTGTCCTTGCCGGCGATCACCACGACGGTGTCACCCTTCTTGAGCTTCATCTCAGATCACCTCCGGAGCCAGCGAGACGATGCGCATGAACTTCTTGTCACGCAGCTCGCGGCCGACCGGGCCGAAGATGCGGGTGCCGCGCGGCGTGAGGTCGTCCTTGATGATGACGGCCGCGTTCTCGTCGAAGCGGATGTAGCTGCCGTCGGGACGGCGCTTCTCCTTCTTCACGCGGACGACGACGCACTTGACGACGTCACCCTTCTTCACCGCGGCGCCGGGGATCGCGTCCTTCACGGAGGCGACGAAGATGTCACCGATCGACGCGTAGCGCCGGCGGGTGCCACCCAGCACCTTGATGCAGAGCACTTCCTTGGCGCCGCTGTTGTCGGCGACGCGGAGACGGGATTCCTGCTGGATCATCGGAACACCACCGATGATCCGTTGGATGCTGTCATCATGGTTCGCTCACTTCGTTCGCTCACTTTGCACGCTCCAGGACCTCGACGACCCGCCAGCGCTTGTTCTTGCTGAGCGGACGGGTCTCCATCACGCGGACCTTGTCGCCGACGTTGACGTCGTTCGTCTCGTCGTGCGCGTACAGCTTCTTCGTGCGGAGCATGAACTTGCCGTACTTCGGGTGGCGCACGCGCTCGACCACGGCGATGACGGCGGTCTTCTCCATCTTGTTGGAGACGACCACGCCCTCACGCACCTTGCGGGCGCTACGCGCTGCTGCTTCGGTTGCTTCTGCTGCTTCGGTTGCTTCTGCTGCTTCGTTGGTGTCGGAAGCCATGTCGGTCACGTCCCGCTCTCGGCGGCAGCGATCTCGCGCTGACGGATGTAGGTGTTGATGCGAGCGATCTGGCGACGCACCTTGCGGATCTCGGCGTTGTTGTCGAGCTGGCCGGTGGCGTTGCGGAACCGCAGGTTGAGCGCCTCCTGCTTGGTGGCGCGCAGCTCGTCGACGAGGTCGGCCAGCGACAGCTCGGCGAGCTCGGAGTTGGAGCGGGCCATCAGTAGATCTCCTCACGCGTGATGATGCGGGCCTTCACGGGGAGCTTCTGGATCGCCTTGTTCATGGCGGCCTTGGCCACCTCCTCGTTCGGGAACGAGAGCTCGAACAGCACGCGGCCGGGCTTGACGACGGCCACCCAGAACTCGGGGTTGCCCTTGCCCGAACCCATGCGGGTCTCGGCCGGCTTCTTCGTGACGGGCTTGTCCGGGAAGACGTTGATCCAGACCTTGCCACCACGCTTGATGGCACGGGTCATGGCGATACGGGCGGCCTCGATCTGGCGGGCGGTCAGCCAGCCCGGCTCGAGCGCCTGGATCCCGTACTCACCGAAGGCGAGGTTGGACCCGCCCTTGGTCATCCCGGCGGTCCGGCCCCGGTGGTGCTTGCGGTGTGCGACTTTGCGCGGCATCAACATGGTCAGTCCTCCCCACGGAAGTGAGGTGCTTCGTGCCCTTCGTGGGTACGACGAGCGATGTCTTCTTCTTCGTCGAGCAGCTTCTCGAGCTCGGGGTCCGCTTCCTTGATGAGCGGTGCGGCCTCGGGCTCGAGGTCGTCGAGCTTGCGGGGACCGGCGGAGCTGACCACGCGGCGCGGGGCGGCGGTGCCCGACGTCTCGCCGACGGCCATGGCGGCCTCGCGGGCGATCTTGTCGTCGCTCTGGGCCTTGTACGGGACGATGTCGCCCTTGTAGATCCAGACCTTCACACCGACGCGACCGCTCGAGGTGCGGGCCTCGCGCATGCCGTAGTCGATGTCGGCGCGCAGCGTGTGCAGCGGCACGCGACCCTCGCGGTACCACTCGGTGCGGCTCATCTCGGCGCCGCCGAGACGGCCCGAGCACTGCACGCGGATGCCGAGGGCGCCGGCGCGCTGTGCGTTCTGCACGGCGCGCTTCATGGCACGGCGGAACGCGATGCGGTTGACGAGCTGGTCGGCCACACCCTGGGCGATCAGCGCGGCGTCGAGCTCGGGGCTCTTGATCTCGACGATGTTCAGCTGCACCTTCGGGTTGCCGGTGATCTTGGTGAGCAGCGCGCGCAGCTCGTCGGCCTGGGCGCCACGACGACCGATCACGATGCCCGGACGGGCCGTGTGGATGTCGACGCGGACCTTGTCGCGGGTGCGCTCGATCTCGATGCGGCTCACGGCGGCCGATTCGAGCTTGGTCATGAGCGCCCGACGGATCTTCCAGTCCTCGGTCAGGTACTCCTTGTAGTCACGGTCGGAGAACCAGCGGCTCTTCCACTCCGTGGTCACGCCCAGGCGGAAGCCGTAGGGATTGATCTTCTGGCCCATGTGTCAGCTCTCCTCGCCGTCGGCGGTCTCGGCGGTCTCGTCGCTCTCGGCGTCGTCCTTCTGGCTGCCGGGTGCGCTGAACCCCGCGGCCTCGGCGCTCTCGACGGTGTCGAACCACACCTCGGCGATCGTCTGGTTGTAGTGACGGCTGCCGGGCACGTGGTACAGCATCGAGTCCGCGTTGCCCTTGATCTCGAAGCCCTCGGGCGCCGAGCCGTCGGCCTGCGGCATCGCCGAGCCGGCCCACTCGCCGGGGACGACCTCGGCGGTGGCGGCATCCGTGGCGTCGGCGTCGGACGCCGTCGCCTCGTCGGCGCCGGTCTCCTCGGTGGCGCCGGACTTCAGCTGCTGGGCGCGCTGACGGCTGCGCTCGACGCGGTCGCGACGGCTGGCGGCGCTGCCACCGGCGGCGGCGCGACGACGGCCGGCGGCGGTGCGGCGGGCCATGCGGGCCTGGACGACCTCGAGGCGGTCGTCGTCGAGGCGGGCGACCACGACCGTGATGTGCGCGGTCCGCTTCTTGATGCGGCCGGCGCGGCCACGGGCGCGGGGCGTGAAGCGCTTGAGCGTCGGGCCCTCGTCGGCGTAGCAGGCGAGCACGAACAGCTCGTCGGCGTCCTGCTCGTCGTTGTGCACGGCGTTGGCGACGGCCGAGGCGAGCACCTTGCGGACGGCCACGGCAGCCTCGCGCTCGGTGAACTGCAGCACCTCGTCGGCCTCCCGCACGGGCAGGCCGCGGATGAGGTCGAGCACGACGCGCACCTTCGACGCCGACATGCGGACGTACTTGGCGCTCGCCTTGGTGCCGACGCGCTCGCCGGCGACGAACGACTTCTCGTTCAGCTTGGGACCAGTCATCAGCGGCGACCCTTCGCGTTCTTCTCCTGGCCGGCGTGGTACTTGAAGGTCCGAGTCGGGCTGAACTCGCCCAGCTTGTGACCGACCATGCTCTCGGTGACGTACACCGGCACGTGCTTGCGACCGTCATGGACGGCGATGGTGTGCCCGACCATGTCGGGGATGATCGTGCTGCGGCGGCTCCAGGTCTTGATGACCTTGCGCTCACCGGCGGCGTTCTGCGCGTCCACCTTCTTGAGCAGGTGGTCGTCGACGAACGGGCCCTTCTTCAGGCTGCGTGACATGTGGGATTACCTCCGGCCCTTGCTCGTACGACGACGGCGGACGATGAGCTGCTGCGACGCCTTCTTCTTGTTGCGGGTGCGACCCTCGGGCTTGCCCCAGGGCGACACGGCCGGACGGCCACCCGACGTGCGACCCTCGCCACCACCGAGGGGGTGGTCGACCGGGTTCATCGCGACGCCACGGGTCTGCGGGCGCTTGCCCTTCCAGCGGTTGCGACCGGCCTTGCCGATCTTCACGAGCTCGTGCTCGCTGTTGCCGACCTCGCCGACGGTGGCGCGGCAGTCGATGAGCACGCGACGCATCTCGGTGGACGGCATGCGCAGGGTGGCGAACTCGCCCTCCTTCGCGACCAGTTGGACGGCCATGCCGGCCGAGCGGCCGATCTTGCCGCCCTGACCGGGGCGGAGCTCGACGTTGTGCACCGTGGTACCGACCGGGATGTAGCGCAGCGGGAGCGCGTTGCCCGGCTTGATGTCGGCACCCTGGCCGCTCGACACGTGCGCACCGACCTCGAGGCCCTTCGGCGCCAGGATGTACGCCTTCTCGCCGTCGGCGTAGTGGAGCAGCGCGATGCGGCAGGTGCGGTTCGGGTCGTACTCGATCGCGGCGACCTTGGCGACGACACCGTCCTTGGTGCGCTTGAAGTCGACCAGGCGGTACTGGCGCTTGTGGCCGCCACCGCGGTGGCGGGCGGTCTTGCGGCCGTAGACGTTGCGGCCGCCGGTCTTGGAGACCGGGGCGAGCAGCGACTTCTCGGGCGTCGACTTCGTGATCTCCGAGAAGTCGGAGGTCGTCTGGAAGCGACGGCCGGGGCTGGTGGGCTTGCGGGAACGAATGGCCATGACTTCTCCGACCTCAGTTCTCGAACAGCGGGATCTCGTCCCCCGCTGCGAGCGTGACGATGGCGCGCTTGGTGTCGGGCTTGCTGCCCTGCTTGTTGACGCGGCGGGCGCGGGTCTTCTTGCCCTTGCGGTTGAGGGTGTTGACCTTCAGCACCTGCACGCCCCAGATGGCCTCGACGGCGTCGTGGATCTCGGGCTTGCTGGCGTCCGGGTGCACCTTGAACGTGTAGACGCCCTGCTCGATGAGCCCGTAGCTCTTCTCCGAGACGATCGGGGCGATGATGATGTCGCGGGGGTCCTTCATGACGCCGCCGCCTCCTTCCGGCCCGTCGAGACCTTCGTGGTCGACTGCTTGGTGGTCGGGAGCGTGGCCTTCGAGAACACCACGTACTCGTTGCAGAGCACGTCGTAGGCGTTCAGCTCGGCGCGCTCGATGAGCTGCACCTCGCGCAGGTTGAGGAAGCTCTTGATCGTGTTGACGTCGTCGCGGTCGACGACCACGAGCGCCTTGCCCTCGATGCCGAGCGACGCGAGCGCGGCCTTGGCGGCCTTGGTCTTCGGAGCGTCGAAGCCCCACTCGTCGACGACGACGACCTTGCCCTCGGCCGCACGGTCGGACAGGGCCGAGCGCAGCGCGAGGTTGATCATCTTCTTCGGGGTCTTCTGGTCGTACTTGCGCGGCTTGGGGCCGAGCGCGACGCCACCGCCGCTGAAGTGCGGCGCACGGGTCGAGCCCTGGCGGGCGTTGCCGGTGCCCTTCTGCTTGAACGGCTTCTTGCCGCCACCCGACACCTCGGCGCGGGTCTTGGTGCTCTGCGTGCCCGCACGACGGGCGGCGAGCTGGGCGGTGACCACCTGGTGCATCACCGGCACGTTCGGCTGGATGCCGAACACGTCCTCGGCGAGCTCGACGTCACCGGCGGCCTTGCCGGCCACGTTCTTCACGGCGATCGACGGCATCAGGCTGCCCCCTTCTTCCCACCCTTGACGGCGTTGCGGACGATGACCACGCCACCGTTCGGGCCCGGCACGGAACCCTTCACCAGCAGCAGGTTGCGCTCGGTGTCGGCCTGCACCACCTCGAGGTTCAGCGTGGTGACCTGCTCGTGGCCCATGTGACCGGCCATGCGCAGACCCTTGAACACGCGACCCGGGAAGCTGCACGACCCGATCGAGCCGGGCGCACGGTGGTGCTTGTGGTTACCGTGGCTCGCGCCCTGGCCGGCGAAGTTGTGGCGCTTCATGCCACCGGCGAAGCCCTTGCCGCGGCTCACGGCCGTGACGTCCACCTTCTCGCCCTCGGCGAGCTGGTCGACCGAGATCTCCTGGCCGACCTCGAAGCCGTCGACGGAGTCGAGACGCAGCTCGACGAGGCGCCGACCCGGCTGCACGCCGGCCTTCGCGAAGTGGCCCGCCTCGGGCTTGGGCAGCTTCTTCGCGTCCTTCTGGCCGTAGGTGACCTGCAGGGCGGTGTAGCCGTCGCGCTCGGTGGTCTTCACCTGCACGATGCGCGCAGGCTCGACGCGGAGCACGGTGACGGGCACGACCTTGTCGTTCACCCACACCTGGCTCATGGCGACTTTCTCGCCAACGATCGCTTTCAGTGCCATGTCGGCAGCCTTTTCCTTCGGACCCGACCGGAGCCGGGCATGGTGTTCAACCTGGTACTTCGCCGTTCGGGTGACCTGGATCACCGGACCGGATCGGCACGGCGCTCGAACCGGCGCCGTTCACGCAAATGCTCCGCTGGTCCGGGGACCGGCGGAGCACCGAGCTGAGTTGTTGCCGTGTGGTCCCCCTCGCGCCGCCGGAGCCGGCGGTCGAGGGGCGCACCCGGACGTAAATTGACTTCGCAACGCTACCGGCGCCGACCCCGCCGCGCCAACCCGCCGTCATGCGTCGTCGCGAACCGGTTCGCGACCGGGTCGGACGGTGCCCGAGCGGCGTCGGCGGAGCGCCCCGACGGACGTGGGACCGGCGCGAACGGCGCGCAGGCGGCCGCGTCAGAGGATGGTGTCGACGAAGAAGGCGCCGCGCTGGCGGGGCGAGAGGCGGTCGTCGAACACCGGGTTCCGCCGGATCGCCGGATACCGGGGCGAACGCGACGTGAACGTGTAGAAGATCGCGAGCCGGAGCGACTCGTGGGCCTTGCCGTGGTGGAAGAGCCGGGCGTTGTCGGCCAGCGACACGGTGCCGCGCGGACCGATGGCCTGGCACCAGCGCACCCGCGGCACCAGCTGCTCCATCTCCTCGTCGAGCAGCGGATCCCCCTTGGCGCGCAGCCCGCGGTCGACGATCTCCGGCGGCATCGAGCTGCTGATGTCGAGCGGCAGGTACTCGAAGGGACCGTCGTCGACGGTGATGTCGTTGAGGTACACGATCATCCGGACGGTGCGGTGGTCCTCGGTGTCGAGGTGCCAGATCCGGGTGCCCACCTGGGCGCCGTTGCCGACGTCCTTGCGCAGGTGGACGTCGCACAGCGCCGCGGGGACCCCGAGGTACCGCTCGATCGCGTCGAGCACGGTCTCGTCCACCCCCAGCATCAGCACCTCCGGCGCCTCCTCGGCGAGCTGCGGGCAGTCGATGCTGATGCAGTGGAAGTGGGTGTTGCGGCCGTCGAGGACGTCACCGTCGATCGCGCCGACGGTGACCGGCTCCATCCGGCGCACGAGGCCGTCGACCTGCTCCCAGAAGCGGTCACGACCGGGGAAGGCCAGCTCGTCGATCGAGGTGGTGCCCACCGCCGTGGCGCGGAGATCGTCGCTCACCCGCCGGGCGACCGGCGACGGCGGACGCCGCGTCCGCAGCCGGCGGAGCCAGAGCGCGGGCGCATGCGACCAGTAGAACATCGGGCTCGTGCGCCGGTTGTACCGGACCTTGCCGAGCGCCTTGTCGAACGTCTTGCCGAACGTCTTGTCGAGGACCTGCATGTCCCCTCCCTTCCGCCACCGGGCACCCCGTGGCGCCCGAACTGCTCGCACCGTGCGATCCGATCAGCGGTCCCACCATGCCACCATGCCACCGTGGGTCACCGTGGGTCACCGTGGGTCACCGTGTGTCATCGGGTCGTCCGACCCATCGTCGTGTCCGCCTCGGCCACCGGCGGTAGCCTGGGGTGATGCGGCTCCTCGGTCGATTCGCCTCCACGATCGATGCGGTTCCACGGTAGTGGCCACCACCGCCGCTCCGGTAGGGCCGGTCGTCACGTCCTGGCGAATTGGGCCGCCGGACCCACTGTGGTCCCGCACCGCTCCGGCCGGTCGGTGAGGACGGCGTCGTGACGACCGTGTCGCCCGTCCCGGCCGGGTCGTTCGGGTCCGCCGGATCGATCGCGTCCACCGGGTCGTCCGGGTCCGTCGGCGACCGGATCTCCCCGCTGCGGCTCACGCTCCACCAGTGGTCCGCGCTCACCGTGGTCTGGCTCTGGTTCACGGTGAAGTTCGGGATCGTCGAGCAGCTGTACCGGCCGCCCGGTGCGTTCGCCACGGCCGCGCTGCCGGCGATGGCGCTGATGGTGCTGGTGATCGCCCCGCGGGGCACGATCGGCCGGATCCCGGTGAGCGTCCCGCTCCTGGCGGTGCTGTGCTGGACGGCGATGTCGGCGGCGTGGAGTCGCGACCCGGTCTTCAGCCAGTTCCAGATCCGCAACGAGATCCCGGTGCTGCTCATGGTGCTGGCCGTGATCGCCACGCTGCCCACGGAGGTCGTCCGCCAAGGGCTCTGCTGGATGTACTACGGCGTCACGATGCTGTCGCTCGCGACGTCGCTCACCCGACCCGAGTCGCAGGTGGCACCGAAGGGCGCCGAGCTCGACGAGGGCGAGCTGATCGGTTGGCGTGGCCTGTTCGACCACAAGAACGGCCTCGGCGTGTTCCTCGTGCTCGGCATGATCGCGATCCTGGCGTTCGAGCGACGCCGGCCGCTGCGCATCCTCGGCGCGTTGCTCGCCGCGGCCTGCGTGGTCGGCAGCCGCTCCGCCACCGCCGCCAGCGGGTTCATGGTCGCGCTCATCGTCTGGATCTGGGTGGGCCTGCTCAACCGCAGCACGAACCAGCGCGACCGGGCGCTGTTCGGTCTGGTGTCGATCGCGATGGCGATCATGGCGGTCTTCGTCGGCCTCGGTCTGATGCCCGCCTTCCTCGACCTGTACGGCAAGGACTTCACCTTCAGCGGACGCACCATCATCTGGCGCGAGTCGATGGAGGTCGTCGAGGACAACCCGATCATCGGTGTCGGCTACGGCGGGGTGTGGCACGACATCCAGGGGCCGCTCACGTCCGGGCTGCACCGCCAGATCGGGTTCAACGCCGCCCACGCGCACAACGGCGCGATCGAGGTGCTGATGGAGACCGGCCTCATCGGCCTGGTGCTGTTCGTCGTGTTCTTCGCCAGCGTCGTGCGCAAGGCGGCGTCGCTGCTCGAGACGCCGGCCCGCATGACGGCCCGCTGGGCGCTCGCCTGCTGCGCCGGCGTCGCCTTCATGGGCATCGGCGAGGTGCTCTTCCAGGGTTCGATGCTCGGCTTCCTCGCCATCATCTGGATGGTGGTGGCCCGGGCGCAGCAGGACGTCCAGGCCGACACGAGCCTGCCGATCGAGACCCGCCTCGGCGCCGGCCGGCGCTGACCCCGGCCGTCAGCGCGGGTCAGGTCAGCGCGGGTCAGGTCAGCGCGGGTCAGGTCGGCGCAGGTCAGGTCGGCGCAGGTCAGGTCGGCGACGCGGGCAACTCGGGACCGAGCCACGCACGGGCCGCACGCACCCAGTCGGCCGGCACCTGCTCGATGCGCACCCGCCGCGAACGCGCGGCGTCGCGCTCGGGCAACGCCAGCACGGCCAGGCACTTCGCGATCGTCTTGGGCGACGGCTTCGCCCGGACCACCCGGATCGCTCGGCGGATGCCGTCGCGGCGCGAGTTCATCGCGTCCGCGGTGAGGAGGCTCCGGTGCACCTCGACCCACGACGGCTCCACCCCCCGACGGGCCCGCTCCGCGGCGTGCTTCGCGAACACGGCGGCGATCGTGCGATCCATCTTGGCCGTGTTGGTGCTCATCGACGGGACGCCGGTGCGATAGCCGACGAGCGGTTCGTCGAGCATCGCCGGGAGACCGACGAGCGCGCACCGGATGCAGAAGTCCCAGTCCTCGGCGGCGTCGAGTCCCTCGTCGAACCCGCCGATCTCCCGGGCGAGCGCGGTCTCGACGAGCAGGCCCTGCGCGGCGGCGGGGAGCACGTTGAACGACAGCAACCGCTCGACGAAGCCGTCGAGCGACGGGCAGCGGGCGTGGCCGATGACGCGCAGCTGGTCGTCGATGTCGACCTTGGCCGCGCACGACCATCGAGTCCCACCGGCCCGCAGCAGCTCGAGCTGCCGGCGAAGGCGGTCGGGTGACGTGAGGTCGTCGTCGTCGATCCAGGCGATGTAGGGCGCCGTGGCCGCTGCGAGACCGGCGTTGCGCGCGGCGCTCAGCCCCTTGGGCGGGTCGTGGCGGATCACCCGGAGCCGCATCCGTCGCGGCCGCCACGACGCGAGCATCTCGCTGGTGCCGTCGGTGGACTGCTCGTCGATGACGATCAGCTCGTAGACCAGTTCGTCGTCGATCGCGTCGAGCCGGTCGAGCAACCGCTTCACGAGGACCTCGCGGTTGCGCGTCGGCACGACCACGGTGATGTCCGGCGGTGGACCCGGCTGGTCCGCCGCGGACGGGTCGGTGAGCTCGGTCGTCACGGGCCAGCAGTGTACGGCGGGGTCAGGCGCGTGGTCCGGTGGCGCGGGGTGCGGACGGGCCGGCCGGGCCGGCCGGGCCGGTCGCATCGATCGCGTCGAGGAGCATCCGCTCGACGCCCGTGGCCGTGTGATCCACGGTGAACCGGTCGAGCACGTGTGCCCGGGCGGCGCGCCCCAGGGCGGCGAGGTCCTCGGCGAGGAGGCGCGCGAGACCGTCCCGGATGGAGTCGGCGGCCGGCTCCACCAACCAGCGCGCCAGCGGACCGGTGAGGATCTCGGGGATCCCGCCGCGACGCGAGGCGAGCACCGGCACCCCCGAGGCCATGGCCTCCACGACCACCAGACCGAACGGCTCGTCCCACTCGCTCGGCACGACCAGGGCGTCGAAGCCGCGGTACCAGCGATCGACGTCGCGCCGCTTCCCCAACCACGTCACCGAGGCGGGCGACCGCGCCTGCAGCTCCCGGGCGAAGCGTTCGCCGCCCTCGACGTCGTCGCGGGTCGGGGCGCCGATGACGACCAGGCGGAGCCGCGCATCGGTGGCGGCGAGCTCGCGGTGGGCGTCGACGAGGTGGTGGATCCCCTTCACCCGGTCGATCCGCCCCACGTAGCCGATCACCACGTCGTCGTCGCCGGCGCCGACCTCGGCCCGCACGGCCCGCCGCTCGTCGGGGTCGGCCGGCCGGTACACGGTCGGGTCGACACCGTTGTGCACGGTGCGCACCCGTGACGCGGGGACGCCGCTGCGCACCCACTGGCCACGGGTGAAGTCGCTCACCGCCGCGAACGCGTCGATCTCGCTGCGCTTGCTCCACACCCGCGGGTCCATCCGCCAGCGGTGGCGCCCCTTCACCAGCGCGCGCCAACCCTCGCGGAGGTGGAACGGGGGCAGGTGGAGGTGGCCGACCACCGGGATGCCGTGGGCGCGTGCCGCGTCGAGGGAGTGCCCCATCAGGTGCACCCAGTGGCAGTAGACGACGTCCGCCCCTGCGACCACGGCGGCGAGCTCGGCGGCGTCGACGGCGCCCGCGTCGTCGGTGGACGCGCCACCCGCGCTTCGCCGGTGCACGGTCGCGACGGCCTGCCAGCGTTCGAGGAGGTCGCCGTCGCCGCGATACGACAGCTCCAGCTGCCAGCCCCGGCGGGCGAGCGACTCGGCGATCGCGAGCTCGAACAGCTCGAGCCCGCCCGACGAGTGGAGCTCCTCGGCCACGAAGGCCACGCGCCGGCCCGGCGAGGCCGGGGACGACGCACCGGTCACGAGCGCTCGTCCTCCGCGTGCATCGCGGCGTGCATCGACGTCTCGTTCACCGCGGCCACCGTGGCGTCGTCACCCGCCGCCTCCGCATCCGACTCGGACGCATCGGCCTCGGACGCATCGATCCGGGCGTTGTCCAGGCGCTGGTAGCGCAGCAGGAAGAACCAGGCGGCGGCGGCCAGCACCGACTCGCCGATGATCGTGCCGGCGACCGCGCCCTTCCAGTTCCAGATCGGGATGAGCGTGATGTACAGCACCATGCTGAGGGCCGCCGTCGCGACCAGCAGCAGCGATCGCATGAAGGTCTTGCCGAGGCCCATCAGCGCGTTCATGGGGAACATCGCCAGACCGCGCAGCAGCACCAGCGGGGCGAGCCACCGAACCATGTTCACCGAGTCGCGGAAGTCCTCGCCCACCAGCCGCGGCAGCACCGGCGCGAGCAGGAGCACACCGGCCATGAACACGACGCCGTAGGCGAGCGTGACGCCGGCGTACTTGATCGCGCGACGGAGGTGCTGGTCGCGGGCGCCCTCCTCGTGGTGGAGGAAGCGCTGGTGCGTCGCGCCCGTGAGCACCCCGACGGGTAGCAACCCGAACTGCACGATGCGGTACGCCGCGGAGTACAGGCCCGTCTCCTCGCGGTAGCCGTACGCGGCCAGCGTCGCCTTGTCACCGTCGTTCTGCAGCGTGATGCCGGTGATCCCGATCGAGTACGACACGCTCGTTCCGGCGTGCCGCTTCCGGAACGGGCGGGGCCACGGGCGGTACCCGTAGTGGCGGGCGGTGAGCTGGAGCATGACCCCGGTGATGATCACCGACACGACCAGGTGGGTGGCCGCGAGCGAGGCGACCGTGAGGTTGCCCATCGAGTGCAGGATCAGGATGATCGTGAGCCGCACGAGCACCTGACCGGTGCGCAACTGCGTCGCCCTCGCGTAGCCCGCCTGCGTCTGGATCGTGGTGCTCGCGATGTTGCTGAGCGGCAGCACGATGAACTCGAGCATGATCACCAGTGCGATCGTGAGGATCGGCAGGGTGGGGATGATCAGCGAGCCGACCAGGATGCCGACCACGGCGAGTCCGGTCCCGAACAGCAGCGTCAGCGACGTGCACGAACCGACGGTGGTGGCCAGCGGTTCGCGGTCACGCAGGACGTGCTGCATCAACGCGAGCGGCACACCCGACGCGGCGAGGTTGCCGAGCGGTCCGACGATCGCGTACAGCGAGGCGTAGTCGCCGTAGCCCGCGGTGCCGAGGGAACGCCCGAGCAGCGTGAAGGCCGTCATCGTCGCGATCAGCGCGACGCCCTCGTGGAGGAACCCCCAGAACGTGTCCCCGGCGAGCCCGTTCTCCTTGATGTGGCGGAGACGCTGGACGACCGCGGCCACCTTCGCGTTCAACTCGACCTCGGCACACCGAACGGATCGCGGTACCTGCCGAGGACGTCCTTGGCGACCAGGAAGAGCACCTTCGGATCGTCGACGAGGTACCTGTGCCAGCGTCGGCGCGGGTCGTGCAGCACGCGTGAGGCCCACTCGAGACCGGCGTTGGTCACCCAGGCGGGGGGTCGCTTGGCCGCGCCCGCCTCGTAGTCGATCGTGCCCCCGAGCGGCATGTAGAGCTGCACCGTGGTGAGCCGGTCGCGCAACGCCACGATGAACCGCTCCTGACGGGGCGTGCCCATGCCCATCATCAGCACGGTGGCTCCCGAGGCGTTGATCTGGGCCGCCAACTCGTCGACGTAGGGCCCGTCGGGCGTGGCCTCGAACGGCGGGCTCGCCGTCCCGACCACGATGTCGCGGCCCGCACGTGCGTTCACCTTGGCCGCGGCCAGCTCGGCGATGCCGGGTCCGGCGCCGCACATGAAGATCGTGACGGAGGGATCGTCGCGGTAGCGCTCGCAGAACCGGGGGAAGTAGTCCGAACCGGACACCCGGGTGCGGACCGGCCGCCGGATCAGCTTCAGCAGGAAGTAGAGGACCTGGCTGTCGCAGGTGACCACCTGGAACATCGGCATCATGTCGTGGAACTCGCGGTCCTGCTGCAGCTTCAGCAGCATGTCCGCGTGGAGCGTCATGAAGGTGCCCTGGCGGATCTCCAGCAGATCGTCCATCGTGAGGTCGTCGACCTCGACGTTCAGGATCCGCACCCGGCGGAACGTGTGGCGCGTCGCAGGCGTCGACCCGCGCGCATCCTCTCCGGCCATCGGGGTCGACCCTACACGCGGCCGTTCACCGTCGCTACGGACGACGTGCTCGTGCTGATCGACGTCGGTGCTCACCAGGGAAGGTTCTCGGCCGGATCGGCCGCCGACTTGAGCCGGACCGGACGATCGCTCGACGTGCTCACCGTGCTCGCCGTGCTCGACGCCGTCGCCGCCGTCGGCACCGTCGACCTGGTTCACGCCGCCGTCCGCGAGGTGTCGTCACGCTCCCAGCGCGGGGTGCTCCGACGCAGCCGAACCGCGAGCCGGGCCCCCATGACGATCGAGGCGTACACCACCACGTCGATCGCGTGGCGCGGGTGCTTCAGCTGTGCGAGCAGCTCACGACCGGTGGTGCCGGCCGTGCTGTCCGCACCCTGCGTGGCCGACATCTCCCGGGTGCCGCGCACCACTCGTTGGCGCACCTTCCAGAGCGCCGAGAGGGTCCGGGGCGGCGAGAGCACCGTGGGGGTCGTGTCGACGATGGTGACCTCGGACGGTGACACCACGCGGGCGACGAAGAGGTCGTCGGCCACCAGGTCGGGGAACGCACCGAACCGCGCGCGGGCCTCGGCCGAGAGGCCGTACATCCCGCCACCGCACAGCTCCGCCTGCACTCCCGGGAGGCGACCGGAGGCGGCGAAGAAGCGCCGGACCACCCATGAGCACCCGGTGAGATCGAAGCGGGCGGGAGCCCGCGCAGCGATCGCGCCGTTCGCGAGGGCCGACGCGACGGCCACCACGGCGGCACCGGTGGTGACGATGTCGGCGTCGAGGTAGAGCCGGGGCAGGGTCGCCGCGGCGGCCTCGCCGGCGCGGATGGCGCCCGGCTTGCCGGCCTGCTCGAGCTCGATCACGCGCACCGGATGACCGGTCGCGCGGGCGCGGTCGGCCGTGCCGTCGGTGCACCCGTTGCAGACCACCACCACATCGGCGTCGCGAGCGTGTCCGTCCGCGTAGAGGTGATCGAGCATGCGGGCGATGCCGGCCGCCTCGTTGTAGGCGGGGACGACGACGGAGCACACCGGTGCACCGGCGGTCATGTCGCGCCTCCGTGCGCCACGCGCAGCTCGTCGGCGAGGAGCGCGAGGTTGCGGCGAGCGTCGTGACGCTCGGTCACGCGGGCCGCGGCGACGCGCAGCCGTTCGGTGCGCGCCGGTCCGTCGTCGAGGGCCTCGGCGAGAGCGTCGGCCAGCAGATCGGCGCGGCCGGCGGGGACGAGGTGGCCCGAGTCGTGGTCGACGAGCTCGGGGATGCCCGCGATGTAGGTGGTGACGAGCGGGACACCGATCGCGGCCGCCTCCATGAGCACGATCGGCAGCCCCTCGGCGAACGTCGGCAGGCAGAACACGCCGGCACCGCGCAGTTCGGCCGCCACCTGCTCGGGCGGCAGCGCGCCGGTGAACTCCACGCGGTCGCCGAGTCGGAGGCGGTCGACGGTGCGCCGCAACTCGTCGCGCATCGGCCCCGACCCGACCAACCGCACCCGGCAGTCGACCCCGCGGTCACGCAGCAGCGCGACGGCGTCGAGCAGCACCGAGTGGCCCTTCTCGGGAGCCAGCCGAGCCGTCACCACGATCGTGCGTGCCGCCGACGCCGCGGCCATCGCCGCGTCGGAGCGAGGCGCGAACCGCTGCAGGTCGACGCCGCAGCGAACCGTGACGATCCGGTCCCAGGCATCGGTCGGCGCGATCCGCATGAGCTGCGACCGGGTGAAGTCGCTGATCGCGATGACGCGCGACGCCGCCACGAGCTTCTCGCGGAGGCGGTGCTCGGTCTCGTCGACGAACTCGCTCCAGCCGTGCACGGTGAGACTCCAGGTCCAGCGACGGCCGGTCATCACCGAGCCGATCTCGGCGGCGTACCAGGTGACCGTGGCCGGCGCACCACCCATGTGGGCATGGAGGTGGGAGATCCCTCGACGACGGCACTCGTCGGCGACGAGGATCCCCTCGACGAACTGGAAGGTGCGCTTCGCGAGGCGGGGCAGCGACACGACGTCACGACCGTTGAGCCGCAGGTAGGTGCGCCCGAGGGCCACGGGACGGGTGAGCGCGGCGCGCAGCACCGTGCGCAGGATCCGGCCCTTCGGGGTCGACTTCACGTACCAGGTGCGGGCGGCCTCGGCGCGGTCGACGTCGGTGAGCTGGACGGCCTCGGGTGAGGGGTTGAGCGCGAAGGGCTCGACGTCGACGCCGTGCGCGGCGAGGCCGAGGATCTCGGTCTGGATGAAGGTGTGCGAGATCGTCGGGTAGTCGCTGGAGACGTACGCGACACGGAGCCGATCGCGCGTCGCGGCGGCCGATCGGTCCTCTGGCATGCCGGCGAGCCTAACCAGAGGGTCTCCCACCCGACCGCCGCTCGCCGGTGCTGGGTCCGACGGCCTACGCTGGGTGTTCTCGGCCTCGTGCACCGCCGGGTGACGCGACCCACCGTCGGCGGACGGAGCGTCACACCGGACAGCATCCGCCGGATCCCGACGGATCCCGACGGATCCCGACGGATCCCGACGGATCCCGGCGGACGCGGTGGGCAGGGCAGACGGGGCGGCACGACGTCGGAGGACCGGAAGGGTCCGGGAGGAGGGTTCGGTCGGACATGCAGACGGCACTGGTTCGACGCAACTCGATGCTGCCCCCGGTGTTCCGCTTCGACGTCGCCTGGCGCACCGTGGCGATCGTGGCGGTGCTGGCCGCGCTCGTCACCGGCATCGTCGTCGCCCGGAGCGAGAACACCACCGCCGTCCAGGCCAACGCCGCGACGGTGTGGATGTCCGGCGAGGCCCGAGGGCGCGTGGTGCTCGCCGCAGCTCGCGGCGAGCGTCCCAGCGTGGCGATCGAGCTCGGGACCGAGCCCACGGCGTACGACCTGGCCGACCTCGGCGCGTCCGTCGTCGTCCACGACCGCACCTCCGGCACGATCGTCGAACTCGATGCCCGCGACGGCACCGAGCGCACCCGGGTGTCAGGACCCACCCCCACCGACGCCCGGCCCCTCCTCGTCGGCGCCGGCACCCGCGCCTACCTGGTCGACCCCGCGGCTCGCACCGTCCGGCAACTCGCGAGCGACGGCACGTTCGGTGAGACCGTCCCGGTCGCCGGTGCGGCCACCGACTGGGTGGGCACCCTCGACGGGCTCCTGTGGCTCGTCGACGACGCCGAGGGCTCCTTCGCCCGCTTCGACGGCGAGAACCTCACCGTCGAACGGTTCGCCGACCGCGGGTCCCGCTTCCGGATCACGGCGGCCGGCCGCGAGCCGGTCGTCTACGACGACGCGACGGGGCGGCTGCGCTGGCTGCGGCAGGCGTCGTCCACCACCGTGCCCGGACGGGTCGCGGGCGAACCCGTCCTGGTGCAGGAACCCGACCCCACCGCCACCTGCATCAGCGTTCTGGCGGGCAGCACGCTGTCGTGCATCGGCGACGCCGGCGTGGTCCGCGAGGTCACCGTCGGCGCTCCCCTCGACCCCACCGCCACCCAGCTGTTCTCCGGCGACACCCACGCCGTCGTGGCCGGACCCGGTTCGTCGGTCGTGCAGACCATCGCGTGGGCCGACGGCAGCGTCCGCACCGACACCCGCCCCGAGCCGTCGGGCCGGGCGCTCACCGGTTCGGCGCTCACCGGCGCGGTGGTGATCGACGACCCCGGGTCGCGCTACTCGTTCAGCGTCGACCGCGGCGAGCTCGTGCAGCTCGACAAGTTCTCGCGTCGCACGATCGTCATCGCATCCGACGGGTCGTCGGCCGACGGCATCGGTGCCTTCGACGAGAGCGCCGACGTCGAGGGCATCGTGACCGGTGGTGACGCCCAGGCGGCCGACCTCGACGACAACGGGGTGAACGACCCGCCGCAGCCGCGCGACGACCGGTCCGTCACACGCGTCGGCCGATCGGTCGTGATCGGGGTGCTCGCGAACGACGTCGATCCCGACGGCGACCCGCTGCAGATCGTCCGCGTCGATCCGATCCCGGCGTCCGAGGGAGTCGCGACGGCGCTCGAGGGCACCCGGATCAACTTCCAGCCCGCGGCCGGCTCGGCGAACCGGACGATCTCGTTCGGCTACACCGTCGCCGATCCGGGTGGTCTGGAGGGTTCGGCGACCGTGTCCGTCGAGGTGGTGAGCGCCGACCGCAACACCGATCCGCGGTCGAGCGACGACCGGGCCACCACACCGGTCAACACCAGCGTCGACGTGCCCGTGCTCGTGAACGACGTCGACGACGAGGGCGACCCGCTCAACATCACCCAGCTCACCGAGCCGCTCCACGGCACCGCGGCGATCGAGGGGTCGGGCACCATCCGCTACGAGCCGGCGCTCGGCTTCACCGGTGACGACTCGTTCACGTACACCGTGCAGGACGGCTACGGCGGCGAGTCGACCGCGACGGTCACGATCGAGGTCACCGAACCACCCTCGCTCAACCGGGCGCCGGTGGCCGAGGACGACCGGTCGCCCGCCACCGCCGGCGTGCGCCAGCGGGTGGACGTGCTCGCCAACGACGTCGACGCCGACGGTGACACCCTGCGGATCGTGGGGACGTCCGGCCTGCCGAACGTCGAGATCGTCGTCGTCGACGAGCGGCTGATCGACGTCACGCCGGCCGCAGGGACCAGCGGGCTGCTCACCTTCACGTACACCGTCGCCGACCCCGACGGTCTCGCCGACACCGCCACCGTCGCGCTCGTCGTCACCGCGCCGGCGCCGCAGCTGCCGCCGACCGCTGTCGCCGACAACGCGGTCTCGGCCTCGGTCCCCATCACGATCGACGTCGTCGTCAACGACATCGACCCGAGCCAGAGCCAGCTCGTCGTCGTCTCGGTCGACCAGCCGCCGGCGGGCGAGGGGTCGGTGTCGCAGGTGTCGCCGACCTCCGTGCGGTACACGCCACCGGCTCAGTTCTTCGGGACGGCCCGCTTCACCTACACCATCCAGAACGCCGCCGGCCTCACCGCTCGCGGCAACGTGACCGTCACGGTCACCCCGCGCACCGGGTCGGGTCCGGTGGCCCGCCCCGATTCGGCGACGGTCTTCGTCGGTGAGTCGGTGACGCTGTTCCCGATGGGGAACGACACGCACGTGGACCGGCTGCCGTTCGACTTCACCGGGCAGCTCACCACCCGCACCGGCACCACCGCGACGATCAACCCCGATCGCTCCGTCACGATCACGCCACCTGACCTGGTGGGCGTGTACGTCGTCGGGTACACGGTGCAGGACGAGTTCCTGGCCCGCTCGTCGTCGACGATCACGGTGTCGGTCGTCGCCCGACCGGCGGTGAACCGCCCGCCGTCGGCGACCAACGACCTCGCGTCCACCGCGTTCAACACAGCGGTCACGGTCGACGTGCTGGCCAACGACACCGACCCCGACGGCGACGTCGTCCGCCTGATCGACGCCGGCCCGGCATCAGCGGGCAACGCCGTGGTGTCCGGCAGCCGGATCCGCTTCACGCCGTCGCCGACGTTCACCGGCGCCGCCAGCATCCCCTACGTCGTGGCCGATCCGGCGGGTCTCACGTCCACGGCGACGCTCACCGTGCAGGTGGCCGAACGGGTGCAGGTCGCTCCGGTGACCACCCCCGACCTGACCACGCTCGTCACCGGTGCGACGGGCACGATCAACCCGCTCGCGAACGACCTCGACCCCGACGGCGCCGCGAGCGAGCTGCGCCTCACCGGCATCGGCACCCCGTCGACCGTCGGTGCGTTCACGGCGAGCCGGGTGACCGGCGGCGTGCGCATCGTGGCCGGCACCACGCCGGGGTCGTACACGCTGCCGTACACGATCGCCGACGCCGACGGCCAGACTGCGATCGGCACGATCACGGTGGTCGTGCAGCTCCCACCCAACGCACCACCGGTCGCGCTCAACGACACCGTCACCGGCGAGGCGACCACCACCACCATCCGCGTCCTCGACAACGACGAGGACCCCGACGGCGGTGCCCTCGCGCTGGTGTCGGTCTCCGCGCTCTCCCCCACCGCCGCCGGCACCTTGGCGGTCTCCGGTGGCACGGTGGTCTACACGCCCGCCAGCTCCTCCTACGCCGGCACCGCCACGTTCACCTACGTCGTCCGCGACCCGGAGGGCGCCACCGACACGGGCACCGTGACGCTCACCATCGTCGCCTGCCCGGCGCCTCCGACGCTGCCGGCCGTCTCCGTCGGGACGCCGTTCCAGACGCCGGTGGCCATCCCCCTGTTCCCGGACGGGCCGCCCGCGAGCACGGCGACCAGCGTGCTGCAGCCCACCCCGACCGGTACCGGCACGGTGTCGTACAGCGCCGCGACCGGTGTCGCCACGTACACGCCCCCCGCCGCGTACAACGGCACCGCGACGTTCACCTACCGGGCGATCACCTCGTGCGGCGTGGTCGTGAACGGCACCGTCGCGGTCGACGTCAACCGCTCGCCGGTCGCGGTGGCCGACCCGATCTCCACCGGCCGCAACCAGCCCGTCGTCGTGCCCGTCACGGCGAACGACACCGACCTCGACGGCGACGTCCTCACGGTGGCGTCCGTGAGTGCGGTCACGCCTGCCGCAGCGGGTCGGGCCACGTTGCTCGCCGGCGTCGTCACGTTCACGCCCTCGAGCACCTTCGTCGGCACGGCCCGGTTCACGTACGTCGTGCGCGACGTCGGTGGCCTCACCGCGACGGGCACCGTCACCGTCACGGTGGACAACGCCGCACCGGTCGCGCTCGACGACACGCTCGTGCTGCCCACGCTCACCGCGGCCACGCTGGCGCCGGTGCTCGCGAACGACACCGACGCCAACGGCGACACCCTCACGATCACCGACGTCGACGCGGTGGGCCCGGTCGGTGCGGTGGTCGTGGCCAACACCGGCACGGCGCTCACCGTGTCCACGCTCGGTGTGGGCGACCCGGGCACGTTCCGGTTCACGTACACCGTGAGCGACGGCACGCTCACCGCCACCGCCGAGCTCACGGTCGTGGTCACGAACCGGCCGCCGATCGCCGTGCCCGACGTCGGCACCATCGACCTGGAGACCCAGACCAGCGTGACGGTCGACGTGCTCGAGAACGACAGCGACCTCGACGGGGGTTCCGGCGAGTTGTCGATCGTCTCGCAGTCCCTGGTGGCGCCGGCCGGGGCCGGGACGGTCACCGTGAGTGGGGGTTCGATCACGTTCACGCCCTCCGGTACTCTCACTGCACCGGAAACGGTGACGATCTCCTACCTCGTCGAGGACGCCGACGGCGGCACCGCCACCGGCACGCTGACGATCACCGTCACCCGCACCCCACCACCGACCACCACGAACCCACCCCCGACCATCGCCGCGATCCCCGCACCGGAGCCATGACCGACCTCTCCCCGCCCGAGCACCTCGCCAGCCACGATCAGGGCACCGTGGCCGCGCGGCGACTCGAGGACACGGTGCAGAGCGTCATCCGCGGCAAGGCCCACCAGGTGCGCCTCGCCGTGGCGTGCCTGCTCGCCGAGGGGCACCTGCTGATCGAGGACAAGCCCGGCACGGGCAAGACCTCCCTCGCCAAGGCGCTCGCAGCGGCCATCGGCGGACAGGTCCGTCGCGTGCAGTTCACGCCCGACCTGCTGCCGTCGGACATCACGGGCGTCTCGGTGTTCAACCCGGTGAAGGGGGAGTTCAGCTTCCGCGAAGGCCCCACCTTCACCAACATCCTGGTCGCCGACGAGATCAACCGCGCCTCACCCAAGACCCAGGCCGCCCTGCTCGAGGTGATGGAGGAGCGCCAGGTCACCAACGACGGTGTGAGCCGTCCGGTGCCGTCGCCGTTCATGGTGGTGGCCACCCAGAACCCGCTCGACTTCCAGGGCACCTACCCGCTGCCCGAGGTGCAGCTCGACCGGTTCGCGATGCGCATCTCGCTCGGCTACGCCGACCGTGCGAGCGAGCTCGAGGTCATGGCCCGCACCGATCCGGCACCGTTCGAGCACATCCGCCCGACGCTCAGCGTCGCCCAGCTCCAGCTGCTCATCGAGATCGTCCGCACCGTCGCCGTGGGCGATCCGGTGCGCGAGTACGTGGCCGACGTCGTCGAGGCCACCCGACGCCATCGCGACCTCCGGCTCGGGGTGAGCACGCGTGGCACGCTCATCCTGCTCGCCGTCGCCCGCGCCTACGCCCTCGCGAACGGCCGCGGCTACATCACGCCCGACGACATCAAGACGCTCTGCGAACCGGTGCTCGCCCACCGAGTGGCCGTGACGGCCGAGGCCGAGATCGACGGCATCGGCGCGGGCGACGTCCTGCGCCAGATCCTCGACGAGGTGGAGGTGCCTCGCACCCGCGCGGCACGCACGGGGTGAAGCGGCGGTCGCGCCTGCGCCTCACCCCTGCGGGCACCGCCGTGCTCGTCGGGTCGATCCTGCTCGCCGCGATCGGACTCGTCAGCGGGTACCGCGAGTTCGCGGTGGTGGCCGCGGCGGGTGTCGTGGTGCTCCTGATCGCGGTCGTGCTGCCGCGTGTCACGTCCGCCATCGAGTTCGAGCGACAGGACGTGCCGCACTTCGTGGCCCGGGGAAGCGTGGTCGCCGTCGCGCTCCACACGCGCGTGGAGCACACGGCTCCGCCGACGCGGATCATCGACCAGCTCGCCGGGCTCGCGGTCCCGATCGACCTGCCCCAGCTGAGCCCCGATCGCGACACCGTCGCGCGGTACCGCATCCAGGCCCTCCAGCGCGGCGTGCACCACCTCGGTCCGCTGCTCGAGGAGCGCAGCGACCCGTTCGCGCTCGCCACCCGTACGGTGCGTCACGACGTGATCGACGAGGTGCTCGTGCACCCGTACGTCCACCGCCTGCGCCTCCCGGACTCGGGCAGCCGGATGCGCCAGGCGCGCGCGATCGTGCCGCGCTTCAGCGAGGATCCGCTCGCCGACTTCCGCTCGCTGCGCGAGTACGTGGTCGGTGACGACTCGCGGTTGGTGCACTGGGCGAGCACGGCGAAGACCGGCACGCTGATGGTGCGCGACCACTTCGAACTCCGACGCACCACGCGCACGGTGGTGCTCGAGACCCTCGACCGCTCCGCCAACGACGCGCTGTTCGAGGACGCCGTGGAGCTGGCCGCCAGCATCGTGTGCGAGTCGCTCGAGCAGGAGCTGCAGGTGGTGATGCGCACCCGCGACCGGGAGAACCCCGGCCGCCTCGCCTTCGTGCGCCACCGCCAGGAGGCGCTCGAGCTGTTCACCCGGGTGCAGCGCACCACCCCGGACGACACGCTCCCGGCCGCGCAGCTGCGACTGCAGGGCGACTCGGGCGACCAGATCTTCCTCGTCACCGGCGCCGACTCGCCGCTCGTCACCGAGCTCGCCGGCAACGTGCTGATCGCACGCCGACTGGTGGTCGTGCGACTCCACGACGGCAGCACACCGCTACGCCGGTTGCCCGTCCGCCACATCGACGTCACGAGCGCGGAGCAGTTCGTCGCCCGCTGGAACCAGCGACCGGGGAACCTGTGAGGACCGGCCGTCGCGACCGCGAGCGCACCGAGGTACCGGCCCTCCGGTACCGGTGGACGAGCGCCGTCCCCGCCGTGGCCACGGTCGCGCTCGTCGCACACCAGGGCGCTCGGATCTTCGCGGTCGACGAGCACGTCCGCGTGTCGATCGGGGCCGCGGTGGCAGCAGGACTGGTCGCGACGATCCTCGCCGCCGCCGCGTGGCCGCT